>CAZGQQ010000007.1:0-40691 GCA_964527175.1 uncultured Treponema sp.
GTAGCGGAAAAGGATATGCTGTCCCCGGTTTCAAGCGGGTATACGAGCGTTTCGTAGTGCAGCTCACCCGATCCTTCGGTAATGATGCCGAATTCCCGTCCCAGGTGGCCGTAGGATCCCCTGCGGGTTTCTCCGGCAACGGGTAGGGTGATGTAGTAGGCTTCAATGGCGTGGGCGTCGTCCAGCGGGCGGACTATTTCTTCGTAGACGGTGTCGTTCTCAACCACGTGGCGGCGTTCGCCGGCGCGGATTATTTTAACCGGTCGTTCACGGCGGTATTCTTCAAACAGGTATTCAAGGTCGATATCAAGGGCGTCAGCGAGGGAGAGGAGGGTGTCGATAGCCGGCGAAACGCGGTTGCGTTCTATTTGCGAGACGAGACTTTCACTCACACCGGCCGCCTGCGCAACGACCTTGAGGGTTAATCCTTTATGTTCGCGTACCTGGCGGAGTTTTTCTCCGAACTTGAATGTCTTTTTATGTATTGCCATGGCGGCTCTTTTGAAATTTCTGTTCAAAAATGAACTGCATGTAATGGTCTTCCAGAGTCTTCCAGGGACCTTGTGCCGCCAGCCGTTTGCGGGCATTGGCGTTGTTGCGCCGCTGGGTATAGGCACGGTAAAAAACACGGGGATCTTCATTTGATCCGGTTGCCTGATGGCCGATGATGCCGGGTACTTCGTCCCGGCCGATTGCCGATACTTTGCGGTTTTTCAGTTCCGACCGGATGAGCGAGATGTCTTCATACGACAGTCCGAAAATGAACTCTTCCACGGAAGAAGCTACATCGTTGTCTCCGAGACGGTTTGAGATGAACTTTTGCCAGGTATCGTCAAGCGCAATCGATAACAGGAGCAGTTCGCTGGTACCGATCATGGTGCCGAAATTCGGGGCAATCTGGTCCCGGACGGTCCATACCGCATCAAGAACGGGGGCTACGCTGAGTACGTTGGGATCAAGACGGTGTTCCCAGAGTTCCGCCAGAGATTCAGCGATTGCGCGTCGTACTTCCTGGCGGAGGTTTGGATCGTCGAGAAGTGACATATACACATCTTCTGCCATGAGCGTGAACATGATATTGAGGGTTGCCTGACGGAGTTCCTGGGTATCTTCATCAGAGAAAAACGAATTGACGGCAACCTTGGTAATAGCGGAAAAAGCATGAAACTTTGCGACAAGGAAGCCCTGACCGAGAATTGCCTTGGTCGGCAGGGTAAGAAGGCGCTCCCCGTCACTGTAATCACAGAGAGTATCGATAAGGGTTTCGGATGATCGCGTTTGTCCCGCGAGAATTCCCTGTTCGAACATGGACGGATATCGGGAAATTGAGACTGAAAGGCGTTCAAGATCCATGACACGGGTCGCGACACCTACCATGGTTTCGGGAGAGTAGACCCTGAGGTTTTCAAAAACACGATTAACCAGCGCACGTTCCTGTGTGTTGAGTACAACAATGTCGGTCGACCCGGTATTCGGTGTATTGAGATGGTCCACCGTGCTGTGCGTTTCATTCAGAAATTGGTCAATATCCATGGTAGTGAAAGTATACCTGAAAAAAGGGGTATCTGACTAGCAAAATCACATTTTTCCCCGCAGTGACCGTACGGTGGATACCGCCTCCTGAACAAGCGCGGTTATACGCTGCCAGTCTTCCCGGTTAATGAGGTCTTTGTGTACCATCCAGCTACCGCCGACAGCGAACACATTCTTTCTTGCGAGATAGTCTGTCAGGTTATCCGGTGATATCCCTCCGGTCGGCATGAACGAGATTGACGGATAGGGACCTGCAAGCGCATCCAGCATGGCCGTTCCGCCTGATACTTCTGCCGGGAAGAATTTGAGCAATGACAGTCCTTTTTCCATGGCAGCTTCAACTCCGGTCGGGTTATTGACGCCGGGTATGACCGGAATGCCTCGTGAAAGGCACCAGTCGACAACAGAGGGGTTAAAACCGGGTGAGACGATGAATCGGGCTCCGGCGTCTGCGGCCTTTTCTGCCAGTGCTTGCGAGACTATGGTTCCAGCGCCCACCAGAATTTCCGGAACATCACGTGAAATCCGTGCAATGGCTTCTCCTGCTTCTTGGGTGCGGAAGGTTATTTCGGCACAGGGGATCCCTCCGGCAACAAGGGCTCGGGCAAGAGGGACTGCCTTTCCCGGATCATCTATCACTATTACCGGCACAATTCCGCATTCCGCAATGATGTCCAGTGCACTTCTCATGTCAGCTCCTTGTGGAAAATGAATCCTCTGTCCCCGAATTGTGCGTTATTTCTTGACGTGCGTAAACCCTTGGGGTAGGATTTCATCATGAATACTGTTGTTAACTTCGGTGAAATTATGCTTCGTCTTAAGTCCCCCGGTTCAACCCGCCTGTTCCAGGAGCCCTGTCTTGAAGCAACGTTTGGCGGTGGTGAGGCAAATGTTGCCGTTTCACTCGCCCGGTTCGGAATTGAGTCTGTATATGTTTCTGCTGTTCCGGCAAATACGCTCGGAGATGCTGTTGTTGCCGAACTGCGCCGGTACGGGGTCAATACGGAGTATCTGCAACGCCGGGAAGGGCGACTTGGTATTTATTTTCTCGAAAGCGGGGCAGCACAGCGACCGTCGACAGTAGTGTATGACCGTGACAACAGTGCCTTTTCCCGGGTAACTCCGGAGGATTTTGACTGGCCGGCACTATTTTCGAAAGCGCAGTGGTTTCATACAAGCGGCATTACACCAGCTCTGTCCCCCAATGCGGCCGAAACGGCACTCGCTGCGGTACAACAGGCAAAAAAGGCCGGACTTACGGTATCAGTTGATCTCAATTACCGGAAGAAACTGTGGAAGTACGGAAAGTCCGCACCCGAGGTGATGGCTCCGATTGTAGCACATGCTGATATTCTCATTGCCAACGAGGAGGATATCCAGAATGCTCTGGGAATTACGGGCACGGGAGAGGATCTTTCGTCAGGTACGGTCAAATACAATGACTACCGTGATCTTGCCCGACAGGTATTGGACACATTCACCAATCTGTCGTACGTCGCCGTGACGTTGCGTGAAGCTTACTCGGCAAACAGCAATGACTGGTCCGCTGTTCTGGTATCCCGGGACAATTTCCTTGTCTCACACAAGTATCACATTACGGATATTGTTGACCGGGTTGGAGCCGGAGATGCGTTTTCTGCCGGGCTTATGTATGCCATGATAACCAGACCAGATGATCCCGCCGCTGCTCTGGAGTTCGCCACCGCCGCTTCGTGTCTTAAACATACCATACCCGGAGATTTCAATCTCTCAAGCAGTACCGAGGTAGAAATGCTGATGGGCGGCAATACTTCAGGACGAATTCAGCGGTAAAAATCTCCATTATTCAGCATTCATTGCTTTTTCACCGTTCACCCGTTACCATTATCTCTAATGGGAACAATCAACTACGATGTTGCGGCCTTGTGCATCCTTGTACTGAATTTTTACCTCTTCTTTTCACGAAGCCGCCTGTACATCATGGCCACCCGCGTTTTCTTTCTGATTATTCTCGCCACAAGTCTTGCAACGGTTATGGATATCCTGACTGTTGTGATGTATTGGGATGTACACACCTATCACCGGAGCATGTTGTATGCAGCGAACATGCTCTACTATGCTTTTCAGAATACCATTCCCTTCTTTTTCATTCTTTTTTTGCTCGCGCTTTCCGGTAAGATTGATCCGCGCAGAACCCATCCGCGAAAACGGGGCCTTATACCCTGGCTGGCAAGCATGCTCCTCATACTGTCCACCCCGGTAACCGGCTGGGTATTCAGTTTTGGTCAGGATGGAGTGTACCAACGGGGTCCGTTGGTGATTGTTCTGTATGCCATCGCATCGGGATACACCCTTGTTGGCCTTCTTGTATTCTATCTGAACAGGATGTGGGTTCCCCGGGAAACACGATTCGCCATCCTCCTCTTTCTGCCCTTTGCATTGTTGACTTTTGTCATTCAGTTTTTTATTCCCGAGCTGTTGATTCAGAATCTCGGGATTGCGTTGTCTGCCCTGATAGTATTGTTGACCGTACAGGATTTCGGCAAGTATACCGATCAGGTAACCAATCTGTTTAACCGCAACGGATTGCTTGTCCAGCTTGGTTTGTTGCTTCAAAAACAGAAGTACGTATCTGTGTTCCTTGTTTCTCTGGATAATGTCAATTTCCTGCGCCTTGTTTTGGGGCCGGAGTCATTTTCAGCACTCGAGCGCGAAATATCGGGCAAGATATTCGGATCACCCCGTGAAGACCGCTTCGCGGCACTTGTCGGACAGGGCCGGTTTATCCTCGTTCTCGGGGACAGAGCACGAATAGATGCAGAAAAAGCGGCACTTGTACGCGCTTTCAGTACCCCCTGGCCTTTCCGCGATCGTCTTTTGACTGTTTCAGCGCGTATATGTGAAGTACACATCCCCGAAGATACTCCGGACAGTTCGGTTCTTTTTCAGGTGCATCATGAACTTGCCCGTGTTCAGGAACGATATCCCCTCAATACGATTATTCCCTTTTCCCAATTGGCACTGGCGAATACCGAACGGCACCAGACAATATCCCGTATTATCAATCGTGCACTTCTGAACGAGAGTTTTTCAGTTGTTTTTCAACCGATCATTTCAGTAAGAACCGGAAAAACAATTGCGGCTGAAGCACTTCTCAGACTTGTTGATGATGCGGGATCCGCGATATCCCCCGTTGAGTTCATTCCTGTTGCGGAACAGACTGGTGCCATCCATCGAATAGGTGACATGGTCATCAGGAAGGCCTGCCAGTTTCTCCGCCATGTACGAAGCAGTGGCTTTACTCTGGGGATGCTTGAAGTAAATCTTTCGCCCATACAGTGTTTACAACCGAACTTATCACAGAGAATTGTAACAATCATCCAGGAATTTTCGCTTGAACCGCATGAGTTGTGTTTCGAAATAACTGAGACAGCGGCAAACCGTTCTCCTGCGGTCATCAAACGAAATCTTGATTCTCTGGTTACTGCCGGATTTTGTATCGCAGTTGACGATTTTGGAACCGGGTATTCAAATATAACCGGACTGATGGATCTTCCCTTCAGAATTGTGAAGCTCGATCGCTCCCTGATTGTTTCGATGGACCGGTCAGAAAACGGCAGACTGGGGCTTGAAGGGGTTGTGGCAATGTTCAAGAAAATGAATACGGAGCTTGTTGCTGAAGGGGTGGAAACAGAAGAACAGGCCGCAAGAATCAGTGCAATGAACATTGAGTATATCCAGGGTTTTTATTATTCGCGTCCGCTTTCTCCCGATCAGTTTCTTGAGTATCTGGATAAGGAGCACGTGGTATGTACCGGTTAGAATTTGATATTGTTGCGATTCTGTTATGCGCGCTTACCCTGACTATTTTCTATGCGCAGCGTCAGGTACGCAACCGGAGAAGCCGGCTGTTTCATATTCTGTTATGGACAATTACCGGCAGCACCTTTTTCAGTCTTCTCGGTTCGATTTTTCTCAATGCGTTGCCAGACATTCAGGTTTTTCCGGTTATCATGGTTAACACCGCCTATTTGCTGTTTCATGTAAGCATTCCGGTTCTTTTTTGTCTGTATCTTTTAACACTGACAGACCGGTTTTTGACGCGTCCGGTATACCGGATTCTGTTCTTTTTGCCCTGGGCGGTATTACTTGTTCTCATCATTACCAATATTCGTTACGGGATTGTTTTCCGTTTCAATGAACTGAACCGGTATGAACGCGGCCCTGCCCATCTGGTGTTATACCTTGTGTCATCATTCTATTTGCTTGTCCTGCTTGTCGTCCTTGTTCGAAGTTACCGCTCAATGCTCCGGTTTGAAGTTGTTGCAGCGGTTACCTCGGTATTGTTTCTCTATGCGGCGATGCTGATTCAAAACACCGTTCCCGGCATGATCATCGAGTGTTTCTCCGTAGCATTGGCAGCCCTCTTTTTGCTCCTGACCGTACAAAACAATGAAGACAGCATTGAGGGCATTACCGGGCTGTATAACCGTACGACGTTTCTGGTCTATCTGAAAGATTATTTCCTTCGCAAACAGGTTTTTTCCCTGGTTCTTGTACGATCGCGCGAACTTGATTCGCTTGAGCCCTATCTGGATAACAACACGCATAACCGGCTCCTTCATTCAATTTCCGGATGGCTCAGTTTGCTCGCCGGCAGGAAGTTCCTCCTCTTTTCTGTAGATGACGGTTTGTTTGCCTTTATTTCCACACATCATGTTGATGAAGGGGCGGTCGGTGAGCTTGCCCTGGAGATAGTCAAGCGTTCGGGAACTCCCTGGATAAGCGGGACAAACCGCTTCGAAATACCATTTCAGACAGCCATCATTCGTTGTCCGGCAGATTGCTCCCAGACTTCACAGATAATTGATTATATTGAACAATTCATTGTTCTCACCGAAATGTTTGCCGACCGGCATATTCTCTATGCACGGGATTTCAGTCCGGACAAGCACCTTCGACAGGCAATGGTCGCATATACCCTTCAGGAACGGATGGATACCCGTACCCTGGAACTGCAATACCAACCGGTTTTTTCACAAGACGAGGACTGCTTTGTGGCGCTGGAAGTGCTCATTTCCCTTTCGCTCCCGGACGGGTCTGTTGCCCGTCAAAGTGAAGTGCTTCATATTGCAGAGAGAACCGGTCTTGGACAACGGCTTGGGGAATTGATAATGGAACAGTCATTTCACTGGTTTGTATCCAATAATCTTTTTGGGCGTGGCATACTGTTTCTGCAGGTTCGTCTCCTGGAATCCCAGTGTATCGAAACTGACTGGCCCGCTTCCGTACTGCGAATAGCCAAACAGACCGGAATGGACGTTTCCCGTCTTTGTATCGAGATTACGGAAACGTCTGTTGTAAATACCTTTGCAACACTCAGGGATACGATGGACATTCTGGTTGCAAAGAAGGTTTGTTTTGCTCTTGATGATTATGGTTCCGGATATACTGATTTTGGTGAAATTCTTGACATGCCGTTTTCCGTCATCAAACTGGACAAGAAAATTGTTCATGCCGGGTTGAAAACCCGGAAGGGAGAGCGGTTGCTTCAGGGGTCAATTTCACTGTTCAGGCAGATCGGATGGCCCATCATAGCCGAGGGTATTGAAACCGAGGTTCAGGCGACCATGCTGCACAGTATGGGTTGCGGATATCTTCAGGGGTACTGGATTAGCTATCCCGTTTCAGGAGACGCGCTGCTGCAGATGTTGCCACAACATGCGTGATTCATTCTTTTCTGATGCCGCTTGCGCGGTTCTTCCCCTGTCGTTTTGCTTCATACAGGGCCTCGTCAGAGCGTGCGATCAGGGAATCTATGGTATCGTCCGGACACAATGACGCAATACCGATGCTGATGGTAACCGGCGTCAGTGATGAAATATAACTTGATGAGACTTCCGCGCAAAAGTTCTCCGCGGCGATGAGTCCTGATTCAAACGGGGTATCGGTAAGCAGTACCAGGAATTCCTCTCCTCCCCAGCGTGCGGCGTAGTCCGACGTTCGCAATGCCGAACGCATGAGGCGGGCAAGATTTTTCAGGACAGTATCTCCTTCTGCATGCCCGAAACGGTCATTAACCTGTTTGAAATTGTCAATATCGATCATCATGACTGATAGCGGTTTGTCGTATCGTAGTGCCCGGTCCAGTTCCTGTTCAAGGATGTCAACCAGTGCCACCCGGTTTCGAAGTCCGGTAAGCATGTCTGTCAGTGAGAGATGGCGCAGTTTTTCCCTCTCCCGTACAAGGAGCATGGCCGTGCCCAGAAGAGTGATAAAAATAACAACAGAAATGGCCATGATAACCAGGTAATCCCTGAAATAATGTGATAAAACCCGGTCATCTGAAACAGACAGAAAACAGGCTACCGGAGATTCTGCCAGATTCCGGACATGTTGAACCAGAATGATCTTTCTTCCTCCACCCTGTATTGCGGCGAAACCGCCAGATTCACCGGAATCAAGCATCGTTTGAAGTTCTGTTTGTACTGTCTGGAACAACGCTTCGTTCTTGTGGCGGGGGAGGACATCACGGTCAAAGAGGAAATCGGGCGAAAAACAGCTGTCCACATACTGGTTGCGGTCATCAGGAAACAGTACCGACTCAGCGATTGATTTCCTGATTCCGAAATAGTAGTCCGAGTCTTCCATCTGGGAAAGAATGTCAATAAAGGATTGCATGGAGAAGGATACTTCTACAGAACCGCAATGTTCCCCCGCCGAAAAGAGGGGATAGACAAAACGGTACCCATTGTAAATTCGTCCTTCCTCATAGGCAAACACCGCCTTTTTCGTTTCGTTGGTTCGCCGGATGGTTTCCCGTACATCGGAAAGATTATCGCCGTATTTGTCCGGACTGTGCATACGGAGAAAGCTGGTGTTGTCCGGAAGCTGGAAATGGAGCTGGCGGAAATTGTATTTCTCCAGCCGCTCATACTCTGTCCTGATTCTGGAATACAGTTGCCTTCGTATACTGTCCCGTTGTGTCTCGTCGGCATATACTGCCTGCTGCATGAGCGAGAGTATATCAGGATGGTTTATTGTCTGTTCAAACACGTATCGTGAAAAGGTTGACAGGGTTCGGCCGGTAGCTTCAATCCGGGTTTGAAATACCGCAAGGCGTCGATTCAGGTATTCATCTTTTCTTTGGTGATAATTATTGGTAACGAGAAACAGAACCACTATAAAAATCACTACTCCGGGTATCACAAATACAGCTCTGGTCTTCATACTGCAAGTATCGACTTCGGAACGGCAAAATGCAACTCTTGTTTCCCGGTAATAGTACGGGTATACTGGATACCATGATAACCATTCTGGTTCGTATCAGCGTCAGTCTTGCTGCCGGATTTTTTCTCGGGCTTGAACGACAGTTTAACCGACAGCCGGCAGGGCTTAAAACGCATATTCTCATTTGTGTTGGATCAACCCTCCTCATGATTGTCTCCCTTCTGCTCGCCGGGGGAACAGACTGCTTTGCGGCGGCCGGCCATCTTTCCGGAACCGCCACTGCTGCCGGAGATCCCGGATTCCTTTCCGGTGATCCGGGTCGTCTGGCCGCGCAGGTAGTATCGGGCATCGGATTTCTCGGTGGTGGTGCGATACTGCGTCAGGGTTTCAATGTGAAAGGACTGACGACCGCGGCAACTATCTGGGTTTCCGCCGCAATCGGTCTTGCGGTCGGTCTCGGAGCTTTTTTTGCCGCGGGCATTACGCTCGGCTGTGCCCTTGTCACCCTGGTTGTCCTTGAACGGTTTGAGGAACAGCTGTTCCCAACCAAACATATAAAGACTCTTTACATGGTTTTTGATGATAAAAATTTCAATCAGAAACGTCTTGAGCGGGAATTGTTCAGACTCAAAATAACGATAGACAATATCGACGTATCAAAAACGTTCTCATCCAGCACCATCCGTTTCTCGCTCCAGGTACACATTCCGGCGCATACCGATTTTCAGATTCTGACAAATGCACTACAGAAGGCGGGAGAACTCAAAAAAATGGAATTGACTGCGAATGAAAAGCCGCGTCGATAAGATACTTGCGGGAGCCGGTTTCGGATCACGTCGGGATATCAAACGGGTATTACGTGAACACGATTTCCGGATAAACGGTGTGCTCTGCCGGGATCCGGCATTTCATTTCGATCCGGAACAGGATCGGGCGGAACTGGACGGCGAACCGGTCTTGTTTAAAACCCGCATATATCTCATGCTCAACAAGCCGGGAGGGGTTGTTACCTCAACCGCTGATCCCGTACACCGAACCGTTCTCGATTTACTTGACGAACCCTGGCAAAAGCATGATCTCTTTCCGGTTGGCAGGCTCGACTATGATACCGGGGGACTACTCGTGTTGACCAATGACGGGCTTCTTTCGCACCGACTGGTTTCACCCCGTGCCGGCGTTCCGAAAACCTATATCGCAGAACTTGAAGAGGCGGTCGACGATAAACTGTTTGAGCTGTATTCCCGGCGATTTCTCGAGGGAGTGACCTTTCATGACGGGTATACCTGTCTCCCGGCTACACTTGAAAAAACCGCGGGACAACGCTCTGTTGCGTTGACTATTCATGAGGGAAAATATCATCAGGTGAAGAAGATGTTCCGGGTGGTGGGAAACCGCGTTGTACGGCTTACCAGGGTATCCATGGGACCCCTGAGCCTTGATCCCGCACTTCTTCCCGGAAAGATGCGCGAGCTTACTCCCGACGAAGTTGAATCACTTCGCCGGGCGGTGGGCATGACCGATTCCGCCTCCTAGCGCGCTATTACCAGCCGCCGGAGGCTCCTCCTCCACCGAAACCGCCCCCGCCGCCACTGAAACCACCGCCACCAAAGCCTCCGCCCGAGAAACCGCCGCCGCCGAAACCGCTGCTGCCTCCGCGTCTGCCGCCGAGCATGCTGCCAAGGAACAGGGCTCCCAAAAGACCGCCCCGTTTGCCGAGACCGCCCCGCATGAGCAGAAAAAACAGGATGAAAAATATCAGTCCTGCCATGTTTCCCCCCGAGTTTTCCTCATCGGGGTTCCGTACCTTCTCGGAAACGATTTCTTCGTTGCCGGTCGCAATGCCGGCCATGTTTCTGACCGCCTCAATGATACCCTGTCCGTAGCGTTCTGCCCTGAATCGGGGCGCGATTACCTGCCGTATGATGAGGCCGCTTTTTGCATCGGTCAGTGTGCCTTCGAGTCCGTATCCGGTTTCGATGCGTATCGCACGTTCCGCAAGCGCGACAAGAAGGAGGGCCCCGTTATCTTCTTCCGCTTGTCCCAGTTTCCAGGTTTCTGCAGTCTTCATCGAAAAGTCTTCGAGAGATTCTCCTTCGAGCGAAGGAATGGTCAGCACGGCGATTTGTACCCCGGTCTGACGGTCAAGGGCCAGAAGGTATTCTTCAAGGTCCTGTTTCTCGGACTGAGACAGTAACCCCGCAGTGTCCTGTACCGGACCGGTAAGCGGGGGTACTTCGAGGGCTGGAAGGTGAAAACACAGGGAGAGCGCAAGAAAGACCGGGAGAATCAGTTTTCTGGTGTTCATGAGCCTGACTCCAGCAGTACCAGCCCGTCAACAAGTTCATTCTCATTGATTTGTCCTGCAGGGAAGTGTTCGGTCAGTATGGCACCACACCCGGTAATTGTTTCAATCAGTGCTGCAGCAGTGGTACCGTTCCTGACACCGGCTGCCAATTTCTCTGCAAGAGCGTTCCACACGGACTGGTCAATTTTATCACTGATTCCCTTGTCCGCCAGTATTCGCACCTCATGCTCCATTGCGGATATGAAAATGAGTATCCCGGTACGCTCTCTGGTTGCATACACACCACTTTCCACAAAATGACGCAAGGCGCGTGTATAGACCATACGGGAACGGGTCTGGCGGGGAATAATCAGCCGGTCAATACCCGGCGTGTTTGCCAACAGGAAAAAGAGGCCAATTGCGGTAAATGTTGCCGCACCGGTGAATGCGGCGGCTCCCCACACCGGAACATGCCAGAACAGCGTGGTGAGCATGCCATGTATGGCAGATTGGGCGGGGATCAACGCGGAAAAAATCGCTGCGCCGACAAGAACCGACGCAAACAGCTCGTTGAACGAATAGTCGGCGCTTTCACCGGTCAGGGCAACTGCTATTTCTCCACGGGTTCCTTTTTCTCCGGCGGAAACCGCGGTGCGAATTGCCCGCACATCTTCCTCGGAAAGCTTCATGGTTTTAAGCAGTTTGGCCTGTTTCATGCTAGAACTCCACTGCCGGTGCGTTTTGGGCCTGTGCATCTGCGGTAAAGTATGCTTTTTCCCTGAATCCGTACATATTGGCAATGAATATGCGCGGGAATTGCTTGATAAAGACATTATAGCCCTGGACGACATCATTATACCGTTTTCGTTCTACGGTGATGCGGTTTTCGGTGCCTTCAAGCTGATCCTGCAGGGCAAGAAAATTGGTATTCGCTTTGAGATCCGGATAGTTTTCGGTAATCATGAGAAGGCGCTGGAGCGCTCCGCCCAGTTCTGACTGTGCCTTCTGAAAACGGGAGAATGCTTCGGGATCATTGAGTACGTCATCAGAAATGTTCATGACGCCGCCGGCACGGGAGCGAGCTTCGGTGACCTGTTCAAAAACAGACTGTTCATGGGATGCGTACCCTTTTACGGTCGCAACAAGATTGGGAATGAGATCAAGCCGGCGCTGGTACACGTTTTCAACCTGTCCCCATTGTCCCTTGACCGATTCGTCGAGCGAAACCATCTGGTTATAGTTACCGGCAAAAAAACGGTACACACTGAAAATGATTACCAGAATAACCGCCACGATAATGAGAAATGTTTTCAAACCTTTATTCATCGGGAACGTCCTCCATTAATGGTATTAAGGTACGCAAAAGAAACAGAAGGGTCAATGATCAGGTGTGTCATCGTTCCTTTTTGTATTTGGGAAGACTGCACACCGGATGTTCGTCGGTGAGCCAGGAGATGCCGGCGTCGGCAACGAGGCGGTCTGCATCTTCCGGTCCCCAGCTTCCTTCCCGGTACCGGTGCAGGGGAAAGCCGGGTTTGCTCCATGCATCAAGAATGGGCTCGGTTATCCGCCAGCAGGAAAGAACTTCCTCATCGGAGGCAAAAAGGGTGCGGTCTCCACGCATGCCGTCTACAAGCACCCGTTCATAGGCTTCCGGATGGCTTGAAATACTGGTGCCGGTGTAGCAAAAATCAAGTTGTACTTCTTCGTAGTCCATATCGAATCCCGGTTTTTTAATCCGGAGATCAATGACAATGCCTTCATTCGGTTGAATCCTGATGGTGAGCAGATTTTTGCGTTCCGTTTTACAAGGATTTGAAAACACGATGGTCACTTCGGTAACTTTTTGCGCAAGCGCCTTTCCGGTGCGGATGAAGACCGGCACATCCCGCCAGGCATCATCGTCAATGGAAAGGCGGACTGCGGCATAGGTTTCGGTCATGCTTTCGCTGTTCCCGGTTTCTTCGCGGTACGCATCGTATTGTCCCCGAACGGTTTCTTCGTTCATCCGCTCCGGCGCGGGAGGGCGGATTCGGGAGAGAATGTATTCTTTTTCACGGTGAATGTCGGAGTCGGTCATGGAGGCCGGCTGGCGCATGGTGACGAGCGCCAGAAGCTGGAGAAGATGGCTCTGAACCAGATCCCGCATGGCACCCATTGAATCATAAAACGCGGTTCGTCCTTCTATTCCGATTGATTCAGTTGCGGTAATCATGATGTGGCTTATGTGCTCACGGTTCCATGCTCCGCAAAACAGGGGATTCTCGAAACGGAAAGAGAGAATGTTCTGGGCGGTTTCCTTTGCAAGATAGTGATCAATCCGGAAAATCTGGGATTGATGAAACCGCTTGCCAAGAGCGGTGATGAGCCGCTGTGCCGAATCCAGTGAGAACCCGAATGGTTTCTCTATGAGAAAGCGGCATTCACGCTTTCCCGGTTCATGCCGGTTGATGTCCTCTTCCGCAAGACGCGAGATGACCGTATCGAAGAGTGTCGCCGGAATGGCCAGATAAAAAAGGTGATTCATGGGATGAGCCGCCTCCTTTTCGATCGCGGAGAGCTCTTCTGCAAGGCGGCCGTATTGTTCCGTTATCCCGATATCCATGTCGAGTATACGCATGCGTTTTTTGAGCGAATCAAGCGCTTTGTGATCCCCGGCGGCTTCCGGAACGGTAGTGCGGATTATTTCGATGATGTCATCGACGTGTGTTCCCCGTCGTGAAACGGCAAGCACGCGGAATCCGTCGGGGAGTATCCCGGTATGCTCAAGATGGAAGAGGGCAGGCAGAAGTTTGCGGCGGGAAAGGTCCCCGGTACTGCCGAATATGATCAGAATGGTGTGTTCAAGCTTTTTCATGGGCCGGTACTTCCTGATCGGTAAAGATAACTGTTTCTGTTGCCAGTTTCAAGAACTGTGCGGGCTGGACAGCGGGAGATAGTGCCTGCTGCAGGGATGCAAGTACTTTTTTCTTTCCTGATCCGGCTGCCCAGACTGTCGCAAGATCAATATGGAGGAAAAAGGGCGGGGCTATGGTAATGCGGGTATGGGGTATGCTTTTGTATCCGGATGCGAACCGTCCGCTTTCCGGAGCAATTACCGCAGCGGGACTCTCGGGGAGAATCCCTGCGGTATGGCCGTCCTCCCCGATTCCGAACAATGCGGCAACGAAAAGGTCTCCGCGCATCTGCTGCCGGGCGACTCCGGCCAGAAACCGGTTGAATGATTCAACGGCTATGGTGAAATCTTCCTCAGATCCACTGGTGCCGGTCAGCAGGGGTACCGGTTTGAGATACTGCCACAGCGGAACATCCGGTTCGAGGGAATTCCAGTTCGATTCGGGATGTCCCGCCGGACCGAAGCGTTCATCGACGAGAGAGACCCGGCATTCTGCCATCGGTTTTTGCTGTGCCGCGCTTTCTTTCAGCGCGGTTTCAAGATCGCGGCAAATCGCCGCCCCGATGGGGGCGGCAGATCCGCCGGAGAGAAGCAGTACGCAGGGATTACTGGTCGTAAGCCGGTCGAGAATCCGGGATACAAGTGCTTCCCGGAGATCCCCTGCAGACCGGTTTGTTTCAATGGTCATTCCCTAACTATACGCAGAAAAAGCCGCTTTGGGTATGGTCCCCGGCAAAAAACTGCTCAGTTCGCGGGAATTTCGTAGTTCTCCACGATAAAGTCGATATCCTTGTCGCCACGGCCGGAAAGATTTGCCAAAATTGCCTTGCGGGGGTTTTCCCGCGCATATTTTTGCGCATAGGAAACCGCATGAGCGCTTTCAAGTGCCGGAATGATGCCTTCAACCCGGGAAAGGGTGAAAAATGCGTCCAGGCAATCATCGTCGCTTGCCACGACATATTCAACCCTGCCGGCATCCTTGAGCATGCAGTGTTCAGGACCGGAACCCGGATAATCGAGACCGCTCGCGATGGAATATACCGGTTCGGGCTCGCCCTTATCATTCTGCAGAAGGTAGGAACGGAATCCGTGGAGAACTCCCGGTTTTCCGTAACTGAGGCTTGCGGCATGGTCCCCGATCTTGAGGGAGCGGCCGGATGGTTCAACACCAACGAGGCGTACCGACTGATCATCGATGAAACCGGAAAAAATGCCCATGGCATTTGAGCCGCCGCCCACACAGGCGGTAACCACGTCCGGGAGTTCACCGGTCATTTCGAGGAATTGTTCCCGGGCTTCGATTCCCACTACATGCTGGAAATCGCGTACCATCATGGGGAAGGGATGGGGGCCGACAACTGATCCGATACAATAAATGCTGGTAACCGGATCAACCAGATATGCCTGAAAGGCTGAATCAACCGCTTCCTTGAGTGTTTTGAGCCCGTGGGTTACCGGTACTACTTTGGCTCCGAGCAGCTGCATGCGGATTACATTGGGGTGTTCTTTTGCAATATCTACTTCACCCATGTGAATTTCGCACTCAAGGCCGAAATAGGCCGCGGCGGTAGCAAGCGCAACTCCGTGCTGGCCGGCACCGGTCTCCGCGATCAGTTTCTTTTTGCCGAGATACTTGGCAAGAAGGCCTTCTCCCATGCAGTGGTTCAGTTTGTGGGCGCCGGTATGATTGAGATCTTCCCGTTTCAGGTAAATCCGTCCGCCGGTCTTGTTTGACAGGTTCCGGCAAAAATAGGTGGGTGTCGGGCGCCCCTGAAAATGCTTGCGGATAGCTCGTAATTCGGTAATAAAGTCATGCGACTTGCTGATGGAATAGTATGCGTCGGTTATTGCATCCATTTCTTTTTGTAATTCCGGGGGAATGAATGATCCGCCGTATTCGCCGAAAAATCCCTTTTCATCTGGTTGTGTTTTAAGATATTGATGTGCCATGGTGTCTCCTTTTCATCATGGTAGCATTGCGGGATGTTTCTGTCAATAGAAACATTTGCCGGTAATTTTAACAGCAGTTCATGCTGTACATGACGATTCAGGTGCATTATAGTTTGTGGTACGTACAATTATGGAAACAACACCTATAGAAACAACAAAACTGGCAACAATCCGCTCAGAGATTACCCGCTGCAGTGATCTTACCGAGACGGTCTATACGCGTCTCGGAGACATATTTCCTTCGCTGTTGTCGATTGTCGGTAATTCTGATCCTGAAGCGTCGATTCCCTCATTGCGGGAACTTCTTTCGCGGATCCGGGAGATTCTGGCAACCGCAGGAGAAGAAGGCAATGATTTCTTTGCAGCTTTTAATGCCCGTAACGTCCGGTTGTTTTCGAATCTCGCCGAGCGCATGAAGGCACTTGACGGTATTCATACCCGGCTTGAGCAAATACGGACAAATTCGGAAGAGCTTGAACTTATATCACTGAATGCCATGGTCATTTCCATAAAATCCGGAGAAAAGGGGCGTGCGTTCTCCTGCATTACCGAAAATCTCAAGCGTTTATCGGCCTCGATGATTTCCCTGTCGAATGAACTGATGATCGAAGAGAAGAAGTTGATTGATAAAAATACCGGTCTGGAACGTTCTGTCTCTTCTGCACAATCCCGGCGGGAGCAGGTTGCTCAGGAACGTGCCGTTTCCGTCACCGGAACAATCGTTCCGGTGGTGGACAGTGCCTGGAATGATTTGAACATTCTTGATGACACGGCCGGTACAACCGTGAAGCCAATCCGTCAGGCCATGACCGGTATACAGATGCAGGATATCGTCCGTCAGTCAATAGATCAGGTTCTTTTGGCTACGGAGGAAATTGCGGCACTTGATACCAGTTCCGGTACGGTTGAAGAACAACTGGACCGAATTTCGGTTGATGTTCAGCTTCTTGACCTGTGTGAAAGGATTATTGATGATGTACATGCGCACATCACCAGCTCAATAACCACGTTCTCGGATAATTGGCAATCCGTTCACGATATTCTTGATTCAGTTGAGCAGCTCAGGAAGAGCTTTCTTGCAACATACGTTGATTATTCCAATCGTGGAAATCGTTCCCTCCCGGTACTTCTCGATGAGGCTGCGGAAAGTTTTTCCGGGTTCATTTCACGCATTACAATCTTTCAGCGTGAGCAAAAGGGGATGGTCCATGACAGCACGTCGATTGTCTCCGAGGTCAAATACCTGCGAACGCTGTTTGAAACGATCCGCCCGATAATAGCGAGACTCCAGCATGTCCGCATTACCCAGCAGATTGAGGTTGCAAAGAATGAGGCGCTTCATTCGGTCCGGGGCACGGTTGATTACATGAGTGAACTCATTTATCGCACAGAGGCATCGGTAGATGAAACACGGATTAATCTCGAACAATTCATTGAAGCAATAGAATCCCTTACCGGAATCTACGGTGATGAATCAAAACGTGATTCCCGTGAACTTGAACGCATCAAGGAAGAGAAGTCCGCTTTCTTCCGGTCAATGAAGGATTTGAATGAACGTCTTTCCGGTATGCTTTCTGATCTCCAGGTATATCCACCTTCTTTTGGTGTCCTTTGCAATGAAGTTGATGATTCCCTGGCAACACTGAAGCACATTGCCGGGACCTTACTCGATCTGAAGGGGTCAGTCCGGGCGAATGCGCAGGAATACCGCAACAGACGCGAGGTATTGCTCAATGATGTTGAGTCCGGACAATGGACAATACAGAATGACCGGCTTCGGGCGCTGGTAGAACGGTTTACCATAACTGCGCACAAGGAAGCAGCCGGGGAAATTGCCGGTTTTACCGTAGACGGTGCTTCTCTGGAGTCTGTTCAGTCGGGTGATGTGACGCTTTTTTTCTAGCGCTTGATAAGGGTTGCGCCTTCTTCTTTGGACAATGGCCGTGTTATGGATACGCCGTATTCGCTGGTTTCTACTGTTTTTGCACTTCCGTCTGCCTTGGTTTCTCCATATAGCTGCACAACGGGGTATTTGGGGTTTTCAGGATTTACGTCTACGACCTGACCAATCTTGTTGTTTGAAAGAAGTACATACAGGCCGATCGGATACAGCGAGAGCGAAAACAGCAGGGCCCGGATAACCGTTTCGTCGTACTGTTTTCCCTGGTTTTTCATGATGTCAATTATTCCGGAATACGCGTCGCGGGCTTCCTTGTACGGACGCTCTGCGGTAACAGCTTCATACGAACAGGCAACTGCGATGATTTTTGCGTACAGCGAGATCTTTTCCTTGACCAGTTTTCTTGGGTACCCGCCGCCATTCTCCCGTTCATGGTGTTCAAGCGCTCCCAGACAGATGTTGAGCGGAAAGGAAAATTCACGCAAGATATTGTACGATATGACGGGATGGGTAAAAATGGCATTTTTCTCGACGGGAGACAGTTCCTTTCTGCCCATGTATACCTGCGGAGGAAGACGTACCATGCCTATCTCGTGAAGGATGCATGAAACACCCAGTTCAATCAGTTTATGAATGGGAAATTTGAGCTGCATGGCAATGACTATGGCAAAAACGGTTGAACGCATCGAATGGACAACCAGATAGTTCTTGTCGCGGGTTTCCTGGGAAGGTTGAATGCGCAGAACCAGTCGTTTGTTGTCACGAATGAAATCGCACAGTTCCTTGACCTTGTCGGAGATGATCTGGGGTTGCAGATCTTTGCGGGTTACATACCGGGTATATATATCAGCGATGAATGACTGGAACTCGTAGTATGTTTTTTCAACCTGGGAGAGCGTTTGCCCTGCCGGTTCACGGGGAGATTCGTCTTCTGCACTGTCCGGGCTGTTCTTTTCGGGTTCGTCAAAATCTTCCGGCGAAAGGGTAATGGTTTTTCGTTCAAGTTCATCGGTAGTGGTATGCCCCTCGGAGAAAACCTTCAGGAATTCCCAATCACGAAGCGCCCGCCGGAATTCGGGGGTAACGGGAAAACCCGGGGTGAGAAGCAGGAATTTCTTGTCCAGGAACACATCTTCTGTAAAGAAGAACTCATCCTGCAACTCTGTAACGTTAAACGTATTCACTTATCCGATCCCTTATAGTACAATAATACCTTATTCCAGGAGTAGTTTCATGAAATTCAAGGTTTTGTTCACTATTTTAAATATCGTCCTGTTTACTGCATTCCTTGTGGTTTTTTTTCTGCCGGTAACCGTGGTTTCTCCCGCGTATATGGCTGAATTCTGGAGAAACAACTGGTTTCTCGGCTTTTTTTTCCTTTTGTCCGTACTTTTGGTGAATGCGGTGTTCATTAAAAACTGGCATATCATGACCTGTCTTGAACGTGAAGACTGGCCCGCCCTTGCGGAATACCTGGAAAAACAGGTTTTTTACCGGAAAAAAACCGGACAACGACCGGTTCGTTTGCTCTATGAGTCTCTGGTTCTCCTGGGCGATTTTGAAGGTCTTGAAAAACTTGCCGTCTTGCTCAAAAAAGAAGACCCCCGGCGGTATCGGTCCATGATCCGCAGTTTTACCGGCGCTTCAATTCTTGAAGGCAAATTTGCACAGGTCAGTTCTTCCTGTACCGACCTGCTTGCAGATACCGACCCGGACATAAAAGACGCTGAATGGATTACTTTTTATCGCGGTTTGGCACGGTATCTGGACAGCGATGGTATCGGCTCGCTTCAGGATTTCTCTCCGCTTGCACACCGTGCGGCTGATCCGCTTTTGCAGGCAATAAGCGCCTTTCTCTGTTCAACTGTTTTGTCGCGAACCGAAGATTGCTCCGCGGTACTCCCCCGCAGCACTGTTGAAGAGCACATCGCAACTGCACGGGAGCGGATCAGCACCCGATACGGCAAACAAAAATGGTATCGGTATCTTGAAAAGAATGAAGCGTGTATCGAGATCGTTATACTCGGAAAGCTTCCGCGGCAGGCTTCTGAATGGCTGTTTCCGGCCTCCGGTGTTACGAAATAAAAAAAAGACCGTATCATTACGATACGGTCCGATCGAATGCCCGATAACGGCGTCTGGACGTCAATCCCGCCGTTAAGCATCGCAACCTCATAGTTACTATCGGTAGGTGCTGGAAAAATCTTTAACTGAATTTTTTCAATCCGTCGAGATTCACGGTTACTGCTTCGGCGAGTGCCGTGTACAGCGCGTGTGACTGTTGAACGGGATGTTCCGGCATTGTCCCGGATCGGGATTCTTCCGCGTATGTAAAGACCATGGCGACTATTTCCTTGGCGGGATGTGCAAGAATCTTGTGGTCAATTCGGTCAAGCATCTCAAGGGCGTGTTGTTGCTCAAGCGGTGTCCGGCCGGATTGGTGCCGGGTGCAGGCTTCTATTCCCTGCTCTGAAAGATGGCGTATTTCTTCAAGGGACTGTACCAGTTCTGCCATTGCCGCCGCATAACTGTTTTCAGTTACGGGGGTATCCGGTATGGCTGCAAGACGGGCGCGGATTTCCGGGCGTACCGGGGAACCGGTCAGCAACTCACGGACCGGCACTACCGTAACTCCGGGAATACGGGTGCTCTGTGGGGTTATGGTAAGCGTCGGAGGGCGGGGGTGCCGGGCAATTCTGCTTTCAAACCACCAGACGAACAGGCTGAGACGGGTGTCGGTGAGAACCCGATCGCCGTTGTAATCGCGGCTATCCTGCAATCGTGCTTCTGCAAGATACCGGTAAAGCGCAGTCTCTGCCGGGCCGAGCCGTCCGCTGGTACTGTGAGCCCATTCCTCAAACAGACCGCCGGTAAAATGGGTCTTTTTCCCGGGGTATCCCAGATCAAGAGCCGCCATAACGATGTTCTCCGCACCAAGATACCGGGCAAAGTCCCAGGCACTGGTTGATACCGAACCTCCTGCTCCCAGTTCTGCGTGGGGAACCGTACGTTCTTCAATGAATTTCCCCAGGGGAAACAGGGATGAACATATAAAAATGGCTTTGCAGGTGAAACGGAATACAGCCGGCCAGGTTGCGGATTCTGTTATCACAATGCTTTCCGGACAGGAAAGCCCGTCAAGATGACGATAATTCCAGTACTGGGGATCAACGACAACAATGAAGTCGGGATGAACCCCAACCGAAACACACCCCCGTACTGCGGTATCAACGGCAATAATGATCATGTGCTCCCGCAGTTCCGGTAGCAGCGGCAGAATTGTATCAAGAGACGGGCCCGCCGCAAGAACGAGTACCGGAAGTCCTGCGGCAAGGCCGGCGAGCTCTTCTATTCCCCGAAGATGCGTAATAACCGGGAGGTTCCGGCACATGTTCCTGAGCCACCGGCGTCCGAATCGCTTGAGAGTATTCGAGTTTATCTGCCGCTTTTTCCGGTTTCGTTCACGCAGGAGTGCGAACTCATTCCACCAGGGCTGCGATGACGCCATGAGCGGGGACGCCTCGTACCGGGGAAGGTCATTTCGTCCGGTTTGTTCAAGAAGGGTGAGTACATCACCGGGAGGAATTCCGATGGCAAGTACCAGTGACGGATGATTCAGCAGACGGTCAACCGGACGGGCAGCGAGACAGGAAAGAAAGATAAAAATGTCAGGCTCGGCAATGACCAGATCGGCCGAGGGGTAACGTTGTGCATAGAGTTCCGGGATGTACGCCAGTCCACATCCGGCAAAGAAACACCCGTCCCGGGAGAACAGACCGTTCAGTGAAACAGTTCTGTGTGCGTCGCGATCCGGGTTGTAGCGGGAATGAATAAGGGTGCCTCTCACCGAAAGGGTGGGGTACCCGGACGGTGTCTGCTGGATAGCATATTCCGGAGGAATTGATTGAAATCGTGAAGCGCCGTTTTCTGCCGTATCGAGTCCGAGCATGGCGGCCATTTCGGGGAATCGACCGGCAAAAATCCTGCGGTTTGCTTCAAAGACATCATTCGAGCCAGAGTTCAATGGTTGTTCCTTTTTCTACCGGAGCTCCCGGCGGGGGATTCTGGTCTGATACATAGCCGTTTCCGTTGATCAGTACGGTGATATCCGTCCGCTCAAGAAGACCCATGAGCATGCGTTTGGATACCCCGGTTAAATCCGGCATTGTTTGTCCGATGACAACGGGACGGTTTGGAGGAACCGGAATGATGCCTGAATGGCGAACCGAGGGAGCCTGGGCCCGACCCAGACCCATGTGATCAATAATGATATTTGCCGCAGTTGAGATGACCGGTGCGGCAATACGCCCTCCATATGTTTCTCCAACCGGTTTTACAATCGCAAGGTAGAGTATGATTTCCGGATAATTGGCGGGAAAGATACCCATGCAGCTGGATATGAAATCGGTGGAACTGTACCGACCGGTTTCCCGGTCAAGCATTTGTGCCGTTCCGGTTTTAACTGCCATGGGGACATCTCCAACAGATGCCCGCGTTCCGGTTCCGGTTTCCGATGTGGTCTGCATATAGTCCAGGATGAGTGCCGCTGTCCGCTTGTCAATAACCGGGCCAAGCTCCTGGGGGCGTTGCTCAAAGGCAAGGAGCCCTTCACTGGTATAGAGGCGGGAAAGAAGGGTCAGTTTGAGCCGTGTTCCCCGGTTCGCAAGAGCTGTCGCCGCTTCGACCATTTGCAGGGCAGAGACGGCAAGTTCTTGTCCAATGGCAATGGTCGGTTGTGATCGTATGGACCAGGTTGCCGCGGGGGCAAAGAGTCCGGCTGTTTCTCCCGGCAATTCAATGCCGGTTCGTGTTCCGAAACCGAATGAACGGAGCTTTTGTTCAAACATGCCGGTTTGGGCCCGTTCTGCAATCTGTGCGGCTCCGTCATTGCAGGAAAGGCGTATTACATCCCGTGCGGTAATCCATCCATGCCGGTCGAGACACTTGATGGAAATGGTATCTCCCCGGCCGGTTGTCAGGGTGTATCCGCCATCGCAAAAGAACAGTTCGTCATCTTCAACAAGTCCCATATCGAGAATGGATGCAATGGTAAATATCTTGAAAACCGAACCCGGCTCATAGGCAAACAATGCCGGGCGGTCTATGCGTTCTTCTTCGCTGCTGGTTGCAAACGTATTGAGATTGGCGGCCGGTTCACTGATATACGCCAGAATTTCTCCGGTTCTTGCTTTCGCTGCAACAAGAATCACCGCTTCTGCACCGGTTTCTTTCATGACTGTCCGGGACACCTGTTCCAGTTCGTACTGTATGGTACCGTCAATAGTGAGCATGACGTTGTATCCCGCATGCACTCCCGGTTTTGTCGTTGCCGGCGGCGACAGGATATCCTGAAACGAGTATTCAACTCCGGTCAGACCGCGTCCGTCATCACCGAGAAAGCCGACAACATGAGACGCGAGGCTGCTTTCCGGGTATGTTCGGCTTTGTACCGGTTCAAGACGTATTCCCCGGAGTTTGCCGCGGGAGACCGCTTCTGCGATTGCATTCTTCTCGGTTTCGCTTATCTTTTTTTTGAGATAAAAGAAGTCGCTGCCACCTGTATTGAGACGGGCAGTGAGGTCTTCTTCGGCAATATCGCAGACCGGGCCGATCAGGCTTGCAAAGAGCGCCTTGTCCTGTATGGCAGAGCGCGTAATTGCAATATTGTACATTGTGGTTTGAACGGCAAGCAGTTTTCCGTTTCGGTCATGAATGGATCCCCGCTCCACCGTGATCTGTGGCTGTATCGGTTCCGGGCGGGGAGTGAGCATGTTTTTCCCGTACTGAACAACGATGACGAGGGTGAGCGGTATTGCTATCAGGGCGAGAAAAATAACCCGTTTGCGTGAAATGAAGCCGTTTATCTCCATAGCAGTTTCCCGCGAATACTGTCTATAGATACAAACCCGTAGTGACGTGAGTCCCGGGATTCGGCCATATTGTCTCCAAGGGTAAAGATCATGTTCTCCGGTACCCGTTCTGTTTTTTTCATGGTCTCATATTGATCCCGGGTCAGCGGGATAATCAGTTCATCGACAAGAACACTATACTCCGGTTTATCGGTAAAAGCCAGCGGAGATCCTGCTGTTGCAATGCACCGTTTAATGACATACCGGCCATTCCATGGGTATATGACCAGATCACCGGCTTCCGGTTCGCTCCACCGGACAAGATATGAATTGGAAAAGGGCACCGGAATTCCCCAGGCCAGTTTGAATTCGGCTATCACCGAGCCATCGTGCAGGGTAGGGCTCATTGATGATCCGGAAACAAGGCGAATATCGAGTATGAAGAGTTTAACAAACAATGACAGAAGCACGACCAGAAGAAAAAGGTACAGATGCTCTCTGGAGTTTTTCATAGTCATTCTATTCTAATTATCTGCGGCAATTATGTCGATAGTTCTTTTATGGATGTTATAACCGTAGCCCAACTGGAAAACCATATCAGCAAGAAGAGATTTCCGTCTTTTTCACGGCGTGATACTGCCGTGTCGGGCGGTTTTTATCCCACGGATATTCTTCCGGCTGCCGGCATGATGCCGTTTCCCCCGGCAGATACGGCTCCCCGGTTTTCAACCCGTGCGTTCCTCCGTGAATATCCGTCTGTTGTGTCGTTTCCTGCCCTTTTTATGGTAGCTGCCCTGGCGCTGATAGCGCTTGTTCCCTTTGCAGAGCAGCGGATCGGTATGTACCGTACCAGTATTGTTCGTCTTCATGGCGACACCGCTCTTGAATCCTCAATGCGGCGGCTGGTAGTTCCTGAAGCACGAGCTGAGCAATTGTCTGTCGAAACCATCGCAAACATCCCCGAGTCGATTCGTGTCGTATCATTTTCCGAATACCGGGTACGAAACGGCGATACGGTCAGTGGAATACAGAACCGTTTCGGGTTGCGCAGTCTCAGCAGCATCCTTTCAGTCAATGACATAGCGAATGCCCGCAGAATTCGCCCGGGACAGGTGCTGCGTATTCCCTCGGTTGACGGAATCAATCATACGGTTGTCCGCGGAGACACGCTCCAGGCACTGGCAAACCGGTATGGCATAGCGGTTACCGCCCTTCTTGATTCGAACGACCTCGTTGATGCCTCGCTGGTACCCGGACAAGTGTTATTCGTTCCCGGAGCGTCAATGACCACCATGGCATTGCGCCGCGCAATGGGTGAATTGTTTGTCAGACCGGTTCGTGGACGGATCAGTTCGCCTTTCGGATACCGGAACGATCCATTTACCGGAGTTCGTACCTTTCATACCGGAATAGACATAGCCGCTCCGACCGGAACCTCAATAAAGGTTACTCTTGATGGACGTGTTGCCACAACGGGTTATTCACCGGTATACGGCAATTATGTCATCGTTACCCACGACGGCGGGTATCAGTCCCTGTACGCCCATATGAGCCGTATACGGGTGAACCGCGGACAATGGGTTGTCCAGGGTTCTGTTCTTGGAACTGTGGGAAATACCGGGTATTCAACCGGCCCGCACCTCCATTTTTCGGTGTATCGTAACGGCAAAATGGTCAATCCTGCATCGTTATTGCACTGACAATAATTCTGGCGGCAGGTACTGCTGCCGTGTTATACTCTAAGGACGGGTAGAAAACATGAACAACAATGCAATATGTCACAACTGTGGAAGAACGGTGGATTCATCGTTTCTCTATTGCCCATGGTGCGGTGCTGTTGCCGAAGAACTTGCATGTCTCGCTCTTCAGATTGATTCAGTTTTTCCGGCTGAAGGCAGAATACCGGATGGTTCCCGTATCGCCCGCATGGAAGATACCCTTGGCGAGCTTGAACAGGAATTATCCCTGCTTATAACAGAGGCCCGCCCGTCATGACAGGACAACCAGCATGAAGCGCTTATTTACGATCGTCGCAGTACTATTTTGTATCGCTCCCGTCTTTGCGGAGGTAACATTTTCCGGTGGGGATATCAATCCTGCCAGTGATGTTCTCTTTTCTGTTTCCGCGGACATTCCCGGCAGCAGTACGTACAGCACGCTTTTCCGCAAGAGCCTTGCTACCGGAGCGGTGGAGCAGCTCACCTTTTTCCCGGAATCCCTGGAATCACTTGACTCGGGATCGGTAGTTCAGATACGAAACCGTTTTGGTACCGCACGGTTCAATACCGGATCCGGCAAATTTGTCTGGATTGAAGACCGGAAACCTTTTGTATCCGGCGGATCTGTCTCGCCGGGCATGCTTGCTGATGTGGCGACAAGTCCGGACGGTCGGTATCTGGTGCTTATAGAACCGGTCACGCCGGCACGCGGTAAAATGATACTGTTTGATACGGTTCGGGATATCCGCTACGTGCTTGCAAACTCGGTGGAACGGGGCTCTGTCCCTGTTTCCTGGTCGCCCGATGCCGCCGTTTTTATCTACGAGGTAGCCGGTACCCTTCATTTTGCCCGGCCGGAATCGTTTTTTTCGGTAACGGTTGTTCCGGACAAATTTCGCGTGCTTGGTCCGGGGCGAATATCTTCCGTTTCCTGGTACGCACCTTCGCGGTTCTTGTTTGTTTCCGGTACCGATGTATACCGCATACAGGCATCAGAACTGTTTACCCGTTCGCTCTATAGCCCGCTTCTCGGATATGGGGAATTGGCCGGCAAGCTGCCGTTCTCTTTCGATCCGTCCGGTGATACCTTCAGCGCCTCTCCCGACGGTACCGCACTGTTGTATTCACGGGGCAGCCGGTCGGTTCATTTTTGCCCGCTAAACGGCGATGATTATGTTTCGGTTACGAATCCTTCATTGTTGCCCTGGGTTTTGCTCCCGGGAAATACCGGCGCGATTACGCTTTTCTGGACACCGGGCAATACACCGGTTGTGGTTGCCTGTTCCCTCCAGGACGGTCGCCGGGTATTGAAAGCATGGAAAATGAGCACTGTCTCCGGGAACCGTATATTTGTACCACTTGCGGTGCCGGAACAGGCAACCCGCACGGTTGTTTCGCGAACCGGTGACTCAATTGCCTTTATCAGTCCGCTTTCAGTACAGGTGTTTGATTCTGAAACCTGGGAAGAGCGGGGAGTATACCGGGATCAGCCTGTTGTGTCGGTTGTTTGGGGCGGTCCTGCGCAGTTGTATGTTGGTGGAACTGACAGTGTCGTGTTGTGGAATTACAGCAACGGTGCGGTTTCACCTCTCATTGCGTCATCGGTGAGAACCTTTGGTTGGGACGAAACCGGAACACGGGTGCTTGCTGAAACTTCCCGGGAGGTGCTGGCAGAGTACTCCGGAGCCATGCGCTGGAATGTGTCGTCAGCTTCGAGAATACGGCCGGCAAGTACGGCAAACCGTTCCTGGCGCCTGTATCTTGATTCCGGAAAAGGAACCTACGCCAACATGCTCTATGTCCGGTCCACGGGAACCCCCGGTGGAACCTGGCCTCTTGTCAGGGAACCGGCACCATTGCGGGAACCGGTCGCCGCTTCTGATGCGGGCGGATCCCGCGGGAATTCTCCGGGTGTTTTCTCTCACGGAAACCGTACCGGAAAGCGGGAAGTAGCCCTTGTTTTTGATGCTATGGATACGCTTGAAGGGCTTCCGCTCATTCTGGACGCTCTTGAGCGGTATGGGATTCGTACAACGTTTTTTATTAATGGTGAGTTCATACGGCGAAATCCGGCTGCTGTCAATGAAATCGTGAAGGCAGGTCATCAGTGTGCATCCCTTTTCTATACCACCTGGAATCTTTCCGGGCCCCAGTACCGGATTGACGAGGATTTCATTGCACGGGGACTGTCCCGTAATGAAGACGACTTTTTCAATGCGACGGGTCAGGAACTCTCGCTTTTGTGGCATGCACCGTTTTATGTTCTTTCTCCGGATATTCTCTCTGCCGGTGAAAAAGCCGGTTACCGGTATATCGCGCCTGACATCATGGTTCCGGACTGGGTTTCTGCCGAGCAGGATTATCATGCTCCCGGATTGTACAAGAGTGCTGCTGATATTGTTGAAGACATTGTTCGCACGGTCAGACCGGGATCAATAATTCCAGTTCGAATAGGGACATCGGGCGGGTATCGGGACAGTTACCTGTTTGAAAAAGTTGATCTGTTGCTCAATGCCCTTATTGAGTCAGGCTATTCCCTGGTTACGGTCGATATTCTTGTTCAGAACGATACCCGTTAGACAGCAGTATGTCGGCTGCGAACATGGCCGCGCTGTCGAGCAGCCGAAGCGGAAGTGCGGCAACGCCGATATTCCGGTCTGCGACAAGCGGTACGGCATATACCGGTTTTCCATCGGCATAGTATTGTACCTCGCCGATTCTTTCTCCGGCGGCAACCGGTGCGGTAATCCAGCGGGGAATATGGACTTGCGCTTCAATCGTTACTCCTGAAGGAACAATGAATGCTTCGGTCTCTGCGGGTATTGCCCATACACCGTCCCCGGCGCCTCCCCATACGGTAAGCGGAACGGGAATGCATTCTGCTGCAGGGCGAAGACTCCGGTTGGCAAAGACCCATTCCATCACTGACGAGCCGTCACGGTTTCGTATCCGTACCCCTTCCCGAATTGTATTCCCCGGGCCACCCATGAGAACCGCGACATACCGGACGTTATTCCGTTCGGCGGTAAGGCATATATTGAAGCCGGATTCATGGATAAACCCTGTTTTGAGTCCGTCACAGCCGGGAAGTGTTGAAAGCAGTGTGTTCGTTGCCTGCTGTGTTATGGTTGTATCGTCATGGCCAGGCAGGATATTGTCCGCTTTTGGATAGGAAAACTCTTTTGTTGAGTGGTATCGGGCAAGTGCCTCCGGAAATTCGCGAATATACTGCAGGGCAAAGCGGGCAAACTCACGGGCAGTGGTACAATTCTCCTCGCTCAATCCGGACGGTTCTGCGAATACGGTATGTTTCAGACCCAAACGGGTAACTTCATGATTCATGCGGGCAACAAAATCGGGGACAGAGCCGGATACATGGTATGCAAGCGCAATAGCCGCATCATTACCGGATACAACCGCCATTCCGGTGAGTATTTCATCAAGGGTTACGGTTTGTCCCGGCCCCAGGAACATGAGTGATGAACCCGGTGGAATGTTCCGTGCCCAGGATTCCTCCGGGAGCAGGACGCGGTCCCCGAGGGATATCTCTCCTGCTTTGACTGCCCTGAGTGCGGTATACATGGCAACGAGTTTGGTCAATGATGCCGGAGGGATGCGTTCGTCTGCATTCTTTTCATACAGTATTTCGCATGTTTCGGCGCTGGTAACCAATACGGACCGTGCATGAATAAAATCAGTGCCGGGCAGAGATACGTCACCCTGCCATTTCCAGCTTGTCAGTTCCGGCGCTCCCTCATAGGGGTTGCCGCCGGTTCCGGTTTCCTGCCGGTATGCGGAACGGGCCATGTCTTCCTGAGCCGTTGTAGCCGGCCGGGGAAGATCTGACAGTTGTGCCGCAGTGTAGGCCAAAAGCGAAGTCGTCAGTACGAGTGTAACAGCGCATACCGCAAGAATATGCCGTATGCGGGCACTGTTGAAACGGGACGACCTCTTTTTAGAAGTCTGCAAGCTTGGGAGCCCTCGGGAAGGGAATTACATCCCGGATGTTTCCCATGCCGGTAATGTACAGGAGCAGGCGTTCAAAGCCGAGTCCGAACCCGGAGTGGGGGACAGAGCCGTATCGGCGGAGATCCAGATACCACCAGTAATCGGCAGGATCAAGGTTCATGTCGGTTATGCGGCCTTCCAGTTTTTCAAGGTTTTCTTCGCGCTCTGATCCGCCGATAATTTCGCCGAGCCCGGGAACGAGGACGTCCATGGCACGGACGGTTTTTCCGTCCTCGTTGAGCTTCATGTAAAATGCCTTAATCTCACGGGGATAATCGGTTACAATGACCGGCCCCTGGTACACCGTTTCGGTGAGGTATTTTTCGTGCTCGCTTTGAAGATCACATCCCCAGAACGGTTTGAATTCGAACGACGAGGCATTTTTTTCAAGCTGTTCGATTGCTTCTGTATAGGTAATACGGACAAATCGGGACGAGGCGACCTTTTTGAGTGTCTCGATGAGCCCCGGCTGGATACGCGCATCAAAGAAGGCCATATCCTCGGCACACTTTTTAAGCGCCCAGTCAAGGAGGAATTTGATGAACTCTTCGGCAACATCCATGTTTTCGGTAATATCGCAGAAGGCAATTTCCGGTTCAATCATCCAGAATTCGGCAAGGTGACGGGTAGTGTTTGAATTCTCGGCGCGGAAGGTTGGTCCGAACGTGTATACCCGCGATACTGCGGTCGCATAGGTTTCCGCTTCCAGTTGCCCCGAAACCGTGAGATTGGCCGGTTTACCAAAGAAGTCACGGCTGAAATCAACCGCCGCTTTTCCCGCCTCCGGGGTACTTTTCGCAAGAGCTTCAAGATCAAGGGTGGTGACCTGAAACATTTCTCCGGCACCTTCGCAGTCTGAAGCCGTAATAATGGGAGTATGGACATAGTTGAATCCGCGTTCCTGAAAGAACACGTGAATGGCATAGGCCATCTGGCTGCGCATACGGGCCAGGGCGCCAAAGGTATTGGTACGCGGACGCAAATGTGCAATTTCGCGCAAAAACTCGAATGAATGGTTCTTTTTTTGCAGGGGATAGGTTTCCGCCGGGGCTTCTCCGAGGACAACAAGATTCGTTGCCTGAATTTCAACAGCCTGTCCTGAGGCGGGTGATGCTACCAGACTTCCGGATGCCTGGATGGATGCGCCAGTTGTTACCTTTTTCAGTGATTCAAGCACTGAAGGCTCAATACCGGTATCGCGGTCAAAGGTTATCTGAATCGAAGCAAAACAGGAACCGTCATTGACCTGAACGAAAATGAGGTTCTTGGTTTCACGTTTGGTACGAACCCATCCGTACACGGTTACGTCCCTGCCATCCGGCTCCGAGACAAGAATGTCCTTGATTAGCGTTGTTTTCATGGGAAAAACAGTATCATGTTTCACGGTGAGCGTCAAAGGGGATATCAGTAATTCTCCGATAAATATTCAAAAAAATGAATAAATATGCATATAAACGAAAATATGTAAATTTTACTTTTCTGGCCAAAATTTGCTTGTATGATTACATGATTCTAATGTATAAATATGCATAGTTTGTTTCTTGGAGGGAAATAATATGCGATTTGATTCTGACAAGCCTTCGATACTTGATGAGCTTTCTCTTCTTGCCGAACAACACGGGTATATAGATCCTGAATTGTACAATACATATGACGTAAAGCGCGGTCTCCGGGACAGTGACGGCAAGGGTGTTCTGGTCGGATTGACCAGCATTGGCAATGTCTATGGCTATGACATTATTGATGGAAAACATGTACCGGTTCCCGGGAAGCTCATTTACCGCGGCTATGATGTGGAAGATATCATTGCCGATGTGGAAAACAGCGACATGTTCGGTTTTGAACAGGTTATCTATCTCTTGTTGTTTGGAGAGTTGCCCAATGCCTCGCAGCTCGATGAATTTGATGCCGTTCTTGGAGAGTTTCGGGAATTACCCAACAATTTTGTAGAAGACATGATTCTCAAATCACCGTCTTCAGATATCATGAACAAGCTGGCACGGTCGGTGCTTGTTTCCTATTCCTATGATCCTGATGCTGAAGATGTGTCGGTAAAGAATGTTCTGTTGCAGTGCATTCAGCTCATTGCACGCTTCCCGGCAATGGTCGCGTATGGATACCAGGCAAAGCGGCGTAACTATGACGGCAAGAGCATGTATTTGCACAATCCGCTGCCCAATCTGTCCACCGCAGAAAATTTCCTGCGGATGATCCGTGCAGACAAGAATTATGACAAGCTGGAAGCAGAGCTTCTTGATCTCGCGCTCATTCTCCACGCTGAACACGGTGGAGGAAACAATTCATCGCTCACGGTTCATGTTGTTTCTTCTGCAGATACTGACACCTATTCTGCCATCAGTGCCGCGGTTGGTTCCCTGAAGGGGCGCCGGCACGGGGGGGCGAATATCAAGGTTATCCAGATGATGGAAGAAATCAAGGCGAATGTCCAGGATTGGAGCAACGAGAAGGAGCTTGGTGACTATCTCCGCAAGATTCTCCGCAAGGAAGCCGGCGACAAGTCTGGACTTGTCTATGGGCAGGGACATGCGGTGTATACCATCTCGGATCCCCGTGCAACACTGCTCCGGGAGAAAGCCAGGGGTCTTGCAGAAATAAAGGGCTTCAAGGACGAATTCGAACTGTATTGCCTCATAGAGAAAATATTCCCCGCCATTTTTCGGGAAGAAAAGGGCAATACCAAGAGTATTTGTACCAATGTTGATTTTTATTCCGGCTTTGTGTATTCAATGCTCGACATTCCGCCGGAATTGTTTACTCCCATTTTTGCCATTTCACGCATGGCAGGGTGGGCGGCACACCGTCTGGAGGAAATCATATCCGGCGGAAGGATTTACCGGCCGGCTTTCAAGCAGGTTGGAGAGTTCCGGGACTATGTTGCCATGAACAAGCGGAAGTAAAAAAAAACGGGAACGTGTATCGTTCCCGTTTTTTTTGTTAATCGTCTTCCGCCTGTTGCTTGATAAACTCTTTTGCCGCGGTTATGACATCGTCCGCAATCTTTCCGGAGATGGGACTGTAATGATCAAAGACCATGTCAAAGGAACCGGTTCCGCTGGTCATGGACCGCAGATCAATGGCGTATTTCAGCAGTTCATGATGCGGCACCTGCGCACGGATTTCTTCGATTCCGCCGCCAAGGCTTGCCTGTCCGAGAATATGTCCACGGCGTCCTGAAAGATCGCTCATGATGTCGCCGAGGTAGGCCATATCTACGTAGACGGTCAGATTCATGATCGGTTCAAGAAGAATGGGGCCGGCATTTCGCATGGAGTCTCTGAAAGCGTTTCGTGACGCAATCTTGAATGCCATTTCAGACGAGTCAACGGGGTGTTCCTTTCCGTCAAGTACGGTAACGCCCACATCAACAACCGGATACCCAGCCAGTACGCCGTTTTCCATGGCTTCCCTGACCCCTTTTTCCACACCGGGAATGTATCCCTTGGAAATGGCACCGCCGAAAACGGCATTGGTAAAGGAATAATCGGCACCCCGTTCGAGCGGTTCGATTGAGAGGACCACCCGTGCATACTGTCCGTGACCGCCGGACTGCTTCTTGTGCGTATACTCCGCCTGAGCCTTGCGCTGAACCGTTTCACGGTATGCAATGCGGGGCACGGATGTTTGAATATCGATTTTTGCCTGTGTCTTGACCCGGTTCAGGACGATGGTTATGTGGAGGTCACCCATACCAGACAGAACACTTTGCCGGGTTTCTCCGTTATACGCAAACGAAAGGGTCATGTCTTCTTCACAGGCGCGAACCAGCAATTCACCGAGTTTGTCTTCATCCTTTTTTTCACGGGCCGATACCGCCATCGAATATACCGGATTCGGGGTCCGCAGGGGGACAAACGGCGTGCAATCGGCAGAAGTCCCCAGTGTCTGGTTTGTTTTTGCGAAGGGCAGCTTTGCTGCAACGCCAACGTCTCCTGCACTGAGCTGGCGGGTATCTACCAGTTTTTTCCCGATCACCCGGTACAATTTGCCGATCTTTTCCTTCTTGTTTTCCGAAACATTGAATACTTCGGTATCGCATGTCAGCGTTCCGGTGACAACCTTGAGATAGGAAAGTTTTCCGGAGAACTGGTCATTTGAGGTTTTCAGCACCAGCGCGGAAAGGGGGGCTGTCGGATCAACCTTTACACTCGATTTGGCGTCATCGTCCGATATGACCGATTCAAGCGAACCTTCGGGTGACGGCACAATATCGGTAATGAAGTCGAGTAATGAGGCAAGGCCAAGTCCGGTTGCTGCACAGCCGCAAAATGCGGGGACAATGCGGTTGTCGCGGATTGCGAGGCGGAGTCCTTTTTCCATGTCTTCATTGGAGAGTCCTGCTTCATCAATGAACTTGACAAGAAGATCTTCATCGCCCTCAGCGGCGGCTCCGGCAAGCACTTCCCGTGCACGTTCCACTTCATCGCGCACCGTTTCAGGCACCGGTATTTCTTTTTCCGTGCCGTCGGATACCGAATAGGCTTTCCCGGTAAGTACATTGACAATGCCCTGGAGCTGTCCTCCGGTTCCGATTGGAATGGTTACCGGGCATACCTCGGCTTCAAACTGGTCGTGAACGTCCTTGATGCATTTGGGAAAGTCTGCCCGGTCATCGTCCATGTGGTTTATGAATAAAACACGCGACTTGTTTCTGCGATCCAGGTTGCGCCACAGTTTTATGGTTTCTATCTGAACGCCGGAGCGGGCGTCTATCAGCATGACCGCGAGCTCTGATGCGCGAAATGCGGTAATGACTTCACCAACGAAGTCCGAGGAACCCGGAGCATCCCAAATATTTACCAGGGTGTTTTTCCATGGAAGATGTACCAGAGACGAATAAATGGAAATTTTGCGTTCTATTTCTTCAGGGGTATGATCACTGGCAGTTTTGCCTGAATCAACTGTTTCGGCTTTTTGTATTACACCTGCGGCAAGCAACAGCTGCTCAACAAGGGTGGTTTTTCCGGTTTGACCGTGGCCGGCAATGGTAACGGTACGAATCAGATTGGTTGCATAGTCCATTTAGCACTCCTCCTGTAGTTACCTGTGCGTAAAATCTTCCTATTATCGTAAGTTCTATCATTATGTATTGTCAAGAAAATAATATACAGCTACTATTACAGTATGGACGCACAGCGCAAGAACATTCAGAATTTGACCGAACTGCTTGATGAAAAGCGGAATGAACTCAATGACCTGTATCGACGTTTCGGCGAGAAACTGTTGAAAGATGCAGACAGCAGTGAGGATCTGGCCGTATTGCTGGGTCGTGAGCGCGTTGATTCCTGGAAATCGCTTATGGATGTGCGTGAAAATGACACCCGCTCCATTCTGGATATAAAGGATGTACTGGCACGCAAGGAGGAATTGCGGCAGTTTCATCAGGAAATAGACAAGAAGCGTTCTCATGTGGACGGCGATTACCGCACTGTTCTCGAAGAACTCGGGTATGCCTGTTATCAGCGGTATACAGACGGCCAGTCAGCCCGCTTTGGCGGGATATGGGAAAAGGCGTCTGTGGATGGTGCCGTACTCGTTAAACTGGAAACAAAGCGGGAAAAAATAATCGATGAACTGGCCTCTGCCGGGGCATTACAGCGCATGATGCTGCAGCTCAAATTGAGCGCAACTGATTCGGCCATTGCACAGCACCGTGAGAAAATGATGCAGATTCTTGCAGACGGCGCCCAGCGTCTGGTTGAGGAGGGATCTCTCGAGAAAGGGCTGGAAAGCGGTGAGCTCGATGAGCAGTTTGAACGGATATTGCAAACCATCCGGGAGACGAGCGGAAAGAGGCGGGATCTTGATGAGCGCAAGAGCTCCCTGCAGGCAGAAAAAGACAGATTAACCGAATCGCTTGAAAAACAGGGGGCTGCGGAGAATCCTGCCCGCCGCATGGAAGCCCTGCATGCGAAAATACGGGATACTGACCGGCGCCTTACCATGCTGTCTGTCATCTCTGCCCGCGATTTCTGCGATACCCTGGTAACAGATGAAGGGGAGCCCACCGGCGGGAATGACACCCTTACCGCGGAGCAGAAGTCTTCGGTTGAGCAGGTTGCAGTGCTTCGCTCGGATATAACAAATACCCGCAAGAACATAGAAATACTCGAATCAGAACTTAAAATAGCCGCGCTTGACCGTACTCTGGCGACTATTGAACGTTCGGTTGCTGATTTTGACAAAAAGATACGGCAGTTTCAGGATCAAAAAGAAAAACTCGAACGGACCCGGGAAGACACAATCAAGGAACGGAACAAACTGGACGATTATCGGGATTCCATCAGGAAATCGTTGAAGTGACCGCATTGCTTTCTCGTGACGAATTCCCGTTTTTTTGATACACTGTATCCGTTATGGCAAAAAAAACTTCAGAATATGATGAATCGAAAATAAAGACACTGAGTTCCCTTGAGCATATCCGGCTCAGAACGGGTATGTACATTGGGCGTCTCGGAGACGGTTCAAATCCTGACGACGGAATTTATATCCTGGTCAAGGAAGTCATTGATAACTCGATTGACGAGTTTATCATGGGCAACGGCAGACGCATTGATATTCAGCTCAAGAACAACAAAGTTACTGTTCGCGATTACGGACGGGGAATACCCCTTGGCAAGGTTGTTGAATGCGTATCCGTTATAAACACCGGTGCAAAATACAATGATGATGTCTTCCAGTTTTCTGTTGGACTGAACGGTGTCGGAACAAAGGCGGTAAATGCCCTTTCCAGCTGGTTCCGGGTTGTTTCCGTACGTGACGGGAAATGTGCCGAAGCGGTGTTCGAGCGTGGTGTCCTTGTTTCCCAGCGGACCGGAAAGGTTAAACCCGATGTAAAAAACGGAACCCTCGTGGAGTTCATTCCCGACGAGGAGTTGTTCAGTGATTACGAGTTTTCACTCGATTTTCTCCAGCGGAGAATCTGGAATTACGCGTATTTGAATACCGGGCTGACCCTTGTTTTCAATGGCGACAAATATGTTTCCCAGAATGGACTGCTGGATCTTCTTGAAGCGGAAATGGGAACGAGCAGTCTGTATCCCATGGGATATTACAAGGGGAAACAGCTCGAGTTCGCCTTTACCCATTCAAACAACTACGGGGAGAATTATTTCTCCTTTGTGAACGGGCAATACACCTCCGACGGCGGCACCCATCTTTCTGCATTCAAGGAAGGGTTTCTCAAGGGAATAAACGAATATTTCCGAAAGAGTTTCAAAAGTGAAGATGTACGCGAGGGAACCGCTGCTGCTGTTGCGGTAAAGATTCAGGCACCGGTTTTTGAAAGCCAGACAAAAAACAAGCTCGGTAATACCGAGGTTCGCACCTGGATTGTGAATGAAACAAAGTCCGCGGTGGATGACTGGCTGCACAAGAATCCGGAAGCGGCACGCCAGCTGGAACAGAAAATACTTGCCAATGAAAAGCTGCGCACGGAACTGAATACGGTCAAGAAAGAGGCCAAGGAAGCGGCAAAAAAGATAGCGCTCAAAATTCCGAAACTCAAGGATTGCAAATATCATCTGGGAGACGCAAAAAAGGGCGAGGAAACCATGATATTCATTACCGAGGGAGATTCTGCTTCCGGGTCGATGGTTTCAAGCCGGGATGTGTATACCCAGGCAATTTTTGCCATGCGCGGAAAATGTGAAAACATGTTTGGCAAGAAGAAAGCGGATATCTACAAGAATGCAGAGCTCTACAACATGATGATGGCCCTGGGTATTGAAAATGATATCGAGGGATTGCGGTATGCAAAAATCGTCATAGCAACCGATGCGGATAATGACGGGTTCCACATACGGAATTTGTTGCTCACCTTCTTTTTGAGTTATTTCGAGGAACTGGTAACATCGGCACGAATGTACATTCTTGAAACACCCCTGTTCAGGGTTCGCACCAAGAAAGAGACCCGCTACTGTTATTCGGAAAAGGAACGCGATCAGCAGATTGCCGCACTCGGATCTTCTGCGGAAGTTACCCGGTTTAAGGGTCTTGGTGAAATCAGCCCCCGGGAATTCGGTCAGTTTATCGGTCCGGATATCCGCTTGTTGCCGGTCAGCGTGCAGAGTCTCAAAAACATTCCGGAAATTCTGGAATTCTATATGGGAAAAAATACGCCAGAGCGCCGTGAGTACATCATGAAGAATCTTCTTGCGGAGGTAGACGTATAATTATGGATTACATCAGAAGTCTTTTTAACCGGAACTTCCTCGAATATGCGAGCTACGTTATCCGCGACCGGGCTATTCCGGATCTTGAAGACGGCTTGAAGCCGGTCCAACGGCGCATTCTTCATTCCCTCTTTGAGATGGATGACGGCAAATTCCACAAGGTTGCCAATGTTGTGGGACACTGCATGAAGTATCACCCCCATGGTGATGCATCAATCGGAAATGCGCTTGTTGTTCTCGCAAACAAGGAACTGTTTATTGACCGTCAGGGAAATTTCGGAAATGTCATAACCGGTGATGCTGCCTCTGCAGCCCGGTATATTGAATGTCGGGCAACGCCGCTTGCGAAGGATCTGTTCTACAATCCTGATATTACCCGGTATCTTCCCTCGTATGATGGCAGAAATCGGGAACCGGTTTCCTTTCGGGCAAAGCTTCCAATTGTGCTGCTCACCGGTGCCGAGGGAATTGCGGTGGGCATGTCCACAAAAATAATGCCGCACAATGTACGAGAGGTCATTGAAGCGGAAAAACTTTGTCTTTCCGGGGAAAGTTTTTCTCTCTTCCCCGATTTTTACAACGGCGGGCTTGTTGATGTATCAGGGTATGAAGACGGTCTCGGAAAGATTCTGGTACGGGCTAAACTGGACACCTCCGATGAAAAGCGTATTGTTATCCGGGAGATACCCTATGGCACCACGACAGAAAGCCTCATCGCTTCAATAGAAAATGCCGCGCGCTCGGGCAAAATAAAGATTTCTGAAATAAATGACTACACTACCGATGCTGTCGAGATAGAACTCAAGCTCCAGCGCGGTGTGTATTCAACTGATGTTGTCGATGCCCTGTATGCCTTTACCGACTGTGAACAGTCAATATCATGCAATCTTCTGGTAATCCGGGATAACATGCCGGTTCAGATGACGGTGACCGACGTCGTCCGGGATCACGCAAAACGGCTTGTGGCAATTCTCAAGGATGAACTCGTTCTCGAGAAAGAACACCTTACCGACAAACTCCACATGCGGACGCTGGAGCGGATATTTATCGAAGAGCGGATATACAAGCGCATTGAAACCATGAAAACGGCGGACGGAGTAATCAATGCGGTATTGAAGGGTTTTGAACCGTTCCGCGCAGAACTCATCCGCGATGTGACTGCAGATGATGTAGATCGGTTGCTCAAAATTCCCATTCGACGAATTTCACTATATGATATCAACAAAAACCGTGAAGAAGTTGCCGCGATCAACGCGCGTATCAAGGAAATAAACCGGTTGCTCAAGAATCTTGTCGCCTATGCCATCAGCGTTCTTGACGGTATTCTCGGAAAACTGCCTGCAGACTCGGTGGAGCGCCGAACTACCATAACAAGCTTCACCAAAGTCGATGTAAAGGAAGCGGTATCCAGAAATGCATCGCTTCGCTATGACCGTTCCACCGGTTATCTCGGCACCGGGGTAGGCACCGGAACCGAATTGATGAAAGTGAGCCCCTACGACCGGGTGGTCATACTTCGGCGCAGCGGTGTGTATACGGTTATGGACGTTCCGGAAAAACTCTTTGTCGACAAGGGAATGTGGTTCTGTGGTCTCTCCGACAAAGAGGTGCTTTCAAAAATTCTTTTTACCATCGTGTACAAGGATGGTAAAACCGGGTATCCCTGTATCAAACGCTGTCGTATTGAAGGATATATCCTGAACCGGGATTATCTCATTGTTCCCGATGATGCAAAGATTCTTTTTGTAAGCACAAAAGATTCGTTCGAGTTTACGGTAAAATATACGCCAAAACCGAGAATCAAGACCCGTATGCAGGTATTCAATGTAAAGAACTACCGGGAGAAGGGTCTCAAGGCCCAGGGCGTCAGGCTTGCGTCCCGTGAGGTGTCCTCCGTGGTCATGGGAGCTGCAAAGGACGAGGTTGCCGGAGAAACCGGAACAGGGAAAAAATCGAAACAGACGAGAAAAAAATAAAAAGCTGTCCTGTCAATAATGACAGAACAGCCTTTCGGGGTCAGTAAATAAAGAGAATCGTGACAATGCCGGAACTGCTTCCGGTTCCTCCCAGAACACGGGGTGTGGGGATGGTACTGCCTGTTGCGATGTCGATGATTGATTTCTTTTCTGTAGCCGGAAGTGATGACAGCGAGATGGTGTTCATGCCGCTTTTTTTATTGGCTGCAAGGCTTTCAACAACACCATTGGGCATGTTGAAGCTCTGTCCCTCCTGACCGGTTCGAGCCTTGCCGGCACGGGCGCGGACCTGAACTGATCCCTGCTGCACAACGATGCGCTCTCCCGCTTCAAAAACCGTTCCCCGGACAGATGCCGTGGCTACGGGGCTTTTTACCGTGAAACCGTTTCGTTTGTTGTTGTGGGAATTCACTTCTGCCCGGACATTGCCGACCTCTATGAACAATTCTGTGTCAACAACATCTTCTTTTTCGGCAAGTTCAACCAGCGTCATGCGGGTCAGGGGTTTGATTGTCAGTATTGACGATCCGAGCTTTACGGTAGCGTTTGAACGGAAGCCGGTGGATATCATGGTGCCGGAGGCAATGATATCCCCCTGTTTGAGCGGTTTCCAGGAACCATTCGCGACCTGTTGTTCCACTTTTCCCTCTACGCGTACAACGGTTCCTTCAAGTGCGGTCAATTGTCCAACAACAGCCAGAGCCAGTATGACTGCGGCAATCATTTTTTTCATATACTTCCTCCTGGGAATACCGGATGCTACAGGTTGAATATGACCTTGAGCTCCGCCTGGTACGTCATGTCCTCGTCCTTGGGAAACAGCAATGCTCCGGAACCACGCATTCTCAGATCGCTTGTGGCCCTGAATGTTGCCCCGACATTGATTTCGGTAGCTGTGTACAGTCCGTCAAAGCCGTCCACTTCCTGCGGATAGAGGAATACGGCAATACTTCCATCAAGATTCAGCATGTCCATGGAATTGTAACTAACACCTGCTGTTCCCCTGATGATGTTCGAATAGTCTCCTGCATACAGGGTTCCCGCGTCCTGTGAGGTAATTGGCTGGAAATGTGAGAAAAAACTGTCTTCGCCGCTTGTGTACAGAATTTCCGTATATACCTGGGTGGCGGGAACGGGGTAATAGTCCAGACGGCCCACGGCAAGAATGCTGTGCAG
>CAZGQQ010000008.1:0-38250 GCA_964527175.1 uncultured Treponema sp.
GTTCAGTACGTATTTGGCATTTGTATCTGAACTTCCATCAGAATTTGCCCCGTTTGTTCCCAGAGTATAATTGTCCTGGAGGATGGTTTGTTCTGCTGCACTTGCCTTGTTCCAGATCTCGTCCCATGCATTTTCATTCACGGCAATGGGAATCCGGTACCCGGCCGCATCCTGGACCACCCGGATTGAACCGGAACCCTTGCGGATTGGCCGGTCAAACTGGATGTTCAGGGTAGTTCCGGTAAGCGTAACCGCAAGCACTTCGGGAACACCGGTAACGATACGAATATTTTTCTGGTCGGTAAGGCGGTTGCCTGATCCGGCCAGGGGCAGTGTACACTCATCATTGACGACGACACCGCTGGAATCACGGAATTCACCGCCATTCCAGTCAATCGCCGTAACATCAAGACGGGTAACATCGGCATTGGCAACAATGGTATAACGGAAGATGAGTGTGTCCGTACCGGATCCTGATACATACTCCGCCTCCCCGGCAACACCGGTATTGAGTACAAGGCGCGGGGAACCGGAAACCGTAAGCGGCTTTCTCAGAAGTACGGTAAGGTCAAGCGTACCGTCGGTATATACCCCGTCGGTTTGAACAGCACTGATACGCCGTATCAAATTTCCGATATCGATGGTAACCCCGGCTACGGGTGCAGACTCGCTCCGGTTGCCGGCATTGTCGGTCTGGCGCACCGCGATTGTGTACGTACCATTCTGATCAAGGGTAAAACCGCCTGCCGGATAGGAAATCCATGTTGAGCCGCCATCGACGGAGTATTCATGATCAATACCGCTTTCAAGGCTGGATGCGGTAACCAGCCGTGCCGCGTAATACGTAACACTGCCGGCAATACCGGCAATAACCGGTGTTGCCGGGGAGGTTGTATCAATGCTGATAACCGGAAGCGTTGCTGCTGGCAGTGCGGTATCAAGGCTGTTTCCGGCCGCATCCACAATGGTCGATCCATTCAGGGTCATTACCGTATCAAGACCGATTGAACCGGTGTTGTGCCCAGCCTCGGCGGTGTATACAAAAACCATGGTTCGCGAGTTTGTCTGTGCATAGTAGACGGCTTCCGCGCTGTCATGATTCAGCAGGATTGACGGGCCGGGCGTGGATCCGTCAAGAACCACCGGTTCACTGAATGCAACGGTATAGTACACCTCTTTGCCGGCTCCGTAAGAACCTGCGACAGCAGATGTAACAATTGAGCTGATTTCGGGAGCTGTTGTATCGATGGCGATGTTCTTTCCACCTGACAGAGAGAATGCTCCTGTCGGCAATACGGGGCTCAACGCGAGGCCGGTTTCCACTACTTCAAAGGTACAACCGTTTGTCTGCAATGCGGTAACATCAAGATCCGCCACATTTGCACCGGCTGGAACCGTCCAGGTATATACATGGCTCGCAGATCCGGAACCGCTTGTGTATGCAGCCGTATAGCCGTCGGTGAGCCGAAGCGAGGGTGTCCCGCCGGAGAAACTGACAGCCTTGTTGAAGTCAAGCTGAATGGTAATGACGTCTCCGGTTGTATATGTTCCGTCATTCAGGGGACTCGTCATTCGTACCAGGGCTGCTTCATCTGTTTCTATGAGAAAACTGCGCGATCGGGTGACCCGGTTGTTTCCCATATCAGCCAGTTCTGCCTGAATGGTTGCGACTGTTCCTTCTGGCGGAACTGCATAGACACTTGTCCAGGTGCCGCCAATGTCGGGAATGACCGTGAGAGGGGTTGATCCCCAGAGGAGGTCAAACTGATATCGTGAAACAGTGTTCCACGCGCTCTGCGAGTCATCGCTCCAGGTTCCACTCAGGCGAACGGTATCGCCACTTTCAAAACGCGGGAGCGGGAGCGTCAACGGGAACGAGCGGGTCACCGTCGTGTTGTCCGCCTTCCTGACCGTAATGCTGTCTATGCCCAGTTCAGGGATGGTTCGGTCTCCGCTGGTGGTAAAAACTTCCACCTTGAATTTTCCGTTTACATCACGGGTACGCAGGAGGAAGGTAAAATTCCGTAAGGGACGAACACCGAGCTGTACATTGCAATCGGTAAAAAGATTCAGGGTGTGCGTAAAATCACGCGCCGTTCTCCGGATATCTTCCGGCCAGGGGTATCCGCTGCCAAGCGAAAGATTCCACCGCTTGTTGCCTTCCCCATCGGTACCGGTCGCATCCCAAAGGGCGAATGCGGGGTTGGTATATTCAAGACGGCTTTCTGCCGGATCCGTCCCCTCCGGGTTAATCCAGACAAGACGGACTTCTGCAATAGTGGTGTCGTCGTGTGCAAGCCCTTCAATGGTAAAGTCTCCGGTGGAGGAACCAAAGAGCGTATCGCTCTGATCTGGTGCCGTTACGACAATACCGGGCGTATTGATATCCTCAAGCTTGAAATATCCGGTAATGGTATCCGACGCAAGACCGTTTGTATCGATTGTTTCGAGCACAACGGTATATACACCGGCAGTGGTAGGCGGCGTATACTTCCAGTTGAAACTGCCCTTTCCGTCGCTGTTCACGAGTTCTTCGGTATCAAGAAGAACCGACGTTCCGGTTCCCTGGTACAGCGAAATCACTACCCGGTCAACACCATCATCATCATAGGCCTGTCCGCTGATATCGTAACCAGGCACTACGCTGGTGGGAGAACCGCTTGCGGTTGAAAGATCGGTGGCTATCCAGGGCTTGTCCGCCTCCGGCCACCAGAGGAACCACCCGTGACTCTTGTTTTCTTCAGTATTTCCGGCAGCGTCCTCCGCACGGGTTATAACCTGAAGGGGTGTTTTGGCGGTCAACGGAGATGAATCAGGATTGAGCAAATCACTTGCCGGTATGTGTATGGAGCCATTGAGGGAAAGCGTTCCTGCAGTACGGCTCAACGTTCTTTCGGCATACACCGTTCCGGCATTGTCGGCAATTTCAATACGCAAACTTTCAATTTGAATCGGCTCGTCAATATTCCATCGAACAGGGACTGAACCATTGTAGAGGTTCCGGAGATCCTGTATGGAGCGGAGCGCATATCCGTTCAATTCGGTCAAGTTCGATGCAAGCGTACCCGGAAGGAGGACCGGATTACTCAGGGTCGCGACCGGCGGGTTATTGTCCACAACAACAGTACGCTCCTGGAAGGAATTGGCATCGCTGTTCTGTGCCGTGTCCCGCGCGATTACCGTAACGATATACTCACCGTCATCATCGGTTCCGAGATCAATATCCACCGTCCAGTCATACCGCCCGGATCCCGCCGGTGTGATCGTTCCGCTTGCATACGCTATCCATGAGTCGCCGGATGAGGCACGGTATTGCCATGCCTCGTCATACAGGCGCCAGGAAGCGGAAGATGCGCTGGTAGTTACCACTACATCAAGAATGCCCTGATCATCCTGAACCGTACCTTCCACGGTAAAGTTGCGGCTCACGTTCTGCATGTATTCCGGAGACGACAAGTCCAGTACGGGACCTTTCATGTCGACCTCTTCACCGAGACCGGGAGAACAGGACGTTACAATAAAAGCAAGGGCAAGAACCATTCCCGCGAATTTTGGAAGCATTGTAAACCTCACTGTGCGTCTGTCCATGGTCCGCCTCCGTAATAGGTTTTTTGATATGCATACAGATAATCACCATAGGTATTGAAGAGATAATTATCGTTCGTTTGCCAGTTTGTTCTTGCACTCTGGTTATACCAGTCGCACACAATCTCCCAGCTGTGCCAGTACCAGTCAAGACCGTCCTGGTATGAATGCTTGGTGAAGCGGAGGTCGGGGTCGGCATCCCTGAGCGGGAAGCCCGAGATCGTGGGCATACCACCTTCTATGTTCGACCCCTGGAAGCGGGTGTAACTTCCGCCTGATCCAGGATCCCGGTACATGATGACACTCTTGAAGGCACCCTCATAGCCCGGGTCAGAGTCCGCAAGAGCCGGCTCTCCACCGGTGGCATTCTTTGTCGCGGAAGCGGCAACGTAATACTTTCCGGCGGTATCAATCTCGCCGTCGCCCAGCGGGAAGTATGCCGTGTAGGTCATCGCTGTTGCCAGGGCAGAAAGGTCTGCCAACGAATCAAGATCGGCGTCGGCAATATCGGCATTTGCCGATGTACGGGTCTTATTTGCCGCAAGACCGCCGGTTGTTATCGTTGCAGTACTCTCACGCTTCGCGGCAAAACTGATTTCTGCATTCGGAGTTTCACAGTCTATGCGAACACGTACATACCCGCTCGGTACGGTTGTCTTGTCCCGGTTTCCAAAGGTTTCTTCTCCGGTCAAGCTTCCGGCAGTGAGTATGCCGCCTGCATTATACGTTGCAGTCGCAAGAGGCTGTACGGCACCCTCACCCTGACTATATCGGTCAATACGGACCACGGGGGTTGCCGTCTTATCGGACCAGAATTGCCAGGATTCGGCAGCAGAGGTATTCCCTCCCCCGTCGCGGAACGACGCGGCGCTTATGTCGCATGCCCATTCACGGCCATGAGGAAGCGGTTCGGGAAGTACAACGGTTATGGTATTTGTACCGGAACCGGTAACCCGGAAGCTGGTAACATCAATGACATACCGGTGATAGTCTGCAGCCTCGAAAGCATCGCGAATTGCTGCATTGTCAAGATCCGTCTCAAAATCAAGGACATATTTGGTAGCCGTATCGGGAACCCATGAACCGCCCTGGAGGGTGAGACCGTGGGTTGTCTTTTTGTATGGACCAAGCGGTTGTCCGGTCAGCGGATGCAGGGCAGGACTGCCGTTTACGGTCTGCATGAGCGCAGAACGCTGTGCCTCGGTAAGCGCCGAATTGTAATACACCGCGGCAAACTCGCTCTCGGTGAGCACCGGCGGAATGAGCCAGGCTCCGGAACGATACACCTCAATGGTTCCGGATTCAACCCAGACATTCTCGTCAAACGTAAGAGTCAGCACCGACTCCCCGCTCCCGTTCCGTGCAAGAACCGCACCTGAGGATGGTGATCGTGCAGTAATCTGCGGAGAAGCAGAATCAACGGCAAGTGCCGGCCGCGCGGTATAAAGCCCGGTAATGGCGGGAGCAGCATTGGTATTGCCAAAGTGGTCAACAACCCCGGAAAGATCAAGGGATGATATCTGAACCGGATACATTTCACTGCCGGCCGGTATGGTCCGCTCAAAGTAGAGTGCGGTCGTGTCAGCTGCACTCTCCTGTATTGATGCAGTAAGCGTGGACGCTCCTCCGGCAAAGGTTAATAGACCCGCGGCGCTCGTGGTGTGCACCGGCCGGTCAAAACTGACCTTGAATGTCAGTACATCATCCTCGGTATAGACACCGTCAGGATTTTCGCAGCTTATGGCGATAATGGCCGGGAAGGTTTTTCCTATCTCGACTGCTCGTGGAGTCGCAATGGGCGACACATTTCCCGCCGCATCAATTCTCCGTGCAGTAATGACGTAGTCACCATCCGCAAGAAGGACCGGTGTGGTCCAGACATTCCAGGTCAAACCGCCGTCAAGCGAATACTCGGCGGTTTCGGGCGACCCACTCGCTGCTGGCGTATTCAGGATTAATGACTGATCGGTATTATACGCACCTGCAGCCGGGTTCTGTATGACAGGAGCAGGTGGAATACCGGTATCAATACCGCCGGCGGAACCGGTACCGGTTGTACCGAGCGAGAGCGGATTCCCGGCTAGATCGGTAATCATGAGCCGGTCAGTTTCAATCATACATGTCTGCAAATTCCATCCGATTGAGTTAAAATTGTCACTTGCCTGAACCGTATACTCAAATATGACCGTAGTCCCGGCTGTTCGTACAAATGACGCTGCAATGCCCCCCACCAGACGAAGTTCCGGATCACCGGATACAAGGGGCTGTTCATTGAGTGTAAGCGAGAACTGTATTGTTTCACCTTCACGGTACCACCGGTCGGTAAAAGTCAATCCGGAAATTTCCGGGGATATGCCGTCGAGTGCGATATTCTTGGTATCCTGAAGATTGCTTCCGTCCCCGTTTACAAAGGCGGGATGTCCGTCAAGACCGGGCAAATGCGCCGCCGTTCCGCTGCCTTCCGTAGACAAAATGCTGCCGCCGTCAAGATCAATCGGCGTTGTCCATGAACGGAGATCCGCGGATTGTGCTCCGGCGGGAACGATGAAACGGAAATAGAGGGTATTCGTTCCCGAACCGCTGTGATATTCGGCATACTTGTCAACGGTATCACCAGCAGAATAGCGGAGGCGAAGCCGTGGTTCGGAACCGGCAGGAACCCGGACAGCATTGCTGAATACCGCCTGGAGCATTATTTCGTCCCCTTCCTTGAAGGTTCCGTTTATGGCACCGGATGTAATACGGGTCAATGCGGGGATACGGGTAAAAATGACCGTACGTGACTGCATACTCTCATTTCCCAGTATATCGCGTACCGTTACCTGCCAGGTGCGCCGTTCGGGATCGGCCCACCCCGCCATATCGGCAACGGTTTTGGTCATGGTAAAATCTGTTCCGGTTTGGACAAACGTTTCAGTAACCGGTGTTGCACCGGTTGTATCCTGCAGAACAACCGAATCAAGAGGGAGATCTCCTGGAGTAGTCACCGTAAATGACAGATCGAATTCTGTTTCATTACTGTGTACCTGCAAATCCTGTGCAGGATAGGTAAACGTGATCCCGGGGAGCGCTGAATTGCCGGGAAGCCTGAATATTCTCCATTCATCATTGGCATCTTCATCGGTTGTATAAAACATGAAGAGTTTGGAATCATTCTCGTTGACCCCCTCATACATGAAACTGCTGAGAATATCAAACGCAGCACTGAAGTTCCGGCTGTAATACACCTGCCCGCCAACAGACCGTGTTGTTGCGGCAGCAAGGGGAATTCCGCGTATGACCACACCGTTCGGCAGCGTTTCGCTGGCACCGGATGAAACCGTGCTGTTTTTGAGATCCTCTCTGGTGCTCTCAAGGACCGCATCCTGGCCGGGGATGCCTGCAGGAATCCATGCAACACGGAGAACGGTGGCGCCGCGATTGTCAAGAACCGCACCATCAATAACAAACTCCGTGCCGGAACTGATGGTCGGGAACGTGTTTTCTTCGGGAGAATCAACAATGATTATTGGTGAATCTTCGTCCGTTACCTGTACGGGAATTGACCGTCCATACCACAAATTCGCCGACGTTGTTTTCTCGTCTCGGCAGAGAAGAACCAGACGGAAATCGCCCGACTGTGTTCCGGCCGCTATATTGACAACCCGTTGCCGGGGATTCCCGGTCAGGTCTTGTGAAGAGCCCAGAATAGTTGAACGGGAAGGATTCGCAATGAGCGAATTGATCTTGTCGTTATCGGTACTTCCCGAAATGGCGTTCCAGTCTGCAAGGGGCATGAGGCGGGCATGCGCAATACCGAGCCCGTCATCATCCCAGAACTCTACCGGCATGCTCGCGTCTTTCGGAATGGTTATGGAACCATCCGCAGCGGTAGTACAATTGATTCGCGGATAATCCGAACCCGGATACCAGCACAACCATAAAAATTGATCGGTGTTGGAGGCCAACTCACCGGTTGGGTTGCCCGCGGCGTCCTGTGTTTCAACCGTTACCCGGAAATAGTGCCGGCCGGTGGCATACGACGGATTTATGGCAACCAGCTCGTCATGGGTAATGGTCCAGGCCGGGTTAAAGGCCGATGAAGCGGCGGAAACTTTGGAGAACAGAACGGTTCCGTCAGTATCCAGAAGATTCACCGTCGCGTTGTTAACATTTGATTCATCATCCAGCTCGGCATTCAGGGTAAGCTGTTCATTCTGGAAACTGTCTGCCAAAAGATAATCAAGCGGGTCGCTTGCTTCAAGGGTTTCTCGCTCCAGCAGATACTGGATCCATCCGCCGGGACGGCGAATTTCCACCGTTTCAATAACCGGCGGAGTTGAATCAACAAGAAGCGTCAGCTGTTTGACCGACTGATACGAACTGTTCTTGTTCTGGTCGTATGCTACAACCCGAACCGACGTATCTCCTTCGGGTAAACTGAGCTCTGCATACCAGGATTGCCCGTTTATTGCTGCGGTCGCATAGAGAGCTCCTGTTCTTCCGTCAAATACTTTGACGGTGTCAACCTTTATGTTGTCAACCGCGGTACCGGAAAGAACAAACGGAACACCGACATAATCAAGATTCTCATGACTCGTTATGGCAAGCTGCGGTGCATGCAAGTCTACTTCGGATCCGAGACCCGGGCTGCAGGAGAGCATGCCGGCAGACAGCAGAATAACTGTTGCCAATGCGACACCGGTTCTTTTTTTTCTCATGTCATTTTTCATCATTACCTCCCGGATCAGAACACATTCACTCTGACACCAACCGCAACATGCGGAACAATGGTGTCAACATCTACCACGGAAGTATCAACATCAGTCGGAACAAACCAGAGCTGGAATTCGGTATAGAGTGCATAGGTTCTGAACATGCTCCACTTGTTCACCGTTATCCGCGGAAACTCCAGCTGTGCAAGAACGGCAGAGAGCATCTGCGGTTTACCGCTTTGTGTTTTGGTAAAATACGAGTAATTGGCACCAAGCGCGAGACTTGTTGAAAGCCAGTCCCAGTCAGGACCAAGCAGATATCCAAAGGGCAAGTAGAAAATATTGGCCAGAAGTTTTGCCCCGAAAACAGTATCACCGTAACGCATCGGTCCACTCGAGAAAGAACTCCACTGCGATTCGGTGAGCTGTCCGTATTGAACCTGCAGTTTAACGTTATCATCAAAGAAGGTCAGACCCATACCCACTTCAAAGAAGGTACCACCCCAGAAGTGGAAGTCAAAATACAAGCCCTGAATGAACCCGGGAACTTCGTACGACGACTTGTCTCCTTTCCGCAGTACATATTCAACCTCTCCGAGTTCGATATCGTCATTGGCAAGAGCAGCAAATTCAATTTCCTGGTTATACCGGCCGCCGGATTGCGGAGAAATGAGGCGCACGGTAGGAGCGGTCTTGTCTACCTGAACAAGCATGCGGGTAACCGCACGCTCACCGGAGGCAAGTGTTGCACGGATTATCATGTAGTGCATGCCTTCGCTCATGTCCTGGGTTTCAAGACGATACATCCATCCGTCGTCCATATCGACTTCGTCGAAGGTTCGCCCGTTATCAAAACTGATATCGATCAATTCAATCGTGTTCTGTGAAAGTTTTTCTTTCACTGCGCGGATTGCGTCCCGATCAGCTTCTTCATTGGCAAGAATTGCGCGGTCTTCAGCACTCGGTTCGAATCCTGCACGTCCGGTAAGCCAGGGCCGCTGGAAAGCAAAATCACCCATGGTGAGGCTGTCTACGGTTACCCAGGGACCAGAAGCGGTATAATTGATAACACGGGGAGCAGAGGTTACTATTTCTTTTCCGCCAAAATCGCTTCTGACCGTCAACTGTTGCCGCCCTTCGGGAATTCTTGTTCCGTCAAGGGAGAAGCGGAAATATCCGGCCGGCGTGACCGGAACCGTTTCAATTGCTTCACCATTGAGAATGAGCGACACGGAACTTGCAGAGTCAGTACCGCCGAGATATCCGTACAAGTTGAACGTACCGTTTACATACTCGCCGTCGAGGGGATACAGACATTCAATGAAATTCCGTTGGCTTTCTTTTTCCAGCCGGATATTTCTTGACGCGTGCTGAACATTTCCCGCAAGGTCAGTAGCCCATATGTCAACATTATATAAACCGTCCGGCAATGATGACAGGTCAAGTTCCTGCTTCAGAATCGAATCCGGTTCCAGACGGATGCTGGCAAGCCGCTCGGGAACCCGGGCGCCCTGAAGACTTCGCACATTGAGAACGATGGATTCAACGCCAATATAATCCGTAGCCTGTCCGGATACCGGCACCGGTCCGGTTGATATCATGCCGTCAACAGGATACTCAAGCGAGATGTCCGGAGGGGTATTATCCACGTTGATCATGCTTGAATACAGGCCTTCAATACCGTACTTGTCCCAAACTTTCACAAACACAACATGAGTGCCGTCTTTGAGAATTTTGGAGTCAAACCGGTAGGCCCAGTCAGTTGTTCCGGTAGCATCATTGAAGGTATTACCGTTGTCGAGAGATATCCGTACCCGTTCAATACCGTTCTTGTCCGATGAAACACCGCTCATTTCAATGATACCCTTGCTTGTCTCATCATAGTGCGGCTTCACTACCTGTGCCTTGGGCTCTTCAAGTGAAACACGGAATTTCCGGGTAACCGGTTCGCCGCGTACGCCGTATACATCTTCAGGAATGATGGTCACGGTGTGTTCGTTATCCACAAGACTTGCAAGGGCTACCGGCATTGAATACGCATTTTCTGCGTCAAATGGCGCGAGTTCACCGTTGTCAATCCGATACCAGATCTTTGCCGGTTGGTCGTCATCATACATGATGCCGGAAATAACAAAGTCTGTGGTAACCACTTCGTTATCCTGCGGAAAGTTGACCGTCGCTACGGGCAAGTCCATTTTCTGGTCTATAACAAATTCCAGGGAATCAAGGGTAAACGCATTGCCCGAAGCATCTTGAAAACGGAACGACATTCCGCTTTCAAGGGGAATCTCTGGTGTACCGATCATGAACGAAATGAACGATGACGCCTCAAGCGCAACCCTTCGCCCGTTCTTTCCGATATATTCTGCCTTTTCGATTCTCCCGGCATCCTGCACGGCAATACCCATACGTATCTCACCGTTTACCCGGGCTTCTATAATGGGAACAATTACCTGGGCAGTAGGAGCAACCGTGTCCTTGTGGATACTGAATGTATACATTCCCTGTTTCCGGGCTTCATCAGTAGCACGGATACTCATGGCTATAACACCGTCGGAAACCGATGAAAGGTCAATGCTCTCGCGGCCGGATGCAAGGCGGGTCCATGTTTTACCAAGGTCAACACTGTATTCGAGAGAATTAATTTTGTTTGAATCCCGAGCCGACACATTGACCGTCACCTTGTTCTGTATCCAGATACCGTTAATATCTTCCACCAAAGCGACCTCGGGCGGTGCACTGTCAACCAGGAACCGATAGGCTTCTGTAGTGTATGTCCAGCCATCAACATCAGTAATGGTTATGCGAACATTCGTGTACGTACCGTCTTTTGTTGCAGAGAGGAACACACGGCCTTCTTCCACCGATAGAGCCAGCCCGTCAACCGAGCGGTTGAATACGGCTTTGCTCACCGGTCTTCCATAATAAAATCCTGCGAGACGATGCATCCGGTCCATCAGGATTGTTCCGTCTTCCAGATTAGTCGTTCCGGTCCAGATAAACCCTTCATCGGCATATACCGGCATGGAATCGGCAGGGCGTACCACAACAAATTCACCGGACGCCGAAAGAGGCGGAGCATCGCGGAAGGTCACATCAAGACGGACCGGGATTCGCTCGGCGGGAAGATCGCCGGGAAGGGTCAGGGATACTTCCTGTGATGCTGCTTCCAGTTTTTTCACCGAACCGCGAATTTCGCCAAGGCCGGCAACAGTCCACACGGCAGATTTGACCGGAATGGTGGAATCCACAAGCGCGGTCAGTACCGGGCCCCGTTTCTGATCACGGGCTATGGCTACCCGTGTTCCGGAAGTCCATGGAGCACCGTCCAGCGATGCTATCCGCACAAGCGGTGTTGTCGACGCGGTATCGGGATCCGGATTAATAAACGTAAATGCTGCAGAACGATAGGTAAAACCGCGGTCTGTTTTCACTTCAACAACGACATCGGAAACCGTACCCGCTTCACTGCCGCTTTCAAGGCGCAAGAAGTTTCCGTCGCGTACCAGACGAACCACCGGGCTTTCCCGGGAAAGCCGCGCCTCAACTGCGGTTGCTCCGATAAGATACCCGGTCAGCGGATACCTGGCATCCAGGGTAACAGACCCGTCTCCCTGAATGCGGACATCGGGGAAAATGACCTCGGGATCTCCGCGGGGAACAGAAAGATCGGTAACCTTTACAACATCATCGAGAACACCAATTCTACCGTGAATATCCGTTGCCGTAATCTGTATCGGAATTTGTCCGTAACCGGCATCCGGAGGGAAAACAATTTCCTGAACATACTCGCCACCGGCATCCCCCCGGGAACCCGTTTCTTTCTGTCCGGCTGCACTCGCCCCAATTTTCCACGACACGGATTCGAGCGCACTGCCCGAATCAATACGTACGGTAAGTTTTGATCCCCGTTCGGGATGTATTTCCATACCGGAACTGTATTCAATTGCTTCAGCATTCCGGTCGCCACCGGTAACCGTTACCAGTTCCAGAGCCGGTTTCTCGCCGGCTACAATAATATCTTTTACGGTAACTCGCTGTCCGATGACACCGGTACTGTCCTTTGCCCATACATCAATAGTTCTCTTTCCCGGCTCAACATTGTCAATCATGAACTGGAACGCACCGGTAGACGGTATTTCAACCGCATCAGCGCCGTCAACGGAATACCATACACTGCCAACCCCGTCATCATCGCTCACAATACCGCTCAACGCGATTTCGTTGCCAAAAAACACGGCACCGGGCTCGGGGGTGACAAGGCTCACAACCGGAAGGTCTGCGTCCTGATCAACCGCAAGTTTTCTCTTTATTTCAGTCACATTACCGGATACATCAACCGCCCGGATAACGAGATCGAGTGAACTGGTTTTTTGTCCGCGAATATCAAATGTCTTGACCCACCAGGGATTACCAACCGTCAAATCGAATTCTCCGGTTTCTTTCCCGAGTGTCCAGGAAAGGGAGCGCAAACCGACAACGTCCTGGGCATATCCTGAAACCGTAAAAATACCGTTTACCGTGGTGTCGGGGAGGGGATATACTACGCGCACATCCGGTCCGGTATTATCCACATGCATGAGATAGGAGTACACTCCTTCACTACCCTGATTGTCCCTGGCCTTGAGCCAGATAACCGAAGGGCCGTCTTCAAAAGCAGTAGTATCTACCGGAAGAGAAAAACTCGCCGCAGGGTTATCGCGATCAGTCTTTATACTGACTTCTTCATAGCGTTCCCCGCCGTCAAGTGAATACTGGAGAGAATCGATGCCGTTTCCGTCAACCAGCATTCCTTCCAGTGTTATTTTGCCGTTTACCAGAGCACCAATTGTGTGACTGGAAACGGAAATATCCGGTTTTTTGCGATCAAGATGCCATTCAATCTGCATGGGATGGCCTTTGAGACCGTTACTGTCTATGCCCCAGGCCGTAATTGAATAGGCTCCATCTTCAAGATTTCTGGTATCAAGATAGTAGGACCAGAACTCTCCGCCTTCTGCGCGAAGTATTGAAGACTCATCACCATTGAACATGAGCTCGACGTACCCGACAGCATCATCATCCACACAGGTACCCACAATATTGAGGTTTCCGGGAATCCGCATGCTGTTTCGTGGATTGGTAATATTGATTATCGGAAGATCAGACTCGGGGTCGATATACATATTGTGAGGACCTTCAATGGTAACATTACCACCCTTGTCACTCGCCTGAATGTAAAAATTGTACTTTCCCGGCTTTTTTTCATTGATGTCAATCGATTCCTTGAATCCTTCAGGATCGCTGACCTTCTGTGATTCTGTTTCACCCTTTCCAAAGGCAAACAGTGAAACCATGGTAACCGCAACAAGAAGAAAGAAACAACACGTCTTTTTCATTTTGACCCCTGCCATTATTTACTTAAATCCATGTTCACCCAATTTTTTTGAGACGTCAACCCCCCTTTTGGGGAAATTTAACAATTTGAAGTTTTTTTAGGTATTTTGGGTACCGTGGATGACGAAACGGCCATCATTTTTGACATTTTCAGCGTCACGGTGACGACAGGGACGCGATGGCGCAAAAAAAACCCGGAAGAACCATTTCTTCCGGGTTTCGTATAGCGGCAATAGGACTTGAACCTATGACCTGACGGATATGAGCCGTATGCTCTACCAACTGAGCTATGCCGCCGCGACGAGTGGCAGAATAGCAAAGCGGGAAAAAAAAGTCAAGGTTATCGGGCAATTCAAATAAGCATATGTTCCCTCGCAGCGCGGAAAAGACGGCTGTTCCATACCGGCCGTACCATGAATTGCTCGCGCAACATTGTATCTCCTATTTCTTTTGCCCGTTTTTGCACATACTTGAATGCCCGGCTCAAATAACCGGTACCATCCGAAGAAGCTCCTGCAGGAATAAACCGTGCGAGTTCAAAGCACAGATAGTAATACAGCGCCGCGTATGGATCATTTCTCGCATACGCATTCCGGGCAATGTCATCAATAACGGCGAGGGTGTCTTCGACACAATCCTCACCGGAAAACCGCGCCCGATGATACGCATGCATTGCCCGAAAGAGCATGGCGGCGGTCTTTTCCGTATCATTGCCGGTTATCAGGCGGTCTTCTATCCACGAAAAGCCGCCGGATACCGGGGAATCGTCCGCCGGCCTTATTTCCGGAATGACCAGCAGATCCTTTTCGGCAGGATGTCCGGACAGAATCGCCGATTCGAGCTGAAACGCCGCGACTTCCGGAATGGTATGGCGGTATTCTTCAAAAATCTGATCCGCTGCATGGTAGCGTGCTTCATGAGCCAGGGTTCTGCCGTACCAGACCCGAGCCATTGCTGCGCCATGAGGAAAACGGTACACAGTGGCCACCGTTGCCGCCTCCTGGAAACAGGGTGCAGCATTGCGGTAATCTCCGGTCTCAAAAAACAACCGCCCTTTCAAAAACAACAAAAAAGACTCATGATCTTTCGCAAAGCAGTTCCGTGCCGTTTGAGCAGCATTCCCGGCAACACTCATTGACGCATCAAAACTGCCAACACCAAAATGTACACAGGCAAGTTCACAACTGCTTTCCAGTACAGAAAACTGATGGCGGGTTCGTACCGCATTATCCCGCGCATACTCCAGATAGACAACGGCATCGTCTCCCTTGTTCCTGACGAGCGATAAACGCGACAACAGGATAAACGCCTGATACTCTCCATAGGGTATGTTTTCCTTTTGAAAACAGTGAAGAACTTCGCGGGCTATTGATTCCGCCTTTCCGTACTCTTTCCGTGCAAAAGCGGTTTTCCCGGTTTCGAGCTGACGAACAGCGTCACGTACCCGAACAGAGTTGAACGATGCATACAATTCATCAGTGTGTGCAGCATCCCCACAGAAAAAACAGCATCCGGCCCGAAAGGAATCATCTACCGGATATCCGAGGTCGGTAAAAACACCGTACAGCTCAATCGATGGTGCAAGCAGTCCAGTTGTATAGTGAGACCACAGGAAATTGGCAATTCGGCGATCATTCACTGCCGCGGAGTTACCGCATCGCCCGGTTATCCTGTCTTCGAGAGCCGGATTGAGAGACCGGAAATCTTTCGGACAGGAAAGCACACCGTAGCTGTACAACCAGGAACCAAGAGATTCCATAAACGACGCATCTTTGTCCATAAACCGGAAAAAAGCGGGCAACTCATCATAATACACGTATTTTTGAACACGATACATCATATACGCCATGTCAAGAAGATCCGGAGGAATGGAGTCCGGGTCGGCTGGCATGAATTGCTGTTGTTCACTCCCGGAAAATCTGCACAGGCCGGATAATGTCTCCTTGAGAAACACAATATCCTCATTCGGCGGAGCGTCTCCTTTCAGGGTGACCGCAACTGGCCCTGCACTGCGTTTCCCCAAATCCATAAGCTGCCGCGAGTAATGCGCCAAAACGGCTTCCGTGCGATAATCACTTTGATTTTCTGAATACCGGTACCAGCAGTATGATTCAACGGCGGACTGCTCTCCCTGCGGGTCAGTTACGCCAGGAGACAATTCGGTCTCGCCCGCTGCTGCAAGCATATCACGTAATAATTTGACCGGTTCACCCGGATAATCCGTGTACAGAAATAACCGGGGACCCTCTTCGCCGAGATCCGGCACGTTTTCGGAGTAAAGGGCATTCGCGATTCCGGTATACTGTGAAAGCGATGTACCTTCAAGCGGAATGGAAGCTACATAGGATGAAAGAAGTGAACATGCCTCCGGTGTGAGCAGGATGCTTTCATCCGGTGTCACCATCGCATCGTACTCATGGAGCCGCTCCCTGAATGCATCAGGATTCAGCGGGGTATCCGATGAGTCAACCAGTATGAAATACTCGCGGATCCGTTCCCGCATATCAGCAAGAAGCACCCGCACATCATCAATAACCCGTGATGCGGAAAAAGCAAATCCCGCAGAAGCATGGTCGAAAGAATACAGCATTGCCGAACCCATCCGGAGCACCTGCCCGCCGTTTTTCCGGACAGAATCTCCCAGTGCCGAAAACAGGCGAACCGGAATGTCGGGACATATCCTGTGCAACTGGCGGTGATAGCGTAGTTCAACATAGAGATAGAGCATGGCAGCCTCGATACGCAGAAAATATTGGATTGACAGCCATTCTGCGGGTTGTTAGTATAAACTGATACACGAAAAATTTCGAGTGTTATTTGAGCAATGGCGTTCCGGTGAATACTCGGATGCATACGACACAAGGGGAATTGCATGAAACCTGCATCATTGAAAGGAAGAAGTCTTCTCAACTGGAAAAACTGGACGCCGGAAGAAATACGATATCTACTGGAACTTTCCCATTCGGTAAAAAAGGACAAGATAACCGGAGATATACACCAGCGGTTCCGGGGAAAGACACTCGCCCTCCTTTTCGAGAAACGGTCCACCCGCACCCGCTGTGCCTTTGAGACCGCTTTTGCGGAGGAAGGCGGTCATCCGGTATTCCTTTCTACCCAGGACATACAACTCGGTTCAAAGGAAACAATAGAGGATACTGCCCGTGTTCTGGGAAGAATGTTTTCCGCCATTGAATTCCGCGGTTTCAGTCAGGGAACCGTAGAAACACTTGCCCGGGAATCGGGCGTCCCGGTATTCAACGGTTTAACGGACGACTTTCATCCGACACAGGTTCTGGCAGACATCATGACGCTTGAAGAAGCCTTCGGAAAGAGTGAGGGAAAAAAGCTCTGCTATGTCGGTGACGGCAGAAACAATGTTGCCCGTTCCCTCATCATCATCTGTGCAAAGCTCGGCGTACACTGCACCGTTATCACCCCACATGAATTGTCCACTGACAAAGAACTCCTTGCCGAATCTGCTGTGTGGGCTTCCGAATCTGGTGCGATCATCCAGGTTACCGACAAGCTCGATGCGGTTGCCGCCTCTGATGCCCTCTATACCGATGTGTGGGTGTCCATGGGTGAAGAAGAATACCGGGCAAAACGGGTTGCACTTCTTTCGCCGTACCAAATCAACAAGGAACTCATGAGCAAAACGGGCAATGAGCACTCAATTTTCCTCCATTGTCTTCCTGCCGTAAAGGGCGAAGAGGTAACTGCAGAAGTAATGGAAGGCCCGCAAAGCCGTGTCTGGGACCAGGCTGAAAACAGGAAACACACAATAAAAGCAATTATGCTTGCAACAATCTGATTCCCGGTTATATAATTAGTATGTCATATGGAGGTTTTGCCATGAAGAAGTCTTTGCTCCTCATTCTTGCATTTATTCTCGTTTTTGGCTGTTTTGCCGCGCTACCCGCTGCAGCGGACGAGTCGGAGTTGTATTATATCAATGTACAGATCCTCAAGATTTTCCCCCACAAGCTCGGGTATTATATAATCTACCGCCGTGCGGGCCTCAAGACCGGTGAGGTATTCATCCCCCACGAATGGTTTGACCGGAGGGACAGCAGAGCCATCCTCAGTCTGGTGGGTGGAGATGTTAATCCATACCTTACCTTTGTACTCCGTAATGGTGAATTTGACCATGTCCGTGTCTGCGCCATGAAAGATCTCAGACACGGAACCTGGGGAATGATCTCGGAGAATGCCATCGAGGCTGAACGCTTCCAGGTTGAAACACTGAATCCTCAATTCTGAATCGTTTGCTCGACATATCACATATAACCGAAGCCATTCGCGGGGAAACCCTTGACGGATGGCTTTTTTGTAATTTTTCCCACCGCGACCGCCTGACCGATCAATTTCTCGGCCTTGATACGGACACGGTGTCTACACGAAGTTGGTTCTATATCATTACTGACCGGGAAGAACCCGTCAAACTGGTCCACAGCATGGAAACGGCCGTACTTGATCCCCTGCCGGGCGTCATCAGGACCTATACCGGCAGGGATGATCTCAGCCGGGCCCTGTCTGCATTTTCCGGCCATCGTTTGGCCGTGCTCAGCGATAAAACGATAACCATACTTTCAACCGTCAGCGCAGAACAGTATGCCCTTGCCGAATCGTGCGGAATTATCCTTCACAGTGCAGCATCCCTGATACAGCGGCTCTCTGCCTTTCAAACCGATGATGATTACTCATCGCATCACCGGGCGGCCGCGGTACTGTATGAGGCGGTTCGCGGCGCCTGGGACATCATAACACAGCAATTAAAGGCCGGCCGCTCCCCCTCCGAGGGAGACATACGGCAGTATCTTGCATCCTGTATCGCGAAAGCCGGCATGTGTACCAATCATCTGCCCATTGTTGCCGCGGGAGCAAACACGGCAAATCCCCATTATGACATACCGGCCGAAAGCACCGGCACGCTGATACGGCCCGGGAATCTGGTACAATTCGATCTGTGGGGAAAGTATCCCGGTGGCATGTATGCAGACATTTCATGGGTCGGTTTTACCGGTGAAACCTGTCCGGAAGACTATGCTGACCGATTCAGACTCATATGCGGTGCCCGTGATCTGGTTGTGCCGGCAATATCCGCCGCTTTTTCATCCCGCCAGGCCATTACCGGTGCCGATATTGACGCGCTGGTCCGTAATTTTCTGACCACACAAACCGAACCGGGCCAGATCATTGACCCTGCCTGGATCCGGCACCGTACGGGCCATGCCATAGACCACGAGTGTCACGGTTCCGGTGTCAATCTCGACAGTGTGGAATTCCCTGATACCCGGCAGATCATTGAGGGGAGCTGCTTTTCAATTGAACCTGGTATATACTGTGACCGTTATGGAATGCGGACCGAAATCAACGCATATGTCAAAAATGGCATCCCGGTTGTTTCTACCGTACCGGTACAGAAGACCATACTGCTTTTACAGGACTAACACATGAAAAGAATACCACAGGAGCTTCAGATATTCCTGGACGAATACGAACAGTACATTATTGCCGGCCATCGTGAACCCGATGGCGATTCAGTGGGAAGCTGCCTCGCCCTTGATTCATTTTTGCGGCGGCGGGGAAAGAAAACCATACTTCTATCCGCGGGACCGTTCAAAAGACCGGAAATACGCGCATACGAACAGCGGTTTCACAGCCTCCTTCCGGATTCCTGCTCTCTCGAGAATACCGCAGTAGTTGTTCTTGACTGTGCACACCTCGGGCGAATCGGTGATGCGTCATCGGGGCTCGAAGACCTGCCTTTTGCCGTCATTGATCATCATGCAACGAATAGCGGTGCACGGCCGGTTGATTATATTGATGCAGCTGCCCCCGCTACAACAGTGCTCATTCAGGACTGTATTGAATCCTTTGGCGAACAACCAAATGCCGGGGAAGCCGCACTGCTCTTGTTCGGACTCTGCACCGATACCGGTTTCTTCAGACATCTTGATACGTCATATCCCCGGGCCCTTGAATCGGCATCCCGGCTGGTTGCAGCCGGCGCCAGTCCGAAAGAAACGTTCCTGACCATGAATGGCGGGAAATCCCTTGAATCCCGGCTGCTCATTTCACGCATTCTTTCCCGTCTTACCCGTTATTACAACGGACAGATGATTGTTTCCTGGGAAACCCTGGAAGATACCCGAGAATTCGGCCTTGAAGGACGTGATTCCGATTCGCTGTATCAACTCATACAGGGTATTGACGGAGTGGAAGTCATTATCCTGGTCCGGCAGGAAACACCCGAGAACTGTACCGTCGGATTCCGGTCGGTACACCGGGTCGACGTCAGTATCGTTGCACAATCATTTGGCGGTGGAGGACACAAACATGCCTCCGGCCTCAGCATACCGGGAACAATCGAAGAGCTCATTCCGCGTTTTGTCGCAGCGTTTGCTCCGCAGTTTCCCGAAAGCTGAATTCCTGAATTCAACCGTAATTACTGAATTCAACAAATGCCCCTGTCAGTATCACCTGCCTCCCCTGCTACCGATGGTGTCGTTTTCTGAAAACGCACACAATGGACACTGGCACAAGAATTGCTTGATCCGGGTGGAGGGAAATGCCAATGACCATGGAACAAGTATCGGAACGGATTCACAATTTTAAAACTGACGGTTCAGATGAAAACCTGGATAGCGCAACGCACGCGCTGGGAGAGTATCTGTATCTTCATCTCACGCAATATCGTCTTGCCCTGCATGACGAGGATACCAGAAGCGACTTCATTACCTGGCTGTATCCAAAAATGCCCCGTATTATTCAACAATACCTACCGGGGAAAGCCTCATTCAAGACGTACCTGAGCTGGGTAATCCGCCTGACTTTTAAAACATTCTGCAGGGAATATTACGGCAAGGAGGCCCGGCAACAGGTATTTCTGGTTGAAGAGCAGACCAGAATATTGAGCGAGATGGCAGACCGGGCGAACCGCAATGAATGGAATGACATACACTATGAAACCGCTACAACACCCAAAGGGAAATTTCCGCTTGTTCCGGAACAGGAAACGGATACAAAAAAGAGGCGGCAAGTCGCCGCACGGAAAATAGTGCTGCTTGCCTGCAAGTCAGGCAATGCCCTGGATGATCAGATCATTTCAACCATTGCACAGACAACTGGTATGACAGAAGCCTATCTGAACAGCAAGCTTGACTGTGTACGGCAGCGCTGGGTGCTTTCGCTTGACCGTATGCGGGTGTTGCAGGAAAAACGGTTTGAGTGTTACCTCAGGGCACAAAAAAGCCTTATGGAAATGAAACAGGTAGATCCTGACGGCAGCAGATACGCCTGCCTCGAGCATGAGTACCGGTATTGCACCCGCCGTATTGAAGAGCTGAAAGAACAGGGCAGAAAGCTTCAGTGTGCACCCAGCAACCGGTTTCTTGCCGGTGTTCTTGGCATGTGCCGGGGAACGGTTGATTCAACTCTTGCCAGCGTGAAGATTCGTGAGTATTCTGATGTATCATGACCATATACCTAGCAACCGGCAACCGCCACAAGGCCGAAGAATTCGGCCGCATGCTCACGGATCACCATATCATTCTGCCCTCTGACCAGGGAATTTCTTTTAATCCTGATGAGACCGGTGAAACCTTCTTTGCCAATGCGTTCATCAAGGCACAGGCTTTGTACGAAATTGTCCATAAACCGGTTCTCGCCGATGACTCGGGCATTTGCGTTGATGCGCTTGGCGGAGCACCGGGGGTATATTCTGCCCGATTTGGCTCAACTGACGGGAAAGAGCTTTCTTCTGAAGAACGGAACCGTCTTCTTCTTGAAAAGCTTTCCGGTGTTTCAGACCGGAAAGCCCGCTTTGTCTGCAACCTGGTACTGTATTATGGTCCGTATCGCCATATTTCGGTGCAGGAAACCCTCGAAGGAGAAATAGTGTCCACACAGGGCAGCGGAACAGGCGGCTTCGGGTACGATCCGGTTCTTTATTTGCCCGAGTTCGGAAAAACAGTCGCAGAACTTGACCCCTCCCTGAAAGACCGGCTATCCCACCGGGGAAAAGCCATGGAAAAAATGATTTTTCTTCTTAAAAATGAAAAAAAATGCTCAAGTTATCAGGTATAGATGCCGACATGTATAACGGGAGTAGTCTGTCCATTCGTGAAAACGGATAGTCGGACTCGATCACAAGCGGATGGAGTACGTCCGGACACGGGTCCGGAAACGGCTGTTTTCCGGCCGGAACGCATGGATGCTGACCGGTAAAAACAATTCCACGGAGGAATATCTATGGTTATCAACCACAACCTCTCTGCAATGTTCGCACAGCGAACACTTGGTGTCACCAACGAACGCATTCACGGAGACATTTCCAAACTGTCCTCAGGTATGCGGATCAACCGTGCCGGTGACGATGCTTCGGGTCTTGCGGTATCCGAGAAAATGCGTAGCCAGATTCGCGGTTTGAATCAGGCATCACAGAACGCATCCAACGGTATCAGCTTTATCCAGACCACCGAAGGATATCTTCAGGAAGCTTCCGACATTCTCCAGAGAATTCGCGAACTGGCTGTACAGTCTTCAAACGGAATTTATTCGTCCGAAGACCGCATGCAGATCCAGGTAGAAGTTTCCCAGCTGGTTGCAGAAGTAGACCGCATCGCAAGTTCAGCCCAGTTCAACGGCATGAACATGCTTACCGGCCGCTTCGCCCGTGAAACCGGTGAAAACACCGTAACCGGTTCCATGTGGTTCCACATTGGTGCCAATATGGATCAGCGCATGCGCGTATTCATTGGTACCATGACTGCATCTGCACTCGGTATCCGCAATGTAGGTGATGGAAGCATCATGACCCTCGAAAATGCCGACTCCGCAAACCGGAGCATTGGTGTTCTCGATGAAGCGCTCAAAGTCATCAACAAGCAGCGTGCAGATCTTGGTGCCTACCAGAATCGCATGACCCATGCTGTTGTCGGTCTTGATGTTGGTGCAGAAAACATGCAGGCCGCTGAATCACGCATTCGCGATGCCGACATGGCCAAGGCAATGGTTGAGTACACCAAGAACCAGGTACTCGCGCAGTCCGGTACTGCGATGCTTGCACAGGCCAATGCAAATGGTCAGCAAGTGTTGTCTCTTCTGAGATAACGTAGTATAATGGTTTGAGGGATGGTGGGGGCTTTGTGCCCCCTACCCCCTCTTTGTACCTGCAGCCCCCGGGTGGCAGATACAAAACGTGATCTTTGAAAAAAACCCTGCTTGCAGCAATGCATGTTACGGTATGGACAGTTCAGTTTGAGCCGATACTGGCACGAGGTGAACTATCCGTACCGTGTGGCTTCGATCCGCTCCGGAGAGGCGCTTTCGTCTCTGGAACGGCATGAAGAACATGCGGTATTCCGGCGAATGGATTGCCGGAAAACCAGACTTCAAGGAGGGTCATTGTATGGTTATTAACCACAATATGAGCGCTATGTATGCTCAACGTCAAACGGGGGTTGTAGAATCCTCATTGCAATCGAGCATAGAAAAGCTCTCAAGCGGTCAACGCATCAACCGTGCAGGAGACGATGCTTCCGGTCTTGCCGTATCTGAAAAGATGCGCAGCCAGATCAGGGGACTCAATCAGGCCGGGCAGAATATTCAAAATGGCGTGTCCTTTATCCAGGCTACCGAAGGGTATCTGGGTGAAACGACCGACATTATTCAGCGGCTTCGCGAGCTGTCAATTCAGGCTTCCAACGGAATTTATTCCGCAGAAGACAGAATGCAGATCCAGGTTGAAGTTTCGCAGCTCGTTGATGAGGTTAACCGCATCGCAAGCCATGCCCAGTTCAACGGCATGAATATTCTTACCGGACGGTTTGCACAAGACTCCGGAATGGGACCAATGCAGCTTCATGTCGGCGCCAATGTCGACCAGAACGAGAAGATTTTCATTGGAACCATGACCGCACAGGCTCTTGGTATTACCGGAACCCAGGGAACGGAAGATTCTATGATTTCACTATCATCTGTTGACGGCGCAAATATGGCAATTGCAACCCTTGATTCTGCCTTGAGAACCGTAAACAAGCAGCGCGCCGATCTCGGTGCCTACCAGAACCGGTTTGAAATGGCATATGAGGGAATCTCCATTGCTTCCGAGAATTTGCAGGCAGCGGAATCACGGATTCGTGATACCGACATGGCACATGAAATGGTCAACTTTACGAAGAACCAGATCCTGAGCCAGGCAGGCAACGCCATGATCGCGCAGGCTAATACACAGCCCCAGTCAGTACTGAGACTGTTGCAGTAGTATCCGCGAGACTCGGCTAAACTGAGAGAATTCTGGACGTCATCTCTTGGTTTACTCAGCATTTCTGGAAGAAGAAGATGCGCCCTTCTTCTTCCGTTTACACACTACCCGGCTTTGAACAGCCGGTTGCGATAAAAGCCGTACGGATAACACCGACGGATCTGTATCACGGATGATACAGATGTTTCTTTCAAGGAGGTTGCCGATGAGTATCGAAGTTACCAGCATCGGTCAGCAATTTACGGCAATGGATCGCCGTCTTGAAGGTTCAGCTACTACATCAACGAGAAATACTTCTGCTGCCTTGCAGACATCCAAACCCGAAACAACGGAACCGGACACACAGCTCAATGAAGCTGAAATTGCACGAATGGTTGAACAAATTCAGAAAATTGCTGACATGTTTGACCGTGAACTCAAATTTCAGGTGAGCAAGGAGCTGAATCAGGTTATAGTCAAGGTTGTTGATTCAAGCACCGATAAGATTATCAGGGAAATCCCGTCTGCCGAGATACAGAAGCTCCAGCTCAGAATCAAGGAAACGCTGGGTCTTCTCTTTGACGAGTCGATTTAGTTAGTGTATCGGCCGTACTTGCGAGGACTCGGACCGACGGATAGAGGGGAGAAATCTTGTCCGATATCAGTATTCCGGGCGTAACGGCCAGCAAATACAAAACTGACGAACTCATAGAAGGGCTCATGAAAGCTGAGCGTGTTCCCCGTGAACGCGCAAATAAAGAGCTTGAAAGTTATCGTGAACAGCAGACCGCCTGGCGTGAAATAAACCAGCATTCCACTACTCTCAGAGACACTGCGAGAAAACTCTTTTCGTTCAATAATCCCTTTAGCGAGAAAATCGCAGATTCCACCAACGAACGGGCAGTAACGGCCATCGCTACCCGTGAAGCTGTTGACCAGTCGTTTCGGGTTTCGGTAAACCAGATCGCACAACCGGACAGCTTTCTTTCTTCCGAGATTGCCCGTGATGCGTCCATTCCTGCCGGGCACTATGTATTCAATGTTGGAGAAAATTCCGTTGAATTCAATTGGCGCGGCGGTTCCGTTTCGGGGTTTGTTGAAGCAATAAATCGGCGCGGAGGCTCGCTCCTGCGCGCTTCTGTTATCCAGATAACGCCGAACACCCGCTCTCTGCTCATTGAATCTCTCAAAACCGGGGCCAATGAACGACTCACCTTCTCCGATGCTGCACTCGATTTTGCGCTTGAAAACGGAATAATCAGGAAAAATGATGAAGCCGCAATTGCAGTCAGTTCCGAAACCATTACGACAGCTCCTGCCAGAAACGGTATTATCGAATTTTCCCGTCCGGCACGTTCCCGCGACGCTCTGGTACTCGAATATACCGTAACTGTTCAGGAAGGAGCTGTCCCCGAAACAACAGCGTCGGAGGGTTCCGGCCCGGATCTCGGTAAACCTGGTTCAATCAATTATCAGGGTATCGTTGTTGAAAACATGCCTTCAGAGACCGCTCTTTCCGAGCAGGAGGCGCTGCCTCCATCAGAGCCGGTTGTGGACAACCAGGTTCTTGCAATCCGCTCCGTCAAAGGAGTTGCCATTCCCCTGCCTGCCATTGAAGGTGCCAGTGCATCATTCAGGGTGCCGCTTTCAGAATATGGTGATGTTGACGCGCTTCTTGTTCAGAACAGAAACACTGGTCGTACCGTGACGGTTGATTCCGTAAAAATTGTTGATCCCCGTGTCGCGGGAGACTATGTCCCGGTTAATCCCGTCTCGGTAGCACAGGATGCAGAACTGCAATACGAAGGGATCACCATTACCCGTCCAACAAATGCAATTGATGATCTTGTCCCGGGTATAACGCTGGAAATACATGAAAAAACAGACAAACAGGAAACGGTTACCATCAAACCGGATACCGAAACTGCGAAAAACGAAATCATTGCCTTTGTGGCACAATATAACCGTCTTCTTGCCGAGATAAACATCCTCACTCAGAGCAAACCTGAAATCATAACCGAACTGCAGTACTTGACCGAAGACGAGCGTAAACGCGCTGAAGAAAAGCTGGGGCTATTTGTTGGAGACACAACACTGAACGGCATCAAGGCGTCATTGCAGCGTATCGCAACCAGTATATACCCTACGCCGGACCAGACCAAACTGGGGACCCTCTCCCAATTGGGCATTTCAACAAGAGCTACAGCCGGCGGCGGTATTGAAGCATCCCGTTTGCGCGGGTACCTCGAAATTGACGAAAAAAAGCTTGATGCAATGCTGTCGTCTTCCATGCCTGTTGTCCGGGCTCTTTTTGGCTATGACACCGACCGTGATCTGGTCATTGACAGTGGCATCGGTCATGCCATGGATGCACAAATTACCCCCTACGTACAAACTGGCGGTATATTCTCCACACGAACAAACGGACTGGGAAGCCGAATTACGGCAACGGAAAAAAGGATAGCACAGCTTGATCAGCAGCTTGAACAGAAAGAAGCCGATTTACGGCGCAAATACGGTCAAATGGAAGGAGCTCTTCGCAGCCTTGAACAACAATCAGACTCGATAAGCAACTTTAACCGGCAAAACAGTCCCCGATAATCAGGAGTTCTTCATGGAAATCAGCATCAACGGTACAAACATCAATTTCACTCTCGACCAGGAAGAGAATGTTGGCCAAATACTTGGCGCGCTTGAAAGCGAATGTGAAAAGAACGGTATGACCATAACCGGCATCTCTGTTGACGGCACGGATCTGGCAGCCGATGAGCTGGACACCCTTTTTTCACGGGGACCGGACGAAGTAACGACTCTTGCGCTTGAAACCATCTCCGGTGGAGATGTAGTGTCCATCATGCACCGCCTCGGACTCAGAATGGAAGAACATCGTATCGGTCTTTCAGAGATCCCGATTCTTCTTCAAACCGGCAACGACGGTAAAGTCATGGATATTATTCATGCATTTGCCCAGGATTTTGAGTCCCTTTGTCAAAGCATTCCATTGCTCGGCAGCATCAGTACGCGGGATGTATCGGAATTGCTTGTAGAAAACATCCCGCTTGATCAGTATCCTCCTCAGCTTACCCCTCTTCTGGGAGAGCTTATAGAGGCAATCAAATCGAATGATACCGTACTAATTGGCGACATTTCGGAGTACGAACTTGCGCCCAAAGTTGAAGCTTTGGCAGCTGTTCTTGGCACGGTATAAACAAGGGAGGTCCAGATGACCGAGTTATCCCGTTTACAGGTAATACCGTACAGCACATCATTTGATATCACGTATGTGTATTTTCTTCTTGGCTTTGGCGTTCTCATAGCAATTGTGATTGGTGCCAATAAATACGTTCAAAACCGGAAGAATGGTACAAAAATCACCAAACCGGGAGTCATCAAGCCTACGGCTGTTTTTATCCAGTCCCGTATATTCCGCAAGGAAATTCGCGAAGTAGCGGCGCTGTGTTCATTTGATACCGCACAAACCGACTTCTTTTCCCGATTATGTACCAGGTACCATATTTCAAATCCGTTATACCTCCTGCGTAACGAAAAAATGATGGATGAGGTGTTTTCCCGGGCGTTTCACGCTCTTGCTGAATCCGCTTCTCCAGAAAAGGAAAAGGAAGTAAGTAAGACAATTCTATTCACCTTGCGGGAGGCAATAGACAACTACAGAAAAACCATTACTGTTCTCAAATCAACCAGGGCAATCAACAGCGGGCAGGAAATAATTTTTATTACTCCGCAAGAGGAGCATTATCCAACCATCGTTCTCGAAAATTCGGCACGGGGACTCATTTGCCGAATACCCCGCGACGAATTCGGAAACGAAATCCGGCTCCCCCTGTGGTCAAAAATTGGCCTTTTTTTCAGTACCGATAACGGTCAATCATATCAGTGTACAGTTCGCATTCTGCGCTATGAATCGGGAACACGGGAAACCTACGGGATTCTTTCACACACCGATTCCCTGAGAACCCTGCCCAGCAGACGCCACGAACGGATCAGAATTGATCTCAGCTGCCGCTTTCGTCATGTTCGTGTTGCCAATGTTGTTAACGGAAGACACACCATGCATCGTTTCTATCCTGAAGGGAAAGAATATTCCGCAACCATTATCGACATTTCTGCCGGAGGGTGTTCCCTTCAAACCTTGTCGTCTGTGGCAGATAACGAATACATTGAACTGCAATGCTCACTTGACGGCAAATATGCCGATTCCATGACCGGTAAAGTTGTCAGTATCGAAGATGCTGCCCGTGGCACCGGTTCCGTTATTCACGTTAAATTTGCCAAGATGCCCAGGGCTACCATGAATCGCATTTTTACGCTAATATTCAACTTTGGAGATAAACACGCGTGACAGTATTGGGCATATCGGACATTACCCGCAAGGAAAACTTTATATATTACCGTCGTGAATTCAAGGCGCAGGCACTCATTGATCTTCCCGGAAAGAAACATTCCGGAGAGATTGAATTTACCATTGAGACCGCGCCAACGGGAAAGAAAGAAATATCCGTAACAATTCTTGATTCGGTTGATTACCCCCTCATTCCGATTATGCGAAATCTCAAGGAGTTTATTAAAAACCTCGACAGTACCGGCGCATTGCCGTAAGAATGCTCATGAAACTTGTATCTCTTTCTGCTGAACACACTATTGAAACAGGTAAACGGCTCGGCTCCCTTCTCCGAAGCGGAGATGTTATTGCCCTCAACGGCACCCTTGCGGCCGGTAAAACGACCCTGGCCAGAGGAATAGCGCAGGGGCTCGGTATTACCGAGCCGGTTACCAGTCCAACATTCACACTGATATCTGAATATTCTGGCCGTTTGCCCGTATATCATATGGATGTCTACCGTCTTGATTCTGTAGAGGATTTCATCAATCTTGGCGTAGAAGACATGCTGTACGGAGATGGTGTATGTATAGTAGAGTGGAGCGATCGGGTTATTGACGTATTACCAAATTCAACAATAGTGATTACCATAGCATTGACCGATGACAGTAACCAACGCATCATTACCATTCAAAATTGGCCTTATGGAGAAATAACACCATGAACATGGTTGCTATAGATACGGTATCCGCTATTCTTTCTGTTTCCGCATCAGGTCCTGCCGGGCAGTGTACCATGAGCCTTGACAGTAAAAGACAGCATGCAGAACCGCTCATCGATCTGCTTGAAAAAACGATACAGACTGCCGGATTTTCTCCCCGGGAGACAGAACTGCTGCTGTGTGCAGAGGGACCCGGATCATTCACCGGTCTCCGGATTGCCTACGCAGCCGCAAAAGGAATTCAGCTGGCTGCAGACTGTCCGCTTCTGGCAGTACCTACCCTGACCTGCTATGCCCATCCGTTCCGTTCATGGAACGGAACACTCATCAGTGTACTCGACGCCCGTAAAAACCGTTTTTACACACAGTGTTTTGTTAACGGCATACAAACCGGAGAACCCCGTGACAACACACCGGAAGAGGTGTTATCGACAATTGACAGAGCTACACCGATTCTCATTACCGGCCCGGATTCAGACCTGTTTGCATCCAGCTGCACCCCGGAACTGATGAAAACGGTAACGAGTATTCCATTCGGTCAAGGCGGTATTTCTTCTGAAATGATACAAATTGCAATGACCGGCGATACACAGTATACTCATACTGTAACCGACTATGCCGGACCCCGGTATGTGAGAAAAAGTGATGCAGAAACCGCACGAAAATGCTGATTTGTACTCCGATGAAATAGAAGACGTCATACTTCTTGATGAGGTAGCGGACGAAGCTTCTTCTATTGAAGACGTATTGTGCGCGGAGCACATTGTCGGAGAGTCGGGCAATCCAAACCTGCCAATCCTCATGCTTGACCGAAATCTCATGGTTGTTCATGCAACCCGTGCCGTCTCTGAACTGTTCAAACACTATTACGATTCCCTCCGCAAACCTTTTTTCAACATATTCGGAAAAAGTCTCGACCAGAATGATCTTAAAGGACTGCTTTCCTCAATCAAGTCGCATGAAACCGGTTTTTCCTGGAGCGGAACGTTCCGTCATAAAAATACAACGACAACAACACTGTTTACCAATACCACCTTTATACCCCTCATAGAAAACGGGACTCATGTCAGCGGGTACATTGTGCATTTCTCGGATATTACACGGGAATATAATGCCCGTCTCCGGGACACGTTTCATGGAATAATGGAAGCTGCAAAACTAAAGGATAATGATACCGGCCTTCATAATGAGCGTGTTGGCTATTACAGCAAAAAAATATCGGAATACCTGTATGCACAAAAGCTGTACTCACAGCTTGATCCTGATTTCATCGAAAACATTGTTTTTCTTGCGGCCCTTCATGATGTCGGCAAGATTGGTACCCCGGACTACATCCTTCAAAAACCGGGGAAACTGACTGATCTGGAATGGGAAATAATGCGTGAACACACAATCAACGGAACATTCATTCTTGCTTCACATCCCGATCCCATGGCAAAGGAAATAGCCCTTTCCCATCACGAATGGTGGAACGGATCCGGATATCCGTTCAAGCTGGTTGGTGAAATGATTCCCCTTTCCGCCCGTATTGTCACCATTGCAGACGTATACGATGCCCTGAGAATGAAACGCACGTATAAACGGGAATTCTCGCATGAACAAACGGTCGCAAAAATAGCTGATGGAACAGGCACCCAATTTGATCCGCTTCTTGTTGATGTTTTTCTCAAGATACATCATGAATTTAACGATATCTGGAATCTCATGAGGGACGCTGATGACCATGAGGAGGACACCCGGGACAGAGCCGGAGAGTTTTCCGGCTCAGGGGACAATTCCATTTAATCAGGCTTGCGTATAATTCCTGACAGGGTTTCAAGGTTTGCACCGGAACCGGCTGCCGCGCGGTTTTCATTCTGGATCGCTTCAAACACTTCCTGTCTGAATACCTTGACCGACTTTGGAGCTTCAATTCCTATTTTTACCTGATCGCCGCGTATTTCAATTATGGTCAACGATATATCATCGCCAATCATTATTTTTTCATTGGTTTTTCTGGACAATATAAGCATTACTGTACGCCCCGCTTTACCGAGGCTTCTGCCAGAAGGTCGTGTTTTGTCTCCCATCGGGGATCGGTAAGTATTGCCTGCATTGCCCGGTTGTTCTTCTTGTTTACGATGAGCGGTCCCTGGAGATTTACCGTAATCGGTCCGCCGTCCGGGGGAATGGTAATGAGTGCGAAAACAACTACATCCGACGGAGATTCAAGAGAGAGCGGCTCAAGAAGCGTATCATCAATATCCAGTTCATAATCCGGCCGGAAAAGAAACGGATCAATCGCGAGGAACGCAAGATCCTTGTTGTCCAGGCACTGTATCCAGATAAAGGGATTTTCTTTTGCATCAACGAGGGCAAACCGGTGATATTGAGAAAAACCGTAAAATCCTTCTTCAAGTTCAATAATCTGTTTCTCCACAATGGATACCGTACCCATTGCCTTAGTTTCAATTTCCATGTATATCACCTTATCTCAAATAGTTAAGCAGTGTATTCGAATAGAGTTTTCCGGCAAGTGACAATGATGCCTGATGCGTATACTCGTACATCTTAAGATCTGTTATCGCTTTTGTAAAGTCGAGGTCCCCTTCGCGAGATTCAGCAGCAGCTGTGTTGAGGCTCTGATTACCGAGCCGGGCAAGCGTTGCCGTAGCACGTTCGTACTTTGCCCCGATACTGGACATACGGGTCGTCAGGTTATCTATGGAGGCATCAACTGATCCAAGAACCCGGCCCCCAATCACTTCCTGATCACCGGTCAGCATGGAATCACGTAATGCTATGACCGCATCAAACAGGGAACCGCCGGAAACCCGTACTGACGGTGAAAGATTATACGGCGGGCGCTGGCCTTCATTTACCATACCGAGTGTTGAAAGAACAGTTCCATCACCACGATCACGAATCCAGAGCTGTCGGGAATCGGTAGTCGTAATGTTGAGACCGTTTGTTACCGGGTCAAGCGTAGCCTTCACCGCAGCACCCGAGTCATTTATCTTGGCGATAATGGCATATACATTGTCCCCGGCAGCAAGCGGAACCTCCATCCCGTCCACTTCTATGGCAGTGTCGGTCGGAACCACGTATGAACGGGCATCAATTTCGGAAAACAGACTTTGCGGCTCCGCCCAGAAGGTACGGTTGCCGCTTTCGCCGGTTGCCATGTATGACTGATTGTCAATTTCGATGTCTTTTGTATCAACCGAGCCATTATATCGTACGTCCATGATCAGCGGTTCATCTGAATGGTTGTTGTCACCGAGCACGACTTCAAAGGGCTCGGTAAAGCTTTTCGATCCGGCAAAGAGACGAACGCCGTCCGGACCCACTGCGTTGCCATTGGAAACAAGCTCCTTGAGCAGTTCGTCTACTTCCGCCGCCATATTCTTGAGATCACCCTTGGTAAAAGTACCGTGTGCGGCAGTTACCGCAAGTTCACGAACACGCTGCATGACCTGGAGCGACTGGTTCATGTACCCTTCCGTTATTGAAAACTGGTCCTGAATTGTCTTTGTATTTTTTTCAAAGCGGTCAAGACGGGTAAGATACGATTTGTACCGTACGCTGTGCCCTGCGGCAAGAGGATCGTCCCGAAGGTTACCAATTCTGCGCTGATTCCCGATCTTTCCATTCATGTCATTGACCCGGTATTCCTGGTTTCTGAGCGCCGACTGCAAATCATGATGCTGGATATTTGAACTGATACGTCTCATCTACCCCTCCTTATACGCCCATACGGTTTATAACCGTGTCGAGCATTTCGTTGAATGTGGCAATAAACCGTGCTGCGGCGTTATATCCATGCTGGAACTTGATGATATCCGACAATTCTTCATCAACATTGACTCCTGAAATGGCATCGCGCATACCCCGGAGATCGGTCATTATGGTAACCTGTGTTTCAAGTGCACGTTCCGCTTGCTCTCCCTTGAGACCGATATTGGTAATCGCATCGGCAAAATAATCGTCGAAGGTTCGTGTATTGCCAACCATAACCGGAGTGTTCCGTATCGCGGCGATAGCGACCGCTGCGCGGTTGTCTCCGGCAAAGACGACACCGTCATCCCCGGGGAAGCCGGCCGCAATACTCTGCACATCGGCGCTGATAACACCGTTGACTTCCATCCACCCCGCCGGATGCGCGATGGGTGCGACTGCCCAGGCAAGTTCACCTCCGGCAAGCGCATTGACTGCATCAGCTTGCTCCCAGGTATACGCGTTTTCTGCTCCAGGAGCTGCAAGAACCCCGGCATAACCGGCAAGGAATCGTCCTGAATCGGACATGTACCGTATGACAAAATCAGGATTATCCCGATTCTGCGCCGCAGTACCCTTGAGAACCAGGCGACCGTCACGATCGAGACTGGCAACAACTTCTGCGCCGGCATTGTTGATGCGCGCGACAACATCCGCTACCATGTCGGTGGAATAATAGGGTACATTGACGGTACCTTCCGCCGCGGAAAAGGTCATGGTTCCTTCAAGCCCGATCTGCGCCCGGGCGGAAAGGGGATTTGCCCCGGAAACCCGGTATATGTACGAAGAATCGAATTCCCCGTCGCCCGTACGATCATAATTACCGGCAATATTGTCTATAAAGTACTGTTCGACAAAGAAATCGAGTCCGGTTTTACCATTTGAACCCATACCATCCCGGTGAACATCATTCACAAGGTCCACGAAGCTCATGGTCATGGTATCCAGTTTCTGGATCTCCTCACGGACATCCACATCACGGAGTTCAAGAAGGGCACCGAGCGTACCACCGGTAAAATTGGCGGTATTCCCGGTATCACTCCAGGTAACATCGCCGTAGCCGTCATTTTCAATACCGCTTGAAATGGTGAAGGAACGATACTGTTTCCCCTGTACCAGCATCTGTCCGTCGGTGTGCACCACGAATTCATCCGGATCACGTTGATCGGTTGTTATATTGATGAGTCCGGAGAGTTTCTCCACCAGAAGATCCCGACGGTCATAAAGATCATTCGGAAAATCTCCCATGGCGCGAACCTTCACGATTTCCTCGTTCAGGGCCGCAATTTGACGGGAAAGGTCATTAACCTGCCGGGTAACCCCTTCAATGTCGCCATTCAAAATGTCGCGGATACCCTTGAGACTCCGGTATTGCTGATGAATTGAGTCAGTCAGTGTCTCTCCGCGGGTTAACACCGCTTGCCGGGCACTGGTCGATTCGGGGTACAATGACAACTCTTCCCAGGCATCCCAGAATTGATCCATCCGGGTACGCACCGAGGTTTCCGCCGGCTCATTGTATATCTGTTCCATCATGAGAACATAATTGTCCCGGGTTTTCCAGTATCCTTCCTGATTTGTCTGGGCTACAATCCGCTGATCCAGCAGCTCGTCGCGCATGCGCCGTATTGCACCAACAGAAACCCCCTGTCCTATCTGGCCGGGAGTTTCCTCACGGGACAGATCGGGACGATAGAGCGGATCGGTGGCCTTGAGCTCTACACGCTGGCGTGAATATCCCTCGGTTGAGGAATTTGAAAGATTGTGACCGGCTGTCTGCATCGACTGGCTATGTGCGAACAGACTCCGTTTACCCATTTCAATTGCAGAAAAGGTGCTGCCCATGAGAACTCCTTCCTAGAACGACCGGTTCAGGACAACACTTTCAACATTGGTTGAAGCAAGCGCGCCGTTCCGGGTATAAATTTTATTTTTTCTGCCGGAGATTACCGTATCGAGCATGCCGCTCAGGATGCTTTTTGCGTTGGTAATGTATGTGGTAAATACATCATTCTCGGTTTTTGAAAGAAGCAGCAAGCGCTTCATTTCACGATACCGGCTGTTAATGGTCATCCGATCCTGTTCATCAAATAATGCGGTTACCCGGTAAAAACCGTTCTCAACATCCATGTCCGGTCCGAGTATCCGGAGAATGGCAATACGTTCATCATCAAGATTCTTGAAGGTTTGGGCCATCGCTGATGATTCGGACAGCTCTTTTTGCAGCTGCCCCCAATCACGAACCAGCACGGATTCATACATGCGTTTCTGACAAGCGTATAGATCGGTAAGAAGAGTTATCTGCTTTTCGAGTACAGTCTCAAGTTTTTCAACAAAGGTTTCAGTCTTTTTCACCGGTATACTCCTTCACCTGATTATCGGCAGATGGTGGAAAAAATGAATGGAAAAAGGGGTCATATTGACTTTTTCACTGCCTTCTGGCAGTATGACCTTCGTTATTCATGGTGGGTGTAGTTCAGTGGTAGAGCACCAGATTGTGGATCTGGTTGTCGCGGGTTCGAGACCCGTCACCCACCCAAAAAAAAAGACCCGCCAGCTTCCGCTGGAGGGTCTTTTTTGTTGTTCTATCCTGCAGAACCCTCGTTGACGACGTAATAATCCGACAATATACTGTGTGCAGCATGAAATCCCGACTGCCTGTGAACCCCGAATCCTCTCCCGATGTCTCCATATTGATAGAAGAATATGGGAAACGAGTATTCATGATATGCTGCAAAATTCTCCGGAATCATGATACAGCTCTTGATGCGAGTCAGACGATCTGGGAACTGATCATCAAAAAAGCGCATACCTTCAGGCATGAGTCCGATCCGGGAACGTGGCTCTATTCCATAGCGTACCGGGAAGCCCTGCGCATCTCCAGACGGGAAAAAAACCATTCATATCGAAGCCTCCTGAATGCTTACCACTTGCCGGAGAAACAACCAGTCTATTCCGGTCCATCAGATGATGACACGCAGCTCGGTATCTGGATGTCGGATACATGCAATAACTGCATGACCGGAGTAATTCATACACTCAGTTTCAAAGCAAGAATCATCTTTGTCTTCCGTTTCATCATTGAACTCCCCTACCATGAAATTGCGGAAATTCTCGACATGCAGGAAAATGCGGTCAGACAGGCAGCACAACGGGCAAGAAAACGTATCGCCAGTTTTCTTTCTGTTGAATGCGGTATATTTCGAAAGTGCTCTCCATGCCGCTGCGGACTTGAAAGGTATCTTTCGTCCAGCCAATTCCGTACGCAGTTGCTATCCCTAAAAACCATTACGGAAAAAGCATGGGCGCTTCATGACGCTGGAGAAACGTTTCCACCTCTGGAATATTGGGAAAAAGTTCATGCCCGGTGTCACAAACAGGTCTCATCCAGCCTCTAATACAGTATCAAACGTGTTGGAGGTTTATTATGATTCGTACTGTATGTATCATCTGTATTCTTGTCTGTATCAAACTGTTCATAGCTTGCTCAAACCCGCAAGATTATTCAACTGAAATTGGTAAAAAGATGTTTCCGCGATCCGGAATCACCGCACGCAGGTTTTCAGTACATGAAATTGATCCCGCGGCATTAAAAATTGCACACTGTGATGGTGTACGGGTATATGAATATGTAGTGCCCATCGACGGTACAGTTCCATCAAAAGGGTATTTGTTCGAGAGTGCGCACACAGACATAACCGTGAAAAGCACGAGAGTGCTCTTTGGCCACTGGCTCGGCGGTATCCAGAACATAGATTCGAGTGAACGTGAGTTCTTCAGCGAAGCAGTACAATACGCAAAGGCAGGATTTGTATGCGCAATACCGTCTGGAAGCTTTCCCTGGATGACGGCACCGACTGGAACGGAAGAAGACAGGGAATTGACGAAACAGCAGGTTGCCGAGTATCGGGCGGCACTGGATCTGCTCTGGTCACGACCCGGTGCTGCCGCCCGGCAGGCGTTTCTTGTTGGCCACGATTACGGAGCCATGTATGGCATCCTGACGGCAGCTGCTGATGAACGGGTAAGGGGCCTTGTCCTTATGGCGCCTGTTTCACAGTTCTGGAAATGGAACCGGATATTGAGACCGATACGGGACAAAGACAACATGAAAAGGTATCAAGCATTGCTCAGTCCATATGATCCAGTATCCCTGATTGGTGAGTTGAACATACCGATTCTCTTTCAGTATGCGAAGCGGGATCAGTATGTTGAGGAAAAAGATGCCGTAGCGCTCTATGACGCAGCAGAACAGGCCAAAAAAACGCTCGTTTGGTACGGCGGGTCACACGCCCTCAACCGGCATGAACCGGCCACACTGGATCGCGAACAATGGATACAAAATCTGATCGCTGAATGGGAATCGGATACAATCCGGTAACCGCACGACACATGGAAGACGCACCCGGAAAAGCACATTGAATTACCGTGTATTCTGAATGCGTCTTCCAGTCTTTACTTCTTTATGGACTTCCGGTACTCATCCACCACTTTTTTAAGATTCGTCTTGTCGCCCCCGGTGTTCTTCTCGATGTAATCTATCATTACATCGATCATTCCTTCGCTTTCATTTTTCCCTTCAATCGAGCAAAACCCGCGGAACATGGTCATGAGCGAGGTGGGAACACCTTTGATCAATACATCAGCTTTATCCATACAATGCCTCCAAATGGATTTTTTCTTTATTCAAGGACTATATCACACGGTGTTTTCAAAAACTGCACTTTTTTATCTTGACATATACCTACCGGTCGGTATATATCATGCTCATGAGTGATGAATCAAGCAAAAAACGTATTCTTGACTGTGCCCTGTCGTTGTTTTCCGACCGGGGATACGACGGAGTCGGCATCGCGGAAATATGCGCAGAAGCAGGGATCACAAAGCCGACAATGTACTATCATTTTTCAAGCAAAGAGGGGCTCTACCAGGCGCTCTGGGATGAGGAATTTGCTCCGCTTCGGAAGACACTCACGGATACGACAGCCTACACGCCGCGACCTGCCGAATATGAGCGGGATGTTCTTCCGGTTCTCGTCGCGGTGATACAAGCTTATACCGATTTCGCGGATGCTCATCCTGCTTTTTTCCGTCTTCTGGCGTCTCTCATGTTCGCACCGGACGACTCTCCGGCGACGACGCTCGCACGCCGGTACCGGGACTTTCAGCTTGACCTTTTTCAGTCCCTCTTCTCTACCATGGCCCGGACACACGGCAACCTTTCGGGTAAAGAACATCTCCTTGCTACAAGTTTTCTCGGCATGGTTTTTTCATATATCGCGCTTGATGACCCGGCACACCATGGTGCCGAAATAATAGCCCGGCAATTCATGCACGGCATCTTTTCATAATACGGAGAATTATCATGTGGTTGTACTCATCGCAATTCTATCAGCTCTATACCCTTCGCTTTTGCTGCGCCCCGGATGAAAACAGGTTCGACTTCTCGACCTGGAACGGAGCAGCGGCCCCGGATACGAACCGGCTCGCAAAAATAACCGAATGGATTCCCCATATCGCGCGTACCGGCGCC
>CAZGQQ010000009.1:0-35893 GCA_964527175.1 uncultured Treponema sp.
TACCTCTCAATCAGGGGTTCATTTTATCGGTAATGACGCCCTCTTTCAACTGGTGCGTCCGGTTATGACAGTAACGCTAATTCTGTCGAAAAATATCTCCAATAAATTGATTACTTCTTAATTTTGATTTAATATATACACATGAACGCAATGTGGCGGTGCGCCGCGGGAGGATTTCATGAAGTACCGTAGTTTTGGCCCGGCTCTTCTTGGTGCTGTGGCTTTTATTCTCCTGAGCTCCTGTGTAAGCAGCTCAGACCTCTATCTCGCAAAAAATGTTCCCGAAGCAGACAAGGCTGAACTGTTGTATTCCCAGGGAGTCGCCCAGTATGAAATCTCAATTCTGCAGCAGAATGATTTGACCGCCATTCCTCGTGTACGGAAGTTTTTCGAATATGCCCTCGATCTTGATCCGCTGCATCCGAAAGCTCAGGTCTATATTACCAGAATCGATGACTATGCCGACAGGCAGTTCAACCGCTATATGGAACGCGCCAAGAAACTGTATGCAATAAAAAACCGGTCAGCGACCGAAGAATACGACATGGTCTATGCCGTTGCCCGGGCCGGAGAAGTCAGAAGTTTCGACCGTGAACTGATGCAGCTCAAATCAAATACCCGCGAGCAGAGGAACGCAATTGTCGAACGCCGCATGGGGCCGCTCCTGGATCATGAAGAGCGCATTCTTGCAGAAAAAGACCCCCGCGTACTCGCACGGCTGGTACCAGAAGCAAATCGCCTTATGCAGTCAATTGACAATGTTGATCCCGGAAACAGAACGGTGGAAAGAACACGGCAAACCGTGGGAGAACATATCGCAACATTGGCAGAGAAAGATATTGACGAAGCAAAAACACATCTTGCCAAAAACAGGTATGCAGAGGCAGAAGCATCACTGGTCAAGGCAGAAAAAACAATTTCAGGTTTCGACGCCCCGGTTCGTGAAGAAATTGCCCAGCTGAAATATGACGTGTATATGCGGTGGGGAACCTCACACTACAATGCCAAACGGTATTCCTCGGCTGCAGCCAAAGCTGATCAGGCTCTGGCAATACAGAGAACGACCGAAGCGGTCAATCTCAAGGCAAAAAGCCGGCAAGTGGCTTCAGCACCGGATCACGATGCAGACATCAATACCATTATATCCGGCGTAGAGGTGTCAATTGCCCGCGGTAACCTTCTGGAAGCCTGGGACACCTGCAATGCAAACATCCCGAGAATGAAACAAAAAGCAAATCAGGATCGCCTTGCCGCGAAGAAAAATGAAATACTTGCCGCGTTGAAGCCGGTGTATGCCGCAGGTATTACTGCATATAATGATGAAGACTACGACCTTGCACGGGACAAGTTTTCACAGATCGTCGCCATACAGGCATCGTATGAACAGGCACAGGCGTATCTGGATCGTACAAACAGCAAGCTGAGGGCACTTTCCGGTTCAAACTGAACCGCAGGAGAATTCCATGAAAAAAGCCCGGGTCTTTGCATATATAGCTGATGTTCTCGGCGGTCTCATTCTCATGGCCTGGGCGCTCTTCCCTGTTGCACCCGGTCCGGCTGCCGTTCAATTCATTCCCTATAAAATGGTCATACAGTTCCAGGCATTACAGGAGCCGGTCTTTTTCTCGCAACTCCTGTATGCCGTGTACTTTGTCCCGTTATTGGGACTGTATCGTATTGTGTCATTGTTTTTCTTGCGGAAGCTGGGTCGTCTTGCTGCCCCCTGGGGCATTTTCTTTTCACTGCTCCGCATTCTTGCAACGGCCATTGCGATATGCACCCATATCCTGCCCATGCTCCGTTTTGCCGATTCTCCGGCTTGGTTCCATACCATACACCAGCATTCACTTGTTTCACTGGGCCTCATTCTTCTCGTTCATCTGGTTTCTGTAATTGCACTGGCAAAAATCATTAACAATCACAATCCTGTGTACCGTGAATATCGTGAATTCAAGAACTCGGAATTTGTCGTAAAAACAAACGATTCAGTAAAGCGAAGAGCCTCGGCTCTTGAAGTTCTGTTTCGTATCAGAACAAAACTCTTTTTCGCCTTCATCGGGGTAATTTCCCTCATACTGGTTCTGTTAAGCTCTCTGTTGCTGAGCAATTACCGGACAACCCTGTTGCATGCTGTTGGAGATACCGCCCGAACACAAGTAGAACAGGCAACCGCCAGCTATCGCATCAACCTTGGAGACACCATAGCCATGTTCGAATACATGAACCGGCAAAGCGAGCTGAATAAAAAAGCCGAGTTCTCGTATGAAAGCCTTGTCCTGTATACCAATCTCAAGAACCCGGTTTATCTTGATACAATCGACAGTGATGTTCCCGATTTTGGCGCCGAGTTTGCACTCATGTTTCCCGGCCAGCAGTATCCCCCAATGGATCCCCTATCGGGCGACAGTGTCCGCGAATATGCCCGCCAATATCTGCGGGAACATGAAATTCTCGCCCTTCATGATGAAAGTGAGCGGACCTTCCGGTACATTTCTCCCATAACCATGACCGAAACCGTCCGTTCAGGAGAAGACCGTATTCGCCGTGAACGCCTGCTCGGTTTTTCAGTCATGGTTTTTTCACAGGACGTCATCCTGCGCCCGTATTTCAAAACGCAGCTGTCCGTTATGGTTTTTACCACCATGTTTATGTACCTGGCCATCATCCTCACCTACCTGGTTGGAAACTATATCGTCAACCCCCTGCTTTTCCTCAGAATGAATGTTCGTAAAATATCAGATGTGCTTTCTACCATGATCAGCGGAGAATCCCGTGTGGCCTCGTCTTCCCTCATTTACAACGACTGCGTAACGAGCCGTGATGAAATTAAATCCCTCTCTTCCGAGATTAACGATATGGTTACCGTTATTCGGGGCATTGTTCCGTACATATCGGCATCGACACTCAAACATGCAGAAACGGGGAAAACATCCACAACGCGGAAAGAACTCACCTTCCTGTTCACTGATATCCGCGGATTTACCACCCTCTGCGAAGGCATGCAGCCGGAAGAGGTTGTTGGCATCCTGAACAGTTACCTTGATCTTGAAACAGAGATTATTCTCAATAATCATGGTGATGTTGACAAATTCGTCGGTGATGAAATGATGGCCTTCTTTGAAGGGCCGCTCAAGGAACTGAATGCCTGCCGTGCCGCCATGCAAATTCGTCACGCGATGATGGAAGAAAAGGAACGGCGTGAAAAAGACGGATTGCCCATAGTATCAATCGGCATTGGAATCAACAGCGGCGATGTTGTTTTCGGATCAGTCGGCGCACGCGACCGCATGGATTTTACCTCGATCGGAGATACGGTCAACCTTGCAGCCCGCCTGGAAGGGGCAAACAAGGCATACGGATCAAAGTCGATCATTACAGAAACCGTATACAAAAAAATAAAGGGCAAATTCCTGTGCCGGGAACTTGACTTCATTGCCGTCAAGGGAAAAAACGAACCGGTACGAATCTATGAGCTGCTGCAGGAAGTGCCCCGGGCACAGCCTAAACTGGTTGAGATAAAAACGCTGTTTGAACGGGGTCTTGAAGCCTACCGGGAACGGAACTGGGCGAAGGCCAAAACAGCATTTACAAAAAATGTCCAGATTTATAATGACGCACCTTCTGCCGTATACCTTGAACGCATAGAACATTTTACTGCAAACCCGCCTCCGAGAGGATGGGACGGCGTGTTTCGCATGCTGGTCAAATAAAAAAAAAGGACATCCGTTCGGGATGTCCTTTTTTTATTGTGGTTTTCAGAATTACAAATGCGATTCAACCAGCGAAACGACCTTGTCTTTCGCAATGAATCCTACCGAACGCTCAATGGCCTGACCATTCTTGAAAATGACCATGGTAGGAATGCTTGAAACCCCGAATTTAACCGCAAGATCCTGTTCATCATCAACATTGACCTTGGCAATCACGGCCTTGTCTCCAAGTTCCTTTTCGGCTTCCTCAAGAACCGGGCCGAGCATCTTGCACGGTCCGCACCAGGGTGCCCAAAAATCTACCAGAACCGGTTTGTCCTGATTAATAACCTTGTCAAAACTTGCTGCATTGGTATGAAGAACTGCCATACTGTGCCTCCTTTATCGCTATATCTACTGTAAGTATACGAATAATATGCCCATCGTGCTGTAACTTTATCACACAAATCACCCGCGATTCCGTTCGACAATTTTGGCTGTTGCATGCAGGAACACCGTTGCCGCCTGGGCAACATTCAGGCTTTCAATTCTACCGGTACCGGAAATGCGTACCAGATGATCACAGAGCTGCCGGGTTTCCGGGGAAAGACCGGTCTCTTCGTTTCCGAGAATAATCAGCGGCTTTTTGTGTGCCGTGCACAATTCTACCATTCCGTCCATATCAATATCAGAACGATGGTCTGCTCCAATACGGACAAAGGAGTCCGGAATTCGGTTTAACAGCCATGCGGTGTCCGGAACTTTCCATAAAGAGACAAATTCCATACCACCCTGCGCAACACGGTACATGCTTGTTGATATCCGGGCCTGATCATCCTCATTGCTGAGAATGATGGTTTCCGTGCCAAAGAAAGCCGCACTGCGTACTATTGCTCCAAGATTGTTGGCGTTACCCACACGATCAAGAACAAGAAGCATGGACGAGTCTGTCACATTCGGCAGCGTCCGTTCGTCCAAAAGGGGGATGAGCGGTTCCGTTATCATGGCGACGACCCCCTGATGATGTACGCTTCCTGCCAGTTTCTCCAGATCCTTCTCACTGTCTACCGCGCGATATATCCTTTTCGTTGCGGCAAGTTCCCGGCATACCGTCCCAAAAAACCTGGCACGGTCATTGGTGAAGAACAAGCGCTGGATTCTTTCAGGATGATGGTCTGCCAACGCACGAACTGCCTCAAATCCGCAAACGGCCAATTCACGGAACTGTTTGTTTTTCATCAAAGCTCCTTACGGGAGACAGTGTATCACAGCACAATTTTTTCAGGAAGAACAGCATAAGCCCTTGACCACCGCGGCAAATTTGAATACGGTAATGTTACCGAATGTTCGGTAACACTTTCTTGCCACTACGTGTTGTATAGAATGAGGATGCTGATGACTGGAAGTAATACCGGAAAAATGACCAGAAAAGAACAAATTCTTGAAGCTGCATTTGCGCTTTCACACCGGAATATTTCCTGGAGCATGCAGGATATTGCCTGGGAGGTAGGTGTTTCCAAACCGGCACTGTATCGCCACTATAGCAACCGGGCGGAGCTTGAGCATCTTATGGAATCCCGGGTAATGGAGCATCTTTTTTCGGCAATACAACAGGCAGGAGGCACAAGGGACGGCATCCGGAGGGCTGTAGTTGAAGCCCTTCGTGCAAAGCCGGACTATTTCCTGTTTTTGACAAAACAGCTCATTACGGTTGAAGATTTCCCGCAAAAAGCGCTCGACTATCTCATTGCCAGGTCACCGCACATTGCAGACTATTTCGCACGAATCAATGCCCTGCCTTCGGATGTATACCAGAAACAATCTTTCGGTATCCAAAAAAACACAATAACGGTTCTTCTTGCAAGTTATACCGCTCAGGGAATTCGCGAATATCAGGATGAACTCCTTCGAAGAAATGCCGAAGGATTCCCCGAAGTCACCATGCCAACTGAAGAACGGCTGGACGCTCTGGACACAATCACCATCAATCTGGATCAAGAAGAAAATTCCAAACTGTTCCAGGCCATTGCCCGGGCTGTTCAGGCGCAGGGAATTGGCAATGTAACCGTGGAAAAGATAGCAGAAGAAATGGGAACCGCAAAAAGCAGCCTGTATTTCTATTATGAAAATAAGGAAGCAATGCTGAAAGAACTCATTGTCCATGAATCCGATACAATACTTGCGCTCCTGGCACGTCATGTTACACAGGGTGCAACATTTGAGGAGCAAATATATCTGGCCATGATGATCCATGCCCATTACCTTCTCCGCAAACCCGGAGTCATCCCCGTTTTTAACTGGATACGATATGAAATGATTACACATCATCATAAAATCATTCATCCGGATATTCACCGGAACGGGATACTCGACAGTTTTAATACCGACAATTTTGTCACCCGTTGTCCGGATATACAGCTCGGAGCCCTGAGTGTCATAAAATGGGCGCTGACCCTGTCAAGCGGCTGTACTATCCGTGAATACGAAAGCGGTTTGGATGAAAAGAAAATTCTGGAAAGCATTCGCACTATGTATAAACTTATTCTGTTTGGAGACAAGGAGCTATTATGAAATCCGCAAAGGGACTATGGGTACTGCCCTTCCTGCTCGTGTTAAGCGGCATTATGTACGCCGACGAGTCCATCAACACCACCGAAGAGCGTCCGGTAGAAATACTTACTGTTGAGCGGGCAGTTGAACTGGCCATGATGAACAATATTCAACTCGCTTCCGCTGCCATCGATGTACGGATGAAAAAACGGGCAAAGGATCTTGCCTGGAATGTGTTCCTTCCGGGTGTTCAGGCAACCGGTACCCTGGCACGCAGCAACAATGTCAACAATCCATACACTGATCTCATAAAGATGGTTAATCCCATGTATCAAGAGCCGGAAATTGAAGAAAAAGACCACTGGAATGTACTGGCAGGGCTCAATATCACCTTGAACCTGAACCTGGCTCTTTTTGAGGGAATGAAGGCTACTCGCCAGAATTATGAGGCAGGTCTGCTAACCTACGAACAAGCCCGGCAGGATACCGAGATTAATGTCCGGAAAGCATTCTACGGCATTCTGCTGCAGGAAGGAAATCTGGCGGTTGCCCGGGACAAGCTGGCAACGAGCATTGAGCGCCTTGAACAAACGCGGATAAACTACCGGAACGGCCTTGTGTCGGAATTGACCTATATTCAGATGCAGCTCGCAGTAGAAACACAGCGACCCGCCATAATGGAAACGGAACTGCAACTTGAACAGCAGAAAGACCTTTTTGCTTTCTTGATTGGGCTCCCCATTGGAACCACCATAGTCCTTGACGGTCAGATCAATCCCAGAATGGAAGAATTCAATGCTGATGAACTGATACAGGATCATTTGGGAGACCGGCTCGATTTTGCCGTTATGGAGAAAAACCGTGAACTGCTGGAAACACAACTTCGTGCCACACAAATTCAGCGCTTCACACCCAGTATCGCGCTCAGTCAAAGCTTTTCACCCCGTCTTTCCGCAATTGACGACTCATGGACCGACACCGGAAACTGGGAAGACTCTTCCGGAGCGTTCAGTGTCACCCTCGCAATCAATATAACGGACATGCTTCCGTTCTCCTCAAAAGGGGTTGCCGCGGCGGAAACACGCGACTCAATAGAAAAGATCGATCTCGGCTTCAGCCAGCTCGTATACAATGCCGAACTGGAAGTACGGGACCTGGTGAAAAGACTCGACAAAACAAGAGCTGCTGTTACCGCCATGGATTTGAATGTCGCCATGGCAGACAAGGCATACCGGCTTACCGAACAGGGATATCGGGCAGGAACCATCGAGTATCTTGATCTCAAGGATGCGGAGAACACACTTATTGAGGCCCGACTCGGTGTTCTGGCAGAAAAATACAACTATCTTTCAGCGCTTCTTGATCTCGAAAAAGCGCTGAACACCAAATTTTAACAGGTATTGCAGACAAACAAGGAGAACCATATGAAAACAAACAACCGGGTCCTGTACTCCATGACCACCGCACTGATCCTTATTTCCTTTCTTGCCGTTTCGTGCAGCAAGAAGGACAATAATGAAACAAAAGCGGCGGACGAGAGTCCGGAGAAAATTGTTTTTGCCGTAACAACCGTAACCGCTACACGCGGCGAATTGAATGATTACCTTGAATTCGGGGGAGATGTCGCAGCAAAAAGCAACCTCGACATTCTTCCGGATGCGGCAGGTAAAATTGCACAAGTGCTGGTTTCAGTTGGAGACAATGTCAGGAAAGATCAGGTCATAGCCTATGTTGACCCCTCACGACCGGGCATGAACTTCGAATACAGTCCGGTAAAGTCACCGATAGCCGGGACAATTACCGCAGTCAATGTAGTTCCGGGGTCCATGGTTGCCCAACAGCTGTCAATCGCCAAAGTAAGCAAAATGGAAACACTTGAAGTTTCCATGAACGTTCCCGAGCGGTTTGTCTCAAAAGTACAGGAAGATCAAAAAGCATATCTCCGCTTCGACGCCTATCCGGGAGAAATTTTCTACGCCACGGTCTCCGAAGTAAGCCCGGTTCTTGACCAAAGCTCCAGAACAATGGGAGTAAAACTGACCTTTGATAAAAAGTATCCCCGGATAAAGGCAGGCATGTTTGCCCGGGTAAAACTCATTACCGACACCCGATCAAACATCGTCAAAATTCCCGATTCTGCAATTGTAAACCGTTTTGGAGAGTTTTTTGTTTTCACGGTGAACCCGGGAGATCCGGCAAGTGTACGCCGTCAGACCGTTACAGTAGGAATCCGTGTTGATGAAAAAGCCGAAATCCTGTCCGGACTTTCCCCCGATGAAGAGGTTGTTGTCCGCGGACAAACACTTCTGGAAGAAGGATCGCTCATCAATATCGTCTCGCGCATGCAGCCGCTTCCCGAGCAGGAGAGTATTCAATGAGTTTATCAAAAACCGCCGTTAACCGGCCTACCACCATACTGATCCTCTTTACCGTACTGGCCGCACTGGGCATGTACGCGACCATGGATCTCCCTCTGGATCTTTTGCCGGATATCGAACTTCCCTATGTTGCCATTAGCACCGTATACCCGGGTGCAGGACCGGAAGAAGTGGAACGCCGTGTAACCCGCCCCGTTGAAAGCGCACTTTCCGGGGTGTCGGGCATCGAGTATCTCGGATCCCAGTCATCGAGCAATTCGAGCATGGTATACATTCAGCTCACTTTCGGGAGCAATCTCGACGAAGCCATGAATGACATCCGTGCAAAGCTCGATTATGTAAAGGGAACGCTACCCGATGACACGGAAACACCCATGATCTTCAAGATGGATCCCACAATGATCCCGATCATGTTCTACGCAATAAGCGGCAACCGTACTCCCGAAGAATTATATGAGTATGCCGAGGATATTGTTCCCCGTCTTGAACAAATTGACGGAGTCGCAACTGCCTATGTAATTGGTGGACGTGAACGTGCCATTGTTATCGAAATTCCCCGCGATCGTCTTCAAGCCTACAATCTCACCATAACACAGGTTGGACAAATGCTTGCGGCACAGAACATCCAGATCGCCGGCGGAACCATTACAGAGGCAGATCTCAACTATGCAATCAGCACCGTTGGAGAGTACGCAACGATTGAGGATGTTCGCAACACGGTAATCACGTATAAACAGCGCGGTTCCGCGGAAGATGCACAGCGGGGCGGTCCCATGCCCTCTGTAACAACCGTCAGGCTCAGGGATATCGCCAATGTATATGATGGGTACAAGGACCAAACCTCCATGTATTACTTCAACGGCGAGCCCTGCGTACGAATGGCAATTCAGAAACAGAGCGGTACAAACTCGGTTCAGACCGCCCGTGCAGTACAAGAGCGTATGGCGGAAATAATTGTTGATGCCCCTTCAGATGTAACCATTACCGAAACCGGTAATACTACCGACATCATTCAGCGTTCGGTAGACAATGTCGCATCAAGCGCCATCCAGGGAGCCATTTTTGCAATCATCATCCTGTTCATATTCCTGAGGAGCCTGCGCAGTACAATCATCATCGGGCTTACAATACCCATCTCCCTCATCATAACACTTGGCATCATGTACTTCTCCGGCATGACGCTGAACATCATGACATTGGCAGGACTCGCACTCGGCGTCGGTATGCTGGTAGACAACTCCATTGTTATCCTGGAAAACATTTACTCATACCGTGAAAAGGGTTCAAAACCGAAACCCGCGGCAATTCTCGGCTCACAGGAAATGGTACTTGCCATTACCGCATCGACACTGACAACTATCTGCGTATTTCTACCGCTCATCATGTACCGGAAAGAACTGGAAGTAATCGGTGAAATTTTCCAGGGACTCGCATTCACTGTTGTTATTTCGCTCGTCTGCTCACTTGTTGTGGCTATTGTTCTTGTTCCGGTTCTGACCAGCAAATACTTCAAGATTGGAGGAAGCAACCGCCTCGAGTTTACCGGTTTCCTGGGAGAGATGAATCTCGCGCTCGGAAACTTTTTCAACCGACTGGACGAGAAATATTTTCGTGCAATCCGTTGGGTGCTCCGGCACAAACTCATTACCATTGGTACCATCGTCGGTTTGTTTGTCCTGAGCATCGCACTCATCCCTGTTCTTGGTTTTGTGTACATGCCCGAATCAGCATCAGACCGAATTCAGCTTGATATAACGCTGCCAGTGGGAACAAAGCTTGAAACCACCGAGGCAGTACTCAAGCAGTTTGAACAGATTGTAATCCGTGAAGTACAAGGGTATAAGAGCATTTCACTGCTCGCCGGTGCCAGCGACGGCTGGGGATTTGGAGGAGAAAGTTCATACAAGGGACAATTAACCATTGACCTTCCCGAACTGTCACAGCAGATAGACAACGAAGAGGCAATCAAAGAAAAACTTCGTTCCCATTTCGGGGAATTTCCCGGAGCAACCTTTAACATTACCGCAGGTCGTGGAGGCGGTATCGGTGGTGGCGGTGAAGCCGTCCAGGTCAAGGTGAAGTCGGAAGATCTGGACAAGGCACGTACCACTGCGCTGGCAATCCGTGATCTGCTGGCAGAAAAAGCAAAGGAACACGTTACCGAGCCGTCAATCAGTCTGCAGGATGGACTGCCTCAGGTTGATATCGTGATTGACCGGGAGCGCCTCTACAATCTCGGCTTGAACATTGCCTCCGTAGGACAGGAAATACGGGCAAACATTGCGGGAACAACGGCGACAAAATTCCGGGAAGAAGGTGAAGAAATTGACATCGTGGTCAAACTTGACGAAACAGACCGGACCAAACTCGGCGACCTTGAACAGATATTTGTTACCAATACCCAGGGCGTCAAAATTCCCGTTTCAAGTTTTGCCCGGTATGCGGAAGGCACCTCTCCCATTTCGATCACCCGGGAGAACCAGAGCCGAATCATAACGGTAAGTGCCGGAACTGCAACCGGGGCTTCCATCAATGTTGTACAGGCAGCCGTTGAAAAACTCATTCAGGAAGAAATACCAAAAGATCCGGCAGTTCGCATTGAATACGGCGGAGACTATGAAGATCTCATGAAGGCAATACGCCAATTCATCATCATCATTTTCATGGCCATTATTCTGGTGTTCGCTGTTATGTCTAGTCAGTTCGAATCCTTCCTGGATCCGTTTATTGTACTCTTTACCCTGCCCCTTACGGTTATCGGCATCGTGTTCCTCTATGGCATCATGGGACAAAAACTGAATGTCATGACTGCCGTCGGTATGCTTATCCTGGTTGGCATTATTGTCAACAATGGTATCGTCCTTGTTGACTACACCAACCTTCTGAGAAAACGCGGCCGCTCACTTATTGATGCCTGTGCCGAAGCGGCGCGAAGCCGCCTGAGACCGATTCTCATGACAACACTTACCACGGTTCTCGGACTTACCCCGATGGCCTTCTTCCCCGGCGAAGGCTCGGAGATGGTTCAGCCTATCGGCCAGACCGTGCTCGGAGGGCTCTCCTTCGGAACGCTCATGACACTCTTTCTCATGCCCGTCATGTACTACGGTTTCAACCGTATCCGTGAAAAGCGGGATATACGAAAAATGATCCGCAAAGAACGCAAGGAGCTTTTTTTTAAACAACAAAGGGGGAAAATACTGTGAAACGAATTGAAATAATTTTCAGCCAGGCCATTGAGGAGGATATTCTTGATGCGCTTTCACGGGTACCCGAAGCCCAATTCTATACCATAATTCCGCAGGTTTGGGGAAAAGGATACTCAACACCCAAGATGGGAAGTCCGGTATGGCCCGAAACAAACGAGATCATGATCATGTATTGCGATGATGCTGTTGAACAAAAGATTACCGGACCGCTCAGGGAGCTTCAGGCAAAATACACCCGTGAAGGGCTCGCATACTTTGTACTGTAAAATTGTAAAAAAATTACGCTCTGTCCCGCCAGGCGATAAGCGCTTTGCGGGCAGATTCAAAGGCAATGGGGGCGGTTTCAAAATCTTTCGGAGCAACGAGCTCAAGGGAAGAAACCTCCCCCTCCTCTGCAACAAAAGCTGAAAGGGACCCGGAAAACTCTGCACTGAAATACAGATCACAGGTTTTGTACTGCACGTCACGATAACGGTAGGTATTGGGCCAGCTTCCCACAAATTTCAGTGATGTAACCGACAGTCCGGTTTCCTCCCTACATTCACGCACGGCTGCGTCTTCTGCCCGTTCATCCGGATCCACAAACCCTCCGGGAAGCGCGAGGAGGCCTTTTGACGGCTCCCGGCTTCGCCGGATCATGAGAACCATGTCGTGATACACCACAATCACACTTGAGGACGCTGCGACATTGTGATAATACACAAACCCGCAGACAGAACAGCTCCAGAACTTCATGTCATGATATTCAAAACCCTTTTGCCCGCAGCGGGGACAAAAAGTCATGGGAGCCGGACTCATATACGGCTCCGCTCATGAATCAGCGATACACAAATAATGGCAGCGAACAGCGAAAGAGTAACCAGAACCGTCAGCCGTTGCTTCCAGCCGCCTTCCCGGGAATAATACCGGGTATGCGGTGCGGCACCGTAATAACGTGCCGTTATCGCTTCCGCAAGACGTTCCGCACGAGCCAGCGTACGCAAAACCAGCGGCACAAAAAGCGTCGACATGGACTTCACCGCCCGCACAAGTCCGTGCCTCTCCTTGTGTCCCGCAGTCCGGATTATCCTGGCGCGGGTAATCCTTCCGGCCTCCGTGTACAGAAGCGGAATGAAGCGAAACACCATTCCGACAAGCAGCGAAAGATCACGGACAGGAACACGAAGAAGGATCAACGGTTTGCACAGGTCTTCAACTCCGTACATTATTTCACTGTGACTGGTACTATACACAAAAACCGAAAGAGGTATGAAAAGACCGATAAACCGCAACAGAAAAACCGGATCGATTTGTCTGTTCCTGAAAACAAGGTATTGCATCAGGGCAACAAGGAGCAACCAGGGCAGTATTACCAGAAACTTTTGCAAGAACTGCAACAGGGGATACCGAGAGACAAAAACAATTCCGGCTTCGATAAGCAATACCGCCATCATCGCAGAAAGATTCCCGACAGCAAGAGCTGCAGTTATTGGGGCAATCGTACACCAATACTTTCCGGCAGGCGACAGGATGTGAAACGGGGAAGACCCGGGTTCATAACTGCCCTTCTCGCCCTGGCGAAGCCGTTCCAGAGTTGCCTGATTACGGTCCAGCTTTTTCGTTGCGGAACCGACAGACCGCTCTTGTCCGGGAGCAGGCAAGGTAATGACGGAATCGGCTATACGGCATTCATCTTCACGATTTGTGGTAAACACAACTGTTTTTCCCCGGGAAGCAAGATCCGCTATGAGGACAAGGAGCTGGGCACGGCTGCGTACATCGAGAGCAGAAGACGGTTCGTCAAAAAGAATCACCGGTGTATCCATGGCGATAATGCCGGCCAACGCAGCTTTACGCCGCTCTCCACCGGAAAGCGAGAACGTTGTACGATCCCTGAACGTGTCAAAGGGCAGCGAAGCGGCGTTCATGGCAGAAGCAACACGGGCAACCAGTTCCTTCCCGGCAATGCCGGAATTTCGAGGGCCGTATGCTACATCATCCGAAACAAATTCGGCAAAGAGGCTTGCTTCACTTTCCTGTACGGCAAGAGCGATAGCACACTGTTCCCGGCATAGGACCGAACCGGTTTCCGGAACCCGCAGCCCGGCAAGAATTTCAAGCAGGGTAGACTTACCGGAACCGGACTCCCCGGTAACAGCGGTTATGCTTCCGGCCGGGAAGCGTGCGGAAAAACTCTGCAGGGGACCCTCAACAATATCATGGCATTCAAGAGCAATATCCCGCGAGACCTCCCGGGTTTGCATGCCGGGAAAACTCGCAAGAATACCCCACTGCTCCTGTTGTTGTTCCGGGATGGCGAACAGGGCCCGGGGGGATCCGTCAAATACAATCGATCCGTCTTCCATCACCAGCACCCGCTGCGCACGCGCGGCCTCTTCCCGATCATGGGTAATATGTATGATTGTTCCGCCTGCTGCATGCTGCGTGTCGAGATAATCAAGAAGTTCTGTTCTGATTTTGGGGCTGAGCATGGAGGTAGGTTCGTCAAGAACCAGAACGCTGCTTTGGAGTACATGAACGCCGGCGAGGGCCAGAAGCTGTTTGTTTCCGGTTGAAAGTGATGCAGTTGCCTCCCCGGAACGCACGGCAAGATGAAAGACTTCCAGTGCGGCAGGAACGCGAACCCGCATTTCATCCGGCGAAACACCCAGATTCTCGGGACCGAAGGCGGTGTCGAGCTCGACTGTTTCAGCGACTATCTGATCCCCGGGAGACTGGAAAACAAGAGCAGAAGGAACTTCGGCCTCCGGGGTACTGGTTATCGAGCCGGTGTCTGGAGAAAGCAATCCTGTCAGACACCTGGCAAGAGTGCTTTTCCCCGAGCCGTTGGCACCGAGTACCGCAACATAGGAGCCCTCGTCAATGTCAACGGAAACATCCCGTAACGCCGCCCTTCCCGATCCGGGATAGGTAAAGGACACATCCAGAACATGGACTGACATCAGCAGGGTGCTCCTGAAGCTCCCGCCATCAATTGAATCCTTTTCTCCAGCCGGAAGGATTACCGGGACCTACCCAGCGATTGAGCGGGAAACTTCCACGAAGATTGTATGTTACAAATTTCTTGGCCCTGCTCACTGCTTCATATGGCTCAAGCCCCAGTGCAAGCGCAGCGGTAACGGCTGCCGAAAGTGTACACCCGGCACCATGAATCCATTGCGTGTCGATAAGCGCGCTTTCAACCTGATTATAGTTTTTTCCGTCATAAAAAATATCAACGGCAGAGGTATACCCGTTCAAACGGGAACCACCCTTTACAAATACGTTCCGGGCTCCCTTTGCATGTATGATTTCGGCAGCCTTTTTCATGTCTTCTATGGTTTGAGGGGTTTCAATACCGGCAAGTTGACCGGCCTCAAAAAGATTCGGCGTTACAACAAGCGCGAGCGGCAGGAGTTTTTCTTCTACCAGCCGGTTCAATTCGGGGTGCAATGCTTCACTGGCGCCTTTACAAACCATTACCGGATCCAGAACATACCGGTCCGTTCCGGTTTCACGAAGATAGCGCTCCGCAAGAAGTATCGCATGTTCCGAACCGAGCATGCCTGTTTTTGCGGCATCAACGCCTACCCCGTCGAATATGGTATGAAGCTGGGCTTGAAGCACGGCTTCGTCAAGAGGAAACACACTATGAGACCATTCGGCATCCGGATCCATGGTTGCAATGAGGGTAACTGCTGCCATTCCGAATACCCCGTATTCCTCAAATGTTTTAAGATCGGCTGCCAGTCCGGCGCCACCTGACGCATCGGAACCGGCAATTGTAGCTGCTTTAACCATGTACAAAGCTCCTTTACCCCGACAGTATACCCAAATTCAAACCGCCTGAACAATAGCGCCCGCTCATGCCGGTCATTTATCTTGACACATTACCGCCATAGTGTCATCATCCTTTCACATTCATACCAAGAACAAGGAGCGCTACAATGGTAAACAAAGATAGTTCAAAAGTACGCAGAATAGTTATTACCGCCGCTCTCGGCTCGCTCACCATTTTTCTCGGAGCAACCAGACTCGGTCTCATACCCTGGATTTCGGGTGTTTCAATAACCATCATGCATATTCCCACAATTATCGGTGCAATTCTTGAAGGACCGCTTGTTGGTATGGGAATTGGATCAATCTTTGGTCTTTTCAGTCTGTTTCAGGCAAACCAGACTCCGGCAGGGTTCGACGTCCTCTTTCGAAATCCGCTCGTTTCGGTGTTACCCCGCATCCTTTTCCCGCTGGCCACATGGGGAATCTACGTACTCATTTCCAAATGGAAAGTGTTCCCGGCCGTAGCCATTGCTGCGGTGTTCGGAACGGTTATTCATACGGCTCTGGTTCTCGGCATGCTTGTCGCGACAAACGGATCCGGTGTACTTACCGGCGGCGCCGACGGAGTAACCATCTGGGCGGTACTCGGCGGAATCTTCCTGACAAACGGCGTTCCGGAGGCAATTGCCGCCGGGGTGCTCACGACACTCGTTGTTGCGGCACAGCTGCAGCTTGCTTCATCAAAACGCAAATCGAAACTTTCATCGGAAGAATAAAAAAAAGCCGGTTCACCATGAACCGGCTTTTTTATTATCTGCTGAGCAGCCTGTTCAGTTTCTTGACGAAATCGGCAGGATCATTGATATCAGATCCTTCAACAAGCAACGCCTGATCCAGAAGCACCGAGGAAACATCGGCAATAAAACTGTCGTCGTCCGAATCGCGAAGCTTGCCGACAAGCGCATGTTCAGGATTTATTTCCAGAATCGGCTTCACTTCGGCAAATCCGCTTTGCCCCATGGCCTTCATCATGCGTTCCATCTGCAGGCTCGGATCGTTTTCATCAACCACGATACAGGAAGGTGAATCAGCAAGACGTTTGGAAACGCGTACATCTTTTACCCGCTCACCGAGCGCTTTCTTGATTTTTTCCACAACCGGTTTGTTGTCTTTTTCTTTTTCTTTCGCAGCTTTCTTTTCTTCCTCGCTGGAAAGTTCCTCATCGGAACCGGCGCGGTTTACCGCCTTGAGATCCCACTCCTTGTACTTGCCGAGCGATGGAATAACGATATCGTCTATCTCGTCGCTCATGATGAGTACTTCAAATCCCTTGGCCCGGTATGCTTCAAGATGAGGAGACTGACGGAGCGTTTTTTCATCCCCACCGGTAATGTAGTAAATAGCCTTCTGGTCAGTCTTCATGCGGTTCACATACTCTGCGAAACTGGTCCAGGAAGAGATTGGTTTGTCATTTCCGTCCGCGTCTTTTTCCGCTTCGGGCGCAAAGGTCGTCTTGAAACGGACGAGGTCCGCGAGTTCTTCGCGATGACCATAGTCACTGTACAACCCTTCCTTGAGCGGACGGTTAAACTCAGTAATAAATGTTTCGTACTTCTCCGGTTCGTTTTCCGCAAGCTTGCGGAACTCGCCAAGCAGTTTTTTAACCGATGCGGACTGAATGCCGGAAAGAATCCGGTTCTGCTGCAGAATCTCGCGGCTCACATTGAGCGGAAGATCCTCACTGTCAATAATTCCCCGTACGAAGCGGAGATACACCGGGAGCAATTCTTTTTCGTCATCAGTAATGAACACACGCTTAACAAAAAGTTTAACCCCGCTTTTATAGTCCGCATTGAACATGTCAAACGGTGCTTTTGAAGGAACATAGAAGAGCGTAGTGTATTCCTGGGTGCCCTCAGCCTTGGTATGCACATACAAAAGAGGATCGTCCGAATCGTGTGAGATTGTCTTGTAGAACGAGTGATAATCCTCTTCGGTGAGATCATTCTTGGATTTCTGCCACATGGCGCTCGCATCATTGATCTGCTCGGAAACCGGAGCTTCGCTTTTCACCGCGCCCTTGTCGTCATACTCTTTCTTGTCATAATGAAGATAAATGGGGAACGCAATATGATCCGAATAACGTTTCACGATATCTTCAATTTTCCAGCGTGTCGCAAATTCCTTGTCCTCATCATTGAGATGCATGATAACGCACGTTCCCTGGGCTCCCTCATCAACGCCGTCAACAAGCGGGAATGCGGTTGCGTCCACAGAATCAAGTTCATACGCTCCCTTGCCGTCGGACACCCACTTCCACACATCAGAAGTCCCTGCCTTTTTGGTAACAACCTCTATTTTCGAGGCAACCATAAAAGCGGAATAGAATCCGACACCGAACTGCCCAATGAGATTTGAATCCCGTTTCGCATCATTTGCAAGCTGATCAAGAAATGCTTTGGTTCCTGAGCGGGCAATGGTTCCGAGATTCGCAATGACATCCTGTTCATCCATACCGATTCCGGTATCCCGAACCGTTATGGTGTTTGCTTTTTCATCGAACAGAATGTCGATACGGGGAGAAAATTGTACAGACTTGTACCCTTCATCGGACAGGGTAAGATACTTGAGTTTATCCAGAGCATCAGAAGCATTGGATACTATTTCACGTAAAAAGATTTCCTTGTTTGAATACAGGGAATGAATGATAAGGGTCAACAGCTGGTTAACCTCGGTTTGAAATTGGTGGGTCGCCATGATTCTTTTTCTCCTGAAGATGAAAATTCATTGATTCCCGGGAGGGGACATACTGATAATGTAGTAAAAAAAACAGCGAATCGGCAACAGTTTTATGCTAAAATGTCCCCATGACCATCCGGACCGTCCTTGTGCCCTTTATTGTTCTCCTTGCGCCCCTTCTGTCCGCAGGTGAACCTCCATCATGTTTCTTTTCATTGGGAACGGGAAGCGGTACCGTCCATGAACTGGTTTTCTTTCAGGACGACATACTCAGCGAACTTGTCTGGCCGCTGGATTCGCTAACAACAATAACGGCCGGCGTTTCCTTGCCGGTTGGAAATACCTTTGTGCTTGCGATTTCCGCTGAAACCGGTATGCTCATGACACGACAGTACATGACAGATTCGGATTACATGAATCTTCCCGGCGACAGCCGAAAAACCCACTTTTCCCGGCATACTGCAGACCTTGATACCTATCACGAATTCTCCATCGCTCTTTCACGGATTTTTTCTGTACCTGTTCGCGGCATACGCAGCCGTGAATTTGTTACCATTACGCCTCACCTGGAATTCAGATGGACCAGCATTGCCTGGACGGGAAAAGACGGCTACAAACAATATGGAGAAAGCGGCGGAGTCTATTACCCCTGGGATCCCGACATGGAAGAAATCCCGTTTGACGGACCAGTTATAACCTGGAGAGTGTCCCGTATGATGCTTCTTGCCGCTCTTTCCGCAAGCGTTCCTGTCGGAAACCGTTTTCACATTACCGGAAAGGTATCGGTAACTCCCCTGATATATTGCACCGCTACGGACAACCATCTGCTGACCAATACCCGGTACAAGGACACCCTTGTCGGCGGTTTGTTTATTGAACCGACGATCCGTATCTTGTACCGTTTAACCACGAAACAAACCCTGTTTCTTTCAGGATCCCGGGTATGGATGTCAGACTCCCGGGGAGATACCCTTTCCGGTCCCATCGGGAGCCCGCCGCTGTACCGGAATGAAGACAGTGCCGGCATGAACATGACCCGTTCTGTTGTACAGCTTGGAATTATCAGTTCGCTGTAACGTCCCCTCCGGCTAATACACTATGGCCGGGACAGCGCAGTTGTGTATTAGTATTCCCGTGGAGTATACTGAAACCTATGGTAAAAAGATCTGGAAACCGGATTATCAACAATCTTCATAATGCGGTGTATACCATCGGTTTTTTCGGGAAAACTCTCCGGGGAATCGGCCCTTTTATATATCATGGGCAGGCTTCATACCGAATTCTGGTCATGCAGATACTGTTTACCTTTGTAGAAGCACTTGGTGTTTCATTGCTGCTGGCCATGGGGATCGGTGCGGCAGTCAATCTGCTGGGGCTACCCGTTCTGGCAAGTTTTTCACAGGAAAAACTCATTTATCCGCTTCTCATTACCATCATAACCCGGGAACTTGGCCCGCTTCTTACCGCTTTTATCATCATTGCACGATCAGCAACAGCGATTGCCACCGAAATTGCCGGCATGGTGGTATCACATGAAATTGAAGCATATATATCTGTCGGCGTGGATCCGGTTGAACACATCGCGGTACCCCGTTTCCTCGGAGTTACGCTATCGTTGTTTCTTTTAAATATTTACTTTTCCATAGCCGGTCTTGCCGGTTCCTTTGTTATCGTACAGGTACTCAGCCCGCAACCGGCAACGGACTACTTTGGCAATATTTTACAGCACCTCGCGCTGGGGGATATTCTGGTGTCCCTTCTCAAAAGCGTTGTCTTCGGCATGATTCTGGCAAGTGTCGCAACAGTACAGGGGTTTTCAGTTGAACGGGCTTCCACGGAAATACCACAGGCGGGACTCCGGGCAGTCGGGAGCGCGTTTGCCTGGTGCATCATTGCAAATCTGTTAATTTCAGCAATGTTTTATATTGTATAACGGAGCGGTATGGATACGACAGTTCTCGAACTAAAAGATATTTCTCTCGTCGCACAAAACAGCAGAATTATTCAGAACGTACAACTGTCAATACAAAAAGGGCAAACAGCCGCTCTTGTGGGCCCGTCAGGCTGCGGCAAAAGCACCCTTCTCAAACTGATTGCAGGACTCATTGTTCCAACAACGGGGAAAAGCTGCTATCGGGGTCAGGATATTTTCACCATGAACAGACATCAGACGCTCAGCTTTCGCCGACGGGCATCTTTTGTCTTCCAGGATTCTGCCCTCTGGGCAAACCAGAGCATCCGCCAGACACTGGAACTGCCGCTCAAAATACATTTTCCGAAAATGACCGAGAAACAGCGAACCGCCCGAATCATCGAGGTTTGTGCAGAGGCCGGATACAAACGCGATCTTGATATCCGCCCCGCCCAGCTTTCCATGGGAGAGCAAAAACTGATCGCCTTTGCCCGCGCACTGGTGTGCGATCCCGACATTCTCTTCCTTGACGAGTGGACGGAATCCCTGGACGACGCGGCGGCACGCCGTCTTGTTGCCCTGGTAAAAAAACGTCAGAAAGAAGGAAACACCATCGTGTTTGTCAGTCATAATTTTCAGGTAATTAAGGAACTGTCACAGCGAATATGCATGATACTGGATGGACGGCTGTCCATGGAAATATCTGCACAGGAAATTGCCCGTAATGAAGCCCTTTCAAACATGGTTGAAAAAGGAATTGCCTTATGAAATTTAAAATCAGGTATGCAGATCAGATTGTCGGTATTCTGGCCATTACGGCCATTGTTGCACTGGTACTCATTATCTTCATGCTCGGCAGCCGGCAACGCTGGTTCGCGCGGGATTACCAGTACACAACCACCTTTGATTCTGCGAGCGGACTTTCTGCCGGAATGCCGGTTTTGTACAAAGGGTTCACCATCGGGAAAATTACCCGCATCAGTTTGAATGATACCGACATGGTTGCGGTTTCCTTTGTCATTCAGGATACCTACAACAACCGGGTGCGAGAAGGTTCCGTTGTTGAACTGCTCATCAATCCTCTCGGGCTGGGGAACCAGTTTCTGTTTCATCCGGGTCTTGGGGATACGGAACTCGCTGAAGGAACCCATATTCCGCGGAACACTTCCCCGGAAGGGATGGCATACATTGCAACCGGAATGGTCATTATTCCCCGCAAGGATGACACCATAACCAACATCATTGCACAAGTGAACCCCTTCCTCACACAACTGAATGAAACACTTGCCATTGTAAATGGAGCAATCGGAGGATCCGGTACCGGCCCCCTTGCGGATACCATGACAAATGTAACCGAAATCTCCGGCGATCTGGCAGCTGAAATGGAGGATATCCTTCAGGACGTTTCCAGCATAACCACGAACCTTGAAAAACTCAGTGAAGCACTTTCCGATCCCCGGGGACTCGTACCAACGCTTGTTGATCCGGACGGAACCCTGTTTGCAAGCATAGAAAACTCGCTCCAGTCTGTAGAAGGAACCCTCAATAATCTGGAAGATTCTTCGGAAGTCCTCAAGTTCCAGTTCCCGAAACTTGCACGGCTCATGGAAGACCTGCGGATTGCCATTGTACAGGGGCAGGATGTCCTGGAAGGCTTGAGAAACAATCCGCTCATACGGGGAGGCATACCCGAGCGGGGCAAGATGAATCCGTCGGCCGTCAACTCGCAGAATATTGAGTTTTAGGAGGATTATATGAGAAATGTCTGTTGGTTACCCGGAATACTGCTTGCGGTACTGCTCCTTGCCACCGGCTGCTCCTCCGCCCCCAAACGGCCTGCAGAAATCTTTACCAACCGTGATGCGGCACAGGCACAGATGGAAATGGCACGACAGGCTGTCATGAATCATGAACCGGCGGTTGCCCGCCAATTTCTCGAAGAAGCATGGAGACTGGCCGTCCGTACCGATGATGCCGATACAAGAATTCGGGTACTCCTGGCGACTGGAAACACCTGGTACAGCGAAGGGGTCATTGACCAGGCAATGCTTCTATGGGAACAGGCACGGACCGAAGCCGGGAAACACAACAACAAAGTACTCTCTGCTGCTGCAGTAATTCATATCGCGCGGGGAACGCTGGCAGAAGGACATCCTGACCGGAACATGGCACAACCGGAACGAACGCAGCGTGCCGGAGACGCAAGAACACAGGTTCTTGCCGTCCGGAACGATATTCAAAAGGATCCGCTTTACGCAGCTTTTGCCTGGAGAGTACTCGCGTTGTCAGAAAAAGAACTCGGAAACACCGACGCGGCAGTGAAGGCCATTGATGAATCGATAGAAATTCATGAATCGGGCCAGTATCTGGAAGACGCAGCGTACGACTGGTATATCAAGGCCTCAATTTTTTCCAGAACAGAACAATACCCGGAGGCACTGGATGCACTGGAACACTCCCTTGTATTCGACCGCCGTGCGGAAAATGCAGCCGGCCTTGGACGCGACTGGATGGCCATAGGCGCCGTCCGCGAGAAATCCGGAGACCTCACCGGAGCCAGGGCAGCATGGATTCAGGCTCGTGATATTTTTCGGGCTGCATTTCTCACCGTCCCGGCGGAAGAAGCAGAAACACGGCTTACTCGGTAAAGGGTTTCCCTTCAACCATGAGTGCAAAACGGCGCATCGCTTCCTTGAGTTTTCCTATTTCGGTGGCATAGCAGCAACGGACAAACCCTTCTGCTCCTGCACCAAAAGCATCTCCCGGAACCACCGCGACCTTGTACTCGGTAATCAGCTTTGTTGCAAATTCTTCAGAAGTTAGACCGGTTTTCCTGATATCCGGAAAGATGTAAAACGCACCCTCCGGTTCTGCGACGGGAATCCCCATATCGGAGAATGCCTTCATCATGAGATTCCGGCGCTGCTGATACGAAATCCTCATTTTTTCCACTTCGTCGGCGCCATTGCGCAGCCCTTCAAGCGCGGCATACTGGCTCATGATCGGCGCGCAAATGGTTGAATACTGATGTAGCTTGTGAACCTGCACCATGAGCTCGGTAGGGCAGGCAAAATAGCCGATACGCCAGCCGGTCATGGCAAATGCTTTTGAGAAGCCATTGAGCACAATGGTGTAGTCCTTCATGCCGGGAAACGAAGCTATTGAAACGTGTTTCCGGTCGTCGTACACCAGCTCGCTGTACACTTCATCCGAGAGCACCCACAGCTGATGTTTCTGTACCACACCGGCGATCTTTTCCAGTTCGTCAGCGGGAATCATGCGCCCGGTGGGATTGCTCGGAGAACAGAGCATCACGGCTTTTGTTCTTGGGGTTATAAGCCGTTCAATCGATTCAGCGCGGGCAACGAACCCGTCCGGTGCCGTATCAAGCCGCACCAGTTTAACATCGCAGAGCTCGGCAAGCGGCTGATACGATACATAGCAGGGTTCGGCAACAATTATCTCGTCTCCGGGATTGAGAATCGACCGGAGCACGGCGTCTATCGCCTCGGACACCCCGATCGTCACCAGAATCTCTGTCTTTGGATCGTACGATAGTCCATACTTTTCGAGGTAACGGGCAATCTCAACCCGAAGCTCTATGAGTCCCCAATTTGACGTATACGATGTGTGCCCCTCTTCAAGATGATAAAAGGCTTCCTCCCGCATTACCCAGGGAGTCGGAAAATCAGGTTCACCAACGCCGAGTGAAATAATGTCATCACGGCCAATAATGAGGTCGAAAAACTTGCGTATGGGAGATGGTGGCGTCCGCAGAATTTTTTCGGAATAACGGTCTTGTCGTGTATTCATTCAGGTTCCTGCCTCAGGCGGTAACGCTTTCGCGGTTATCTTTTTTGGAGTCGACGTACACGATGTCATTTTCCTTGTATGTCTTTAATACGAAGTGGGTCTTGGTGCTTTTAACTCCGTTAAGGGTCGCAAGTTTCTGTGAAACGAAGAATGCCACTTCCTTGAGCGTTTTCCCTTCAATGATGACCTGCAGATCGTACCCGCCGGACATAAGATACAAGGCCTTGACCTGGGGAAACCGGTATATCCGTTCAGCGAGCGAATCAAACCCGTGTTCCCGTTCCGGAGTAACCTGAATTTCGATAACGGCACGAACCGTATCATTTTCAGACGGAATTTTCTCCTGATTAACAATCGCAGTGTACTTGAGAATAACGCCGTCCTTTTCCAGCTGGGCGATAACCGCCGCGACCTCTTCAACCGTTTTCTTGGTCATGGCGGCGATATCCTCCGGTGAAAGCCGGGCATCATTCTGTAAAAGATCAAGTATTTCCTGCATTTGTCCGCTCCTTTGCCCCCATAGTACGGGGATGCATTGTATAAATATACCACGATGCTGTATTTTTATTCAACCAGTTCATACTGATGATGCATAGAAATTTCCGTAACAATAATGCATACTGGGCACATACCGAACCCCGGAGGAATCGCAATGGAATCATCCGTACACCGTCTCTTTATAGAACGGAAAAAAGGATTTGACAATGAGGCACAACGAACCAGGGAAGAAATTACCGCTCTTCTCGGCATACATACGCTTACCGGTGTCCGGTACTGCAACCGATATGATATTGAAGGTCTCACCGACGATTCCCTTGATACTGCCGCTCGACGGGTATTTTCAGAACCACAGAGCGATGAGGTCTACCATGAAACGCTTCCTGTTTCAGAAGATGAAACAGTCATCACCATCGAGTATCTTCCCGGCCAGTATGACCAGCGAGCGGATTCAGCAGAGCAGTGTCTTGCGCTTCTTCCCGGCCTTGAGGGAAAAAAGGTAACCGTCCGGTGTGCCAGGGTATACATTGTATCGGGGAGCCTCACCGTCTCCGATCTGGAACGAATTCGGACATACCTGATCAATCCCGTAGACTCCCGCGAATCCGACGGAGGCAAACCGGATACGCTGACCATGAAAACGTCTGCTGGAGCTGCCGTTCCCGTTCTTTCCGGATTCACTGCCTATTCGAAAGCAGCGCTTTCCGCGTTTCGGGCAGACTATGGCCTTGCCATGGACGACGCAGACATATCATTCCTTCAGAAATATTTCCAAAAGGAAGGCAGGGATCCCACCGAAACAGAAATTCGCGTGCTCGACACCTACTGGTCCGATCATTGTCGGCACACCACATTCAATACCATTCTCGATTCGATAGCCATTGAAGACGGCCCTTACGCCGATACCGTCCGCCAGGCTCTTGATACCTACTCTGCCCTCCGCGCGGAACTGTACGCCGGACGGGACAAACCGGTAACGCTCATGGACATGGCAGTAATTGGAGCGAAAGCGTTACGCAAACGGGGACTTCTCGATGACCTTGAAGAATCCGCAGAAATAAATGCCTGTTCCATTTTTATCGATGTTACTCTTGTCGACGAGCGGGGCATGAAGACGGGAACAGAATCATGGCTGCTCATGTTCAAAAATGAAACGCATAATCATCCCACTGAGATCGAACCCTTCGGCGGCGCGGCAACCTGTATTGGCGGTGCCATCCGCGATCCCCTTTCCGGCCGAGCCTGGGTATACCAGGCCCTCCGGGTAACCGGCGCAGGAGACCCCACCGTCCCGGTGGAAGAAACACTCCCCGGCAAACTTCCCCAGGTTTCCCTTACCCGTACCGCAGCCGCCGGCTTCAGTGCATACGGAAACCAGATCGGACTCACAACAGGCCAGGTTGTTGAATACTATGATCCCGGTTTTCTGGCCAAGCGAATGGAACTTGGCGCCGTAATCGCGGCAACACCCGTCTCTTCCGTAGTTCGGGAAGAACCCGAGTCTGGCGATGTAATCATCATGCTTGGTGGCGGCACCGGCCGCGACGGTATCGGAGGTGCGACCGGTTCATCCAAAGCCCATACCACCGAGTCCGTGAATGATGCAGGCGCGGAAGTACAAAAGGGCAACGCTGTTGAAGAACGGAAGATACAGCGACTCTTCCGCGACCCCGCCGTAACCCGGCTTATCCGCCGTTGCAACGACTTCGGCGCCGGCGGGGTTTCCGTCGCGGTTGGTGAGCTTGCACCATCCCTTGATATTGATCTTTCCGCCGTACCCAAAAAATACGAAGGGCTTAATGGTACCGAACTTGCCATTTCCGAATCCCAGGAACGTATGGCCGTTGTAGTCCGTGAAAAAGACGCGGCCACATTCATCGCTGCCGCAAACCGGGAAAACCTCAACGCTGCCGTTATCGCACGGGTTACCGACACGGGGCGGCTTGTGATGCGATGGCAAGGAGAGGTCATTGTCGATATTGACCGGGAGTTCCTTGACACCGCCGGAGCCAAACGGAATGCGTCGGTAACAATATGTCAGCCGTCCGCGGAATGGAACTGGAAAATCGGCGAATCAAAGCCCTTTGAAGAGCGCTGGTATTCGGTGCTTTCTGATCTTTCAGTCGCCTCGCAACGCGGGCTCTCTGAACGATTTGACGGATCCATCGGATCTGCCTCCGTGCTTTTCCCCACAGGCGGATCCCGGCAGGCTACCCCGGAATGCGGCATGGTCGCACGGATTCCCGTCGGCCCAGGAAAAGAAACAAGCACCGTAAGCCTCATGACCATGGGATACGATCCGAAAGCCGCGTCATGGAGTCCGTTCCATGCAGCCCAATACGCCGTCCTTGAATCGCTAACCAAAATTCTGGCGCTCGGCGGCGACCCGCGCACCGCACGGCTTACCTTCCAGGAGTACTTTGAACGAACAAGTTCTCCGGAAGCATGGGGAAAACCGGCCGCAGCCCTCCTCGGCGCCCTTCAGGCACAACTTGCTGCCGGAACCGCATCTATTGGCGGCAAGGACAGCATGTCCGGCACATTCCACGACATCCATGTTCCACCCACCCTTGTATCGTTTGCCGTAGCAGTAACAGACCAGGAACGGGTTCGGGGCGGCTCTTTTACCGGGGTCGGAAATGCCCTGGTGCTGGTTCAAACTCCCTGGAAAAAGGACCGTACCCCCGACTGGGAAATATTTCATAAGAATGCCGAAGCACTCCTCGCTCTATCAGAAACAGGTTCCGTTCATGCGGCATACCCGGTTACCGCGGGAGGCGTTGCAGCAGCGGTAAGCAAGATGGCCTTCGGAAACAGAATTGGCGCAGCGCTGGATCCCAAACCGTTTGAAACAGTTCGCTCCCATGGCTTCGGGGACGATCCCGATTCACCCCTGTTTGCTCCGCTGTACGGATCGCTGATTCTGGAGGTCTCGAGTGCGGACATACTATCTTTCAGCGCCCGATGTCCGGAAGCATCCAACTGGAAAATAATCGGCAAGACAATACTCGAACCGGTTATTACGTTTGCGGATCAAACCATTACCCTTGACCGTGCTCTTGCAGCATGGGAAAAACCGTTGAACACGGTATTTCCCGCAACCTCCGGTACACCAACAACTACTCTTCCCGAATGGGCAACATCCGTTCAATCTGCCAGAAGCCCCTCTTCTCCCGCTGCGATAGTAACCGCAAAAGCCAAACCGCTTGTCGTATTACCCGTGTTCCCCGGTACAAACTGCGAATACGACATGGCTCGTGCTTTTTCCCTTTCCGGAGCAGACACCCGGATGGTGATACTGAGAAACCGGACTCCTGCGGATCTTGAAGATTCTCTTACAGAGCTTGCTGCCGCAATAGGGGATGCACAAATACTCGCATTCTCGGGCGGATTTTCGGCAGGAGATGAACCGGATGGCTCGGGAAAATTCATTGCAAACATTCTCCGTGAAAAGGTTATCGCCGACCGGATTATGGATCTTGTCACAATGAGGGACGGTCTCATTCTCGGTATATGCAACGGGTTCCAGGCATTAATCAAGGTTGGACTTGTTCCCTTTGGGGACATTCGCCATCCATCTGCAGAGATGCCCACACTCACATACAATACGGTTGGTCGCCATATTTCCCGATTTGTTCGCACCCGTATAACCTCCAGCAGCTCACCCTGGGCAGCAGGAGAAAGCCTTGCAACAGGAACCATCCACGTAATACCCGTATCTCATGGAGAAGGCCGGGTCATCATTGACGAAGATCATGCAAAAGTTCTTTTTGAACGGGGACAAGTCTTTACCCAATACGTCGATGCAGCAGGGAAACCGACCATGAATGAACCGGACAACCCGAACGGTTCACGGTATGCCATAGAAGGTATTACCGACGAAACCGGAAGGATTCTCGGAAAAATGGGACATAGTGAACGAGCCATGGACACGGGAGCCGGGGGAAGAACCCGCCACCTCTTTAAAAACATACCCGGCGATACCTGTCAGAATATATTCGCTGCGGGTGTTCGTTACTTTACATAGGAGCAACCATGAACAAATTACTGCTGACACTCACCGTATTCATCCTGATACTTTCGGCCGGCTGTTCGCGGGGACAGAAAACCTGGATTACCGATCTGGAAGCGGCAGAATTACTTGCTGAAAAGAATGAAAAAGATGTCATGCTCGTTTTCACCGGCTCCGACTGGAACGACGAAAGCAAACACCTGGCAGAGAGCGTATTCACCGGAGAGTTCTTTGCGAAGGCATCAAAGAAATTCATCCTGTGCAATATCGATGTTCTGCGGGACGAGTCGCTCGTTGAACAGGACATTCGGGAAAAAAACTATCAGGCGGCCAGCCGGTTTGCCGTGCAACAAATTCCGTCCATATTTCTGATTACCACCGAAAAAGATGTGTATGGAGTCTTCTCCACAGAATCCGCAAATAGTGATCTTGCCTCGTTTTTTGATCGTGTTGACTCTTTTTCAGATAAACGTGAACTGCTGGTTGGCCTGAAAGATAAAATTCAGAACTCCACCGGTCCGGAAAAAGCCGGTTACATGGACCAGTTTCTTGAAGCCCTCTATCCCCTGCAGCGGGATACATACCGTCAGTATGTGGAAGAAATAACCCGGATCGATGAAGACGGCACCGCGGGTCTTGGTCCGAAATATCTTCTGCAGCTGCAGTATTTGCGTGCAATGGATTTATATCAGGAAGATAATCTGGAGGCGGCAGGAGAAGGATTTTTTGCCCTGGCGAAGTCCGGAAAGCTTGATCCCGCAAAAAAACAGGAAGCGTTGTATATGGGTGCGTATATGTATGCCATGTCGGAAACCGTTCCCGAGACACGGCTCATCGAGTGGCTCGAAGAAGCAATAGCTGCTGATCCTGAAAATCCGGGAGTACTCCAGATCCAAACCATGATAGACCGGCTCTCACAACCGGAGGCATCCCGATAGAGTCCGCCGGCGGCCGTTCTTGACGGCCAGATACAGATACAGTACGCTTGATCATATCTAATCATGGAAGTACCAGAAACTCTGCCAGGTTCGTTGTATTATGTTGTGTTTCCCCTTCTTTTGCTTCTGTCCATGTTTTTCTCGGCATCGGAAACCGCATTCTTCTCGGCGAGCAGGCTGCACATACGTTATCTCAGGGAAAAAAACAACCGCAGGGCAACCCGTGTTGAGCAGTTGCTCCGCCGTAAAACCTACTATCTGAATACCATTCTCGTTGGCAACAACATTGTCAACATCACCCTGTCTTCTCTTGGAACTGCGATTGCCATTCATTTCTTCGGCAATTCGGGTATAGGAGTTGCCACGGTAACGGTAACCCTCCTGGTTCTCATTTTTGGTGAAATAATCCCGAAATCCGTGGCACTAACCTATCCGGAAAAACTGGCGCTCAGGTTTTCGCTCCCCCTGAAACTATTCGGTGTGCTGGCGCTGCCGGTCATCACCGTCTTTTCGGCACTCACCGCATTCCTGTTGCTCATTACCGGATCGGTGCACAAGCATTCTTCCGGAACCGTTACCGAAGAAGACCTCCGCACGCTCATTGAAGTAGGAGAAGAGGAAGGAGTTCTCGAATCCGGAGAACGGGATATTCTCCACCGAATTCTGGACTTTACCGATCTTACGGCACGGGATATCATGACACCCCGAACCGCACTGGTCACCGTCAACGCCGAAACATCCTGTACCGAAATCCAGACACTGTCTGCGTCGACCGGTTTTTCACGATTTCCGGTACTTGGTACTGATATTGACGACATACAGGGAATTGCCTACGTAAAAGACCTGCTCATATCCGGAACCTATGGAGAACAGAAACTTCGTGCACGGGACTGTATGCGGCCGGCTCTTTTTGTATTTGAGACACAAAGCATACCGCTTCTCCAGGAACGGCTCAGAACAGACAACCAGAATTGCGCCATTGTACTTGATGAATACGGCGGAACGGCAGGACTGGTTACCATAGAAGATATATTCGAAGAAATCTTTGGCAGCATTCAGGATGAATTCGACCTTTCAAATTCCGCTCCCCGCATGATCTCCGAACAAGGAGCAAGCGAATCAGGAGAATTGCTTCTCCCCGGAGCGGAGCGGCTTGAAACGGTCAACACGCTTCTTGATATCTGTCTTGAATCACGACACTACGATACTCTTGCCGGCTTCATCCTTGAAAGAGCCGGGGAAATACCCGCGCCTGGCTACATGATTACCGAACAGGAGTATGCATTCACCGTACAGGAACTTTCCGGCAACCGGATCGAAACCGTTCGAGTCGAAAAACAGGAGGCCGTGGAATGAACAATTTGACAATACCTCTTGTTGCCGGATTTGTGAGTCTGTTTCTTCTCTCCGCTTTCTTCTCGGCTTCTGAAACAGCGTTCACCGCCATTACAAAGGTTCGTCTTCGCCAGCTGAGAAAAAGCAAAAACACAAAGGACCGTATCCTTGTATATCTTCTTGATAATCCATCACGCATGCTTACAACACTTCTTGTCGGGAATAATATTGTCAATATCTGGTCAACAAGCATTGCAACTGCGGCCGCGATCGCAATAGCCGGTCCGGAAGGAATTACCGCGGCAACCCTCATCATGACCGGAGCAATACTGATATTTGGAGAAATTGTGCCAAAAACACTGGCAGCAATTCATACTGAAACCCTTGCTCGCCTTTTTGCGTTACCGGTAGTTATTCTCCAGAAAATGTTGCTCCCGCTTGTTCTGTTTTTTTCAGTGATTAACACCTTCTTTCTTTCTCTCATGCACCGTATTCACCCTCAGTCAGCCACACGGCTTACAGAAGAAGAATTGAAAATCATGGTTAACGCGGGGAAAACGGACGGAGCACTTGATGAAGAAGAGCATCATCTTCTCAACCGTGCTTTTTACTTTGCAGACACCCGTGTCCGGGAAATCATGACCCCGAGGACAGCTATAACCGCAATTCCGGGAGACGCTACGGTCGCAGACGCGGTCTCTTTCTTTCAGAAGCATCAGTTTTCCCGCATTCCGGTTTATCAGACAAGCATTGATCATATTCTGGGAATGGTTCATTACAAGGACATTCTTTTTCGTGCAGATACGGAACCCAGGACACCACTACGGACACTGGTCCGTTCACTGTTGTTTGTTCCGGAAACACAGACTACCGCAGATCTCATGGGTGAGCTCAAAACCACAAAACAGAATATTGCCATAGTCATTGATGAACATGGTGCAACGGCCGGACTGGTAACCATTGATGATGCCATAGCCTCTGTCCTTGGAGGAATCCGAGACGAATATGATACAAGCATTGATCGCCCCATTGAACGGGTTCGCATTATCTCGCCGGGACACATCAGGGTTCCGGGAAACATCAAGCTGGATGATATTAACGCTCTGCTCAAAACATCGCTCGATTCAGGTTACTATGAAACTGTCGGTGGATTCCTCATGGAACAGCTTGGGCGCCTCCCGGTTCGCAATGATTCATGGCAGGCGGGTCCCGTCCGAATGCGGGTTCTGTCAATGTCCGGCAGAACAGTCCATACGGTAGACATTTTTCTGGACAAAGGAGTCCCCGCATGAGCATAAACCAATACAAGGGGTCGGATCATCTTGTTATCGCAGGCAATTCGCCTTTTCTGCCGGCCATTTTTGAGGAACTCTCCCGTTCGGGAATACCGGATAACACCGTAGTGGTGCTGTGCTCCGGGAGCACATTGCCTGCACCACAGGAAAAGTCTTTTCCCGCCCGCATGGTTCACATCAAGGGTTCAGCTGAAAACTCCGACATCCTTGCCCGCTCATCACCCGGTACCGCACAGGCCATTCTTGTTGCCACCTACGGGGAACCGGATGCAGACAGAAAAGCGGAGACCCTCTGCCGCTCACTTGTTCATCAGTTTGGCGTTTCACCCGATACAATCACCGTACCGGTAAGCGATGAAGAAGCCGGTGCAGTAATACGTTCCGGAGTTGACCGGGCAATAAAGACCGTTCCCGTTCACACCCTGCTGGTACGAATCATTGCCCAGTCAGCACGGCAAAAACACCTGTCCGAAGTATATGGAGAAATCTTCTCGTATCACGGGAACGAGTTTTATACCGTTCCCGGAACAGATACCGGCGGAAACAGCTTCGCACGATGCCTCCGGCTTTATGCCAATGCCTGTGCAGTCGGCATCCGAAACCGCGAAACACTCCGGCTTAACCCGCCGATGCAAACCATTGTTGAAAGCGAAGACTCACTCGTAGTTCTTGCTCCGTCCATGAAGGCATTCCGTAAAAATGACATTCTGCTTCCGGCTCCCGACAATACGGTAATTTCAGGCACAATACCGGGAGACATGCCCTTTGAATCCTTTTTATTCCTCGGATGGAATTCACTGTGTCCGGAAATCCTCGCTGAACTTGACCGGTATGTACCAACAGGCTCGCGTGCAGAATGCATCACACCGTTTCCCCCGGAATTCCCTGCGTCAATTCCGGAAATGAACGCACTTGCTGTCCACTACCGGAGCGGAGACATTCATGACCGTAGGTTTTTATCGGAACTCCCCTGGGAGCACTATGAATACATAGTTATTCCCGGAAACCGGATTGGCGAAGTCGATGAAACCCATACAATCAGGCAAACGCTTGAACAGGTTCTTGCCGAGCGCGGTTTTGCCAATCACATCACGAGCGTGCACTGGTTCCCCCAGAAGGATCCCGCAGCGGTATTGCCCAACGGAACAATTCTGGTTTCATGCATTCTCCGAATGGCAGCGCAGGAGCTGTTTCATCATGAATTTTCCCGTGTTGTGGACGAACTGACCACCGACAAGGGAGCGGAAATTTACCTCAAACCGGCAGAAAACTATATAGCATTGGACAAATCTGCAGACTTTTATACTATACTTGAATCAGCACGAAGAAAAAACGAAACCGCTATCGGGTATATTCAGAATGGAACCGTCGTTCTCAATCCTGAAAAAGCCTCGCGGGTACGGTTTTATCATTTTGATAAAATCGTTGTCCTATCGGACGAAAACTGCTGAAGTATCAGGTGAGGAATATGAAACTCAAACGTAAACTCGGGATAATCTTTGTTCTTATAGCATTGCTGCCCTACGTTGTCGGCATGATCATAATTACCCTCGCATCAAGCACCACAATCAAGGCAAATGCCAATGGTTTTTTTTATGAGTATACGCAAAATATAGCAAATAACGTTTCCAACTTCTTTGCAACCGAACGGGGCTATGTGGAAGCATTTTCCCAGTATCCGGAAATACGGAATTTTCAATGGCGCCGCATTCTTCCCGGGCTTCAGGAACTCGATGCAAAAAATGACAAAATCGACTCATTCCTGCTCGTCCAGCGGGATGGATCGTACTTCCGGTCAGATAATCCCGGCAACCCGGCTCATGGCGGGCTGGTAACTCCGGACAACAATGACCCTGCTTCACAACCAATCGAACTGACTTCCCGGGATTATTTCAAACGACTCATTACGGAGAACCGTCTCTCGCTCAAACAGACCATTTTTTCCAGTCCGAACCTTTCAAAATCCACCGGGAAAAAGCAGATAGTTTTGGCGTCAAATATCATCGGTTGGACCGGTTCAAACGCAGGTCTTTTTGCCGTAACGATTGGTGGAGAAGTACTCGACCAGGCAATTTTATCCGCAACGGAAGAGATTGAAAACCAATTCGGGCGACGGGGAGAACTGTATGTTACTTCCGACGATAGATCCATCGTCGCTCACCGCAAGTATGACCGTGAGCAAAAACAGTATGTTGAGCAAATCCTGACGACCGAACAAACTGCATCGGTGTTTGATCTTCCCGGGTACATTACCGAAACCATTACATCCATGCTGGAAAAAAGTACCAATGTTACAACATACCAGGATGACTCACGCCGAACCTGGCATATCGCAGGTCATGCCATTCCGGGATCGAATTATTATGTATTATTCACCCTGCCGGAGAGCGATCTGTATTCGGCTATCAACCGAATCTGGCAGTCAGTCCTTTTCATTACCGTCCTTACCTTCTTTGGTGTTCTCGGAATTTCCCTGCTTCTGGGTCGGCGCTTGACCAAGCCCTTGGTGGAAACAGCCAACACCCTCAAGAATATATCCCAGGGATCGGGGGATCTCACGTACCGGATATCACTGAGCGGCAAGGATGAAATAACCGATGTAGGCAAGTATTTCAACAGCTTCATGGAAACCCTGCACGGCATGATAACCGAAGTCAAGGATGATACGGCAACCATGTCCCGTCTCTCGGAAGAACTCTCTTCCCGCGCAAAGAGCATCAATACCGACATTGGCGCAATTTCTTCCAACGTTTCGGATCTCAATTTCCAGACCGAAGAACAAAGCGCGAGCGTTACCGAAACATCGTCAACCATTCACGAAATCGCCAGGAATATTGAAAGCCTCACCCAGCAGATTGAAGGACAGACTGCTGGCGTCAATGAATCGTCCGCAGCCATTCAGCAAATGGTTTCCAACATCAATTCTATCACCAATAATCTGGATCGTGCCGGCTCCGGATTTGAGGATCTCCTGACAGCCTCGCGAACCGGCCGTGACAGCATGCAGAATGTCCGGGAACTCATCAAGGATGTATCGAACCAGTCGCAACACCTCCTGGAGACCAATGAAATTGTTGATTCGATCGCGAGCCAAACCAACCTGCTTGCCATGAACGCAGCCATCGAAGCGGCCCATGCAGGAGAAGCAGGCAAAGGATTTTCCGTTGTTTCGGACGAAATCCGCAAGCTTGCGGAAAGTTCTTCCGAACAATCACGGGTTATTGAAACTGCGCTCAAGAAGGTGGTGGGCACCATCGACACCATTGTAGACGCTTCGGCACATGCCGACGAAGCTTTTGGTTCGGTTGCCAAACAGATTACCGAAGCAAACGGCCTCGTACAGGAAATCCGCATGGCCATGAAAGAGCAAAATGAAGGCAGCCGCCAGGTGCTTGAAGCACTCGACGAGATTCAGAACATTACCGTACAGATTCGCGACGGCTCGCTCGAAATGAATCAGGGCGCGGACATGATCCTCAAGGAAATGACCCGCCTCGAAGACATTTCATTGAAAGTTCAAAAGAGCACGCAGGATATTGCCCGCTCAAGCGACGCCATCACCACCGCCATTGGTGAAATTACCTCGGTTACCGAACGGAATTCAGGGGCGGTCAACTCCCTGAGCAAGATTGCAGAGCGATTCAGAACCTGATACACCTCGCCAGAGCGCATACAAGTCGCCCCGATTTTTCTCTTGAAAAGTCGGGGCGCTTGTGTCATGATAGTTGAAACAGGAAACAAACGGAGGAACCATGACCTACGGACA
>CAZGQQ010000010.1:0-28173 GCA_964527175.1 uncultured Treponema sp.
ACGGCACGTTCAAGCCAGTAAATATTCTCCATTATGTCATCAGGATACTGATTGTAATGGATATGATAGAGACGATAAAACTGTTCCTTGAATTGTACCACATAGGAGAACACCGGCATGGCAACAATACACATAATGAGGAGGGCAATACTGATGCGGAAAATACGGCTTCCGCCGGCCGAAAAACGGGTCATCCCTTACAGTTTCGGCAGATCTTTCACAAGACTCCATATCTTTTCGTGAATGGTGGCAACCGGTTCGGCCGCATCAACATGAATGATGGTCATGCCAGGTTCTGATCTCCGGTATTCATCAAGTATTTCACAATACCGGGTATGTACTTTTATCTGGAATTCGTTTGTTTCAAAGATTTCCCTGTGTCCACCACGGGAATTGACCCGCTTCATCGCCTGATCAGGGTCAATTTCAAAGAAAAATAACAGTTCCGGTAACGGAAAGGGCGCATTAAGGGTTTTAACGAGACGGGGGTCTCCGGAGAGGCTCTGGTATGCAAGACTTGAAAAAAGATACCGGTCGGTAAATACTGCCTTTCCCGCTTCAAGATGGCAGAGAATACCGTTTTCACCGTACATATGTTCGCCCCGGTCTGCCGCGAAAAGGCGCGTCAGTGTTTCCGGTTCCACCCGGACCGTTCCGGAAAGGATGTTGCGGACAAGTTTTCCGGTTTCCCGGTCAGTCGGTTCGGCCGTAAAATACACCGGTCGATTTTCTTTCAGGAACCGTTTTTCAAGTTCGGTCAGTTGTGTGGTGGTCCCGGTTCCGTCAAGACCTTCAAAAACCACAAAATTGCGCAGTATCATGATGTAATAATACGCTATTTTCTGCTATGATACTATACTGGAATGAAACGCCCTGCGCTTGTCTATAGTGTTGAAATACTCGTTTTCTTGCTGCTTCTTGGAGGTGTTTTTCTCCTTGCGGGGCCCGTTTCTTCACGTCTTGATGCTGCAATCGGTACTATACGGGATGATATATTCTTGCAGCTTGAACAGAAAACCGGATTAACCTTTTCGTATGAATCCATGTCGCCTTCAATTTTTCATTCATTGCGTGTTCATAATCTGACTATTACCGACAGTGCCAATTCTCTGGTCATTGCCACTATTGATGAAGCCGACATTGCATACCGGTTTATTGATTTATTCAGCGGGAAGCCGGCAAGTGCCATTCGTGAAATCAGTATCAGGAATTCGGTTATTTCAATTGATCTGGATAAAAACCGGTCAATACTTGACCGGTTTTCTTCTTCTGATACAGGAGACGCTGAAGATTCCATACTGTCGGAAATACTTGCTTCCGGTGATATCATGATTTCCATCCGGAATATGTCTGTTACCTTGAAGGATTCACACCAGCGTCTCAATATTCTTGTGTCCAACGGAACCGCAACGGTCGGGACTACGGGTGTCGGTTTTGATATTACCAGCAGTACATCCTATACCCGGGATTCGATTGCAGAATACGGACCCATTACCGCATCCTTTTCTGCCAACGGGGCCATTGATACTGAACTGGAAAACGGTTCCGCCACGTTTACCATGGATAGTCTTTCGGGAAGCCGTTTTTCACTGTCACGTTTTTCGCTGGTTACGTCATACCGGAACGGTGTCGTGCAGGTCAATTCAGTACAGGACCTCCAGCCCGTACAAATAGCGTTGAACTGGAATATTCCCGAAGATACCCTTTCAGTGCTTCTTGAATGTGATCGTCTCTTTCCCCTAAGATGGATAACCCTTGATGATTCTTTGGGCATACCGGAATCGCTCAAGAACACGACCGTAAGCGGGACTGCCGGTTTGTCAATCGCTGGTGATGACGTTCCATCCTATACGGTAGACCTTATCGCGGATGTACCGGAATCATTTCATGGTGGGGGACGGGCAACAATACTGGTCGATGGAGATGATACGACCGTGTATTCACACACGCTTGGTTTCTCCGGACCTCGATATGATGCGGTATTTACCGGATTGTACAATTTCCGGGAAAATATTCCTGAAGGACTTCTTTCAGTTCGCCGTTTTTACCTTCCCGGCGGAGATGGAGTTTCTGCAGATCTGTATATACAAAGAACCGGCAACGGATTTGAAGGGACTATTCCCGAATTGAAGGTGCATGATGCGCAGTATACCGATGTATCCATGCTGTTCAATCCCAGGGATGATTCAATAATGGAGTTTTCACTTGCTGCGAATGACCCAACCGGTCGTATCAGTGCCGTGGGAACCTATGCAACGGGCGAAACCCCGTTTTTTGAAGGATACCTTGCCTTTGACTCGGTCAGTGTTGCAAACAGCGGCGGTTTGGTACATCGTTTGTTGTATCCGGAACAAAAAGGCTCACGTGCAGAATTACATGATGCTCTCGAACCGTTTGGTCTAACGACAGAAATATTTTTCTCAACGGATTTTTCACGATTCTCATTCAATTGTACCCGTCTTGTTGTTGCGTCTGCCGAAGAAAATGGATTGTATGTTCTCCTTTCTGCCAAAGGAAATGAATCATCGGTAGATATCACCGACATAACCATATCTCCGGACCGGTATTCCGTTAGTGGCAATATTCATGCCGAGTATGATCGTTCGGGAGACATAGTATTCGATACCGGTTTCACCATAAACTCGATTCCCTATTTCTTCTCCGGTATGTATTCGGATCGGACGCTTTCCCTCTATGGTGATTATTCAATGGCGGTCTCTATGGTTCTCATGCCTGAGGGGGGAATATCCGGAATACTGCAAACAAACGGTTTTCCCATTCCTGTACAACCATATCTGTTTTCTCTTTCGCTTGATACCGAATTTTCTTATTATCCGGATGAAGGATTCCGTCTCCGTATACAGCAAGGCGCCCTTGAAGAAATACAGGGAATGCTTCCGCTGGATACCAGACTGCGCTTTGCCGGTACGGTAGATAATACTGGCGCATTCCTGCATTCCGTTGCACTGTATGACCGGTATTCTTCAGTTACCGGCATGTTTCGGCTGACTGCATTCAAGCAAAATGACGGCACCAGGAAATTTGAAACCATGCTTGACATGATGAGCTCAGCTACCGGAGAAATGTACCGAATAACGGGAACGCTTCTCCAGTCAAGTGAACTGTTTTTTGAAGCAAATGCAAATATCGAGAATTTTCCGTTCATGCGTATTGCGAAGGGACAGGGTCGGGATAACCTGGTATCCCTGAACGCGAGCATATCCGGAACTCCGCAGACGCTTTTTGGTGCTGCAGATATTCCCGTCTTTCGTCTGAGAATGGCAGATTCCGATATTACGGCACGTGCGTCCCTGCTGGTAGAGGATGGACTGATCTCATTGTACGATACGGAGTGTTCATGGGAATCGCAAACAGTGTCAGACATTGCCGCATCATTGTCTCTTGAAACCCTGAAAGCACAGTTTGCCGCGAAATTCAGTGGTATACTCGATGACGCACCCATCACTGCAGATATTGAAGCTTCCTTTGTACCGGTACGTGAAGACCCGTCGGTAACCGGCCTTTCCGGTTTGAGCATGATTGACTCATTTACAATATCCGCGGTTGCCAAGTCTCTGAGCTGGACGAGTATAACGCCGCAGGAATCGTTCCCGTTAACCATAATACGTGAAACGGGAATTACCGCGCTCTATGCCGGGCAGGATGATATCATAACCGGTTTTTTGCTTGATGACGGTACTGTATCAGTACAGGCTTCAGGAAATTCACCGGTCACCTTTACCGCAGACGGTGTCATCAGCGAATCTGAAATCGCGGTTTCAGTACGGGATGTAAGTGGACGAATGGATAAAATATGGCCTTTTACCAATATTCCCCTGGTTCGTTTTGATTCCGGATTGGTGACCGGGTCATTTGATATTTCCGGTTTGTTGCGCGATCCCGAATTTTATGGAACATTCCAGGCCCGGGATATTGTGGTCCATTCTCCGGATCATCTTGTCGAGAAGTTCACTCCGGAACCGTTTACCATTGTAGCGGACGGAAAAACACTTACCGCCAAGCCATTTGTTCTCCGCAGTGAGAAGAGCGAATTTGTTGCAGATGCCGTAGCACAATTTGATCGCTGGATTCCCAACAGCGTTGAGCTTCATGTCAAGACCATGAACGGGAAGCCGCTGTTGGTAGATACGGAGAATCCATATTTTGCCGTGGAAGGACGTGCAACATGCGACCTGTTCCTGTCCTTCTCCCGGGAAGCGTATATTGTCCGTGGTCCGATAGGATTTGACCGGGGATCGTTTGCCATCATGTTTTCCGGATTTACCCAGGATGAAGGAAATGCTTCAGGTTCATCCCGTGACATTTTTGTAGATCTGGATCTTGATGTTGGACAGAAAGTTGAATTCAGATGGCCAACAAACGACTTTCCGATTCTTCGCGGGCTTATTCAGGCGGAAGAGCCGGTTGTGATTTCACTGGACAGCTCCCGCGACTCGTTTTCACTCAAGGGGTCTGCAAACCTGAAGGGTGGTGAACTTTTCTATATAAAGAGAAGTTTCTATCTCAGACAGGGAAGCATTCTTTTTAATGAGAACCAGGATATTTTTGATCCGATGATTTCACTCCGCGCAGAAATTCGGGAACGTGATGAAAAAGGAGAACCGGTACGAATCATTCTGTATGTGGAGAATCAGCCTCTTTCATCATTTACCCCGATCATGTATTCTGAGCCTCCAAAGTCAACGGTTGAATTGATGGCATTATTGGGACAGGCGGCGAGTGCCGATTCGACCCAGGACACCCTGTTGCGCGATACCATTGTTACTGCATCGGACATTTTTGCCCAGATGGGATTTTTCCGGACGGTGGAAAACTCCATTCGTGATGTTCTGCATCTGGATATTTTTTCCATTCGAACGCTGCTTATTCAGAATGCGATATTCCGTCAATCTATGCAGCCGTCCTCATTGAATCAGGAAATGACTATCGGTAACTATTTCGATAATACAACTGTTTACATGGGAAAGTACTTCGGATCGGCTGTTTATGCTGACGCGCTGCTTCATTTCAGTTATTATGATCCGATGTCGGCCGATACGATAGAAAAACCACTTGGTGTATATGAAAATTTGCTGTTTCAACCGGAACTGGGGCTTGAGATTACTTCACCGTTTTTTACAGTTCGATGGAGTATACTGCCGGACAGTCCGGATACTTTTTTTATTGCTGATACGTCAGTTACCCTATCCTGGAAGTTTTCATACTGATGGATTATATGCTATAGTCAATGCTTAAGGAGCACTTGTAATGCGCACAAAACGTACCCTTCTTCTGATGTTCATCATTATCGGAGGATTATGCTTTTCACAAACGAGCGAAAACTGGTATCAGGACAAACCGATTCGCGGAATACAATACAAGGGGCTTCAAAGTGTAAGCCGGAATGAGCTGGAAGGCCTGTTTTCTTCCTACATCGGACAACCCTTTAGCGATGAGCGGTATTGGGAAATCCTTCAGAAACTGTATGCGCTGGAATATTTTTCGGAAATCAATCCGGTTGCCCTTCCTGCCGATGAAGGGCGTGAAAGCGTCATCCTTGAATTCACCGTAATCGAGAAGCCGGTTATACGGAAGATTGTATTCATCGGGAATCGTCAGATCCGTGCTTCTGCATTGCTTGAAAAGGTAACCCTGAAAGAAGGGGATATCTATAATGACCTGAAAGCAAAGCAGGATGAACGGGCGATACGCGACCATTACTTTGCTGAAGGGTATGCAAACAGTACCCTGTCCTATGAATCTGTCGATAACGGTGACAATTCAGTCAACCTGAAGTTTACGATAGAAGAAGGCCGCCAAACCATTATTTCAGAGATACGGTTTACCGGAAATACGGTTATGGCAGAAAAAACCCTCAAAAAAGATCTTACCCTGAAAGAACCGCGATTCCTTTCAAAGAGCACCTTCAGTGAAGCATCTCTTGCGTCCGATATCATGACAATCAAGAACTTTTATACAGAACGCGGATACATAGATGCTGATGTAGAGTCAGTTGTCCGGGATATTGATACCGAAACTGATCCGGAAAAGAATCTTCTGACCCTGACATATATTATTCGTGAAGGGGAGCAATATACCTACGGTGGAACTACTCTGAGCGGCAATTCGCTGTTTTCAGATGAAGAGCTCCTCTCTGCGATACGACTTGAAAAAGGGGACGTGATCAACCTTATCCGGTATAATAACGGGTATCAGACTCTTATGGATATGTACTTCGAGAACGGATATACATCGAACTATATATCCAAAAATGAAATACGTGACGAAGAAAGCCGGACGATTTCTTATGAAATAACGATAGTCGAACGTGACCGAAGCCATGTTGAAAACATTTATATCCGGGGTAATTCAAAAACAAAGGATTATGTCATTACACGCGAGCTCCAGCTTGAAACCGGTGATATTTTCTCAAAGTCCAAAATGATCAACAGTATTCGAAATCTGTATAACCTCAGATATTTTTCCATCGTGGAGCCGGAAGTTGTTCAGGGTTCCGAGGAAAATCTCATTGATGTTGTGCTTAATCTTGAGGAACAGTCAACCGCTTCAATACAGTTCGGTGTTACCTTCTCCGGTATGGCTGCAGAAGATTCTTTCCCGCTTTCGGTTTTCCTGCAATGGGAGGACAAAAACTTCCGGGGGAACGGTCAAACACTATCGGCCAACCTGACTCTCTCGCCTGATACCCAGAACCTCACGCTCGGCTTTACCGAAAACTGGTTTCTCGGATCTCCTCTTTCAGTCAGCTTTGACCTGTCTGTTGCTCACCGATTCCTCTATGCATATCAGGATTCTCTGTATCCCATATTTACTGATGATTATTATCGTGATAATGGTCTTGTTCCTGACCCGTTTAGTTCCTATTATGATTATGAAAACAATTATACAATTGATTCGTCCTACCGAATGAAGTATGAGCAATGGCAACACAGTTTGGGAGTTTCATCCGGGTATCGGTGGTTTACCAATCTGGCTCTTGTTACGCTCAGGGGAGGACTGTCCTTCTCAATCATTCAGAATTATTATGATGCCATGCTCTACCGGCCTGCTGACCGGGATATCCGGGACAAGCACGGCAGCTGGGTATGGAAGAATACGCTTTGGTCACGCCTTTCACTCGACAAGCGTGACCTGAATTACGATCCTTCAACCGGATGGTTTGCGAGTCAGCAGGTAACCTTTACCGGTATCATTCCCGAGATTGAAACAGAATACTTTGTCCGGTTTGACACCAAGGCCGAACGATATTTCACACTGCTGGATTATCCGCTGTTTGAAACCTGGAATCTGAAATTTGTTCTTGCCGGTTATACCGGTCTTTCTTTCCAGGTTCCTGTTGGCGATTACATCATTACTGATAACAGCAAGCTGTATATTGACGGAATGTTTATCGGTCGTGGATGGGATCAGTTATATTCCAAGATGAACTCCCGCGGCAATCTTCTGCTCAATCACTGGATCGAATTACGGATGCCCATAGCACCGGGGATTCTTTCGCTTGACTTCTTTTTTGATGCTGCGGCAATCAAACCTGAATTCAGCGAACTGGGAAGTCTTACCCTGGATGACTATTATTTCAGTTTTGGTCCAGGGCTCAGATTCACCATTCCCCAGTTTCCGCTCAGACTGCTCTTTACCAATACGTTCAGGATACAGGATGGAAACTTTGAATGGAGCGACGGAAGTGGTCCAAACTGGAAATTTGTGCTTTCATTCAATATTGCGAATCTTTGATAATTGTTAAGGGGTAGAATCATGAAACGATTTGTTTTGCTGTTAACCATTCTGACACTTCTTCCGCTCGCCGGTGTGTCCGCTCAGCAGATAACAAAATTTGCCGTTATTGATACCGGGCGCATTTATACTACATTTTACCGGGATTCACGCAGTGTTCGCGACTATGAAGAAAAAAAGGCCCGGTACCAGGCTGACATTCAGCGCATGTCGGAAGAAATCAAGCAGCTTCGACAACAGCGGGTTGATGCCGAAGCAAACAATGACAGTGCGCGTGCAAAGAGGCTGGAACGTGACATAGAAAAGAAGACCAATTTTCTTGTCGAATATTCCCGGGCCAAGAACTCCGAGCTTGATACCATGAAAAAGAAACTTGTTTCGGACGATGATTTCTATTCCATGTTATACGAAGAAATACGTTTTGTTGCTGAATCCGACGGATACAGCATGGTTCTCAGTCTGCATGATGATACTGCCATAATGTGGTACAGCCCGACAATTGATATAACCGATAAAGTTATACGGAACATGACGTCACGGCAATAAGGGGTTTCGCGCAATGGCCGAAACAACACCCATGATGGCCCAATATCTCTCAATAAAAGAGCAATACCGCGATGCGGTGTTGTTCTTTCGTTTGGGAGATTTCTATGAGATGTTCAACGAAGATGCGGTTGAAGTAAGCCGCCTCCTGAATCTTACCCTTACCAAGCGTGCCGGACATCCCATGTGCGGTATTCCATACCATGCATCGAAGGTATATATTGCGCGATTGCTCCGCCTCGGCAAGAAAATTGCAATTTGCGAACAGGTAACCCAGGCCGGGGCAGGTAAGGGGCTGGTTGAACGAAAAGTTCAGGAAGTAATAACTCCGGGCACGGTTGTAGATGAGGATTATCTTGAACGATCAGCCAATAATTATCTTGCATCACTTGCGCATACGACATCAGGGAAACGGGTTCTTTTTTCTTTTTCATACATAGATGTTTCAACCGGAGATTTTTATGCAACATCCTTCGAGCTGGATGCACATGAAGAAAAGCTGCGATGCGAACTTGGACGGATACAACCACGGGAGCTTCTTGTACAGCAATCCATTGTAACGGCCTTTCCGGCAATTGAGAAAATTCTTCAGGACTATCCGGATCTGGTATTGAATCGCTTCCCGGACTGGAGTTTCAATGCCGCTTCTGCATTCAAACGTTTATGCGGCGTGTTTGGAACCGGCAATCTTGCTGCTTTTTCACTGAGTGAATCTTCACCGGAAATTCTTTCTGCAGGACTTATCATTGATTATCTTGAGCAAACAGCCGGTACGTTGTTGTCCCATGTCACAAATCTTTCAATTTATGGTGAGTCAGAGTTTGTTTCCATAGATGACGCGACCAGAAAGAATCTTGAAATAAGTACAAACCTTCGTGATGGTTCCATTTCATATTCACTTTTTGAGGTCATGAACAATACCCGGACGGCAATGGGAACGCGATTGTTGCGTTCCTGGCTACATCATCCATTAACCGACCGGGAGGCAATAGAACACCGTTTGAAATTTGTTGAGGCTTTGTACCGAAACCAGCGGTTGCTTGCCCGTATTCGGGACTGTCTGTCCACAATTCTGGATATAGAACGCCTTGCCGGACGCATCGCCATGGAACGTGCCCATGGAAAGGATCTCAATGCACTGAGGCAAAGCCTGTCGCAGTACCTTGAACTCGAATCGTTGCTCTCCCGGGAACACCTTGATCCGGGCTATGTATCAACAGAAGCACGAACAGCACTCGAAGAGGTTTCCACATTGCTTGCCAACTCCCTTCGTGAAGACTGTCCGGTTGTACTTAATGAAGGCAATATGATCAAGCCGGGTTGGTCAGAAAAACTTGATGAACTCCATGCGCTTCGGGACAACTCAAGGAAGGTTCTTGAGGAATATCTTGACACAGAACGCGAAGCTACGGGTATTCAGAATCTGAAAATACGATATAACCGGCTTACCGGATATTTTCTGGAAGTAACAAAAAGCAATTTGCCTTCAGTTCCCCGGCATTTTATCAGACGCCGTTCTCTTACCAATGCCGAACGGTTTACAACTGACAGACTGATAGAGCTGGAGACCGAACTGAACGGCGTTCATGCAAAAAGCCTGGAATGTGAACAGCAGCTGTTTCTCGAGATACGATCCCGGGTAGCCGGCCATCTCGAGGCCATTCTTGCCTGTTCACGCGAGACAGCACGGATCGATGTATTTCAATCGCTTGCTCATGCAGCAACTGTTCACGGATGGGTAAGACCTGAATTTACCAACGATGGCATTTTAAGAATAACCGAAGGCCGTCATCCTGTCGTTGAAGCGCATGTGCCCGGCGGTGAATTTGTTCCAAACAGTATTGTGTTGTCCTGTGCACCGCATGAAAACGATGTGCCATCCTTTGCCCTCATTACCGGCCCGAATATGGCTGGCAAGAGCACCTTCCTCAGGCAAACCGCGCTTATTGTTCTCATGGCTCAAACCGGGTCATTTGTTCCGGCGCAGTCCCTTGCATTGACTCCGGTTGACCGCATTTTTTGCCGTGTCGGTGCATCCGACAATCTTGCGCGCGGGGAGTCGACCTTTCTTGTTGAAATGACTGAAACTGCACATATTCTCAGAACGGCAACCCGGATGAGTCTGGTCATAATGGATGAAGTTGGGCGGGGTACGTCTACCGAGGATGGCCTGTCAATTGCCGGTGCGGTTTCTGAATATCTGTATACGGTTATCGGTGCGAGAACACTTTTTGCTACCCATTATCATGAGCTTTCACGTATGCAGCATCCAAGACTTGCTCCCTTTTTTCTGGATGTACTGGAAAGCGAAGGTACCGTTGTTTTTCTCAAGAAGGTAAGACCGGGAGCCTCTGCAAATTCCTATGGATTGCATGTTGCACGACTGGCAGGGATACCGGAGTCCGTTATCAGGCGGGCCCAGAGTCTTCTTGAGAACAGGGAAGAGGTGGTACCGGCACATGAGAGCAATGACTCCCCTGAGCCCGTTCGTACCGAGCCGGGGTTGTTTTCTGAAGAAACGATTCTTCTTGATCAGATACTCTCATGCGACATTGACTCAATGACTCCGCTTGAGGCATTGCAAACAATAGAACGATGGAAAAAGATTCTGTATCCGGACTGAGAAATGCGCCATGAAACCGATTTTCATCTATATGACATAGCATGATTCCATCATTGTTCTGTCGTACAGCAGATTATCTTTCGGATTTCCTTGCACCTCAGACCTGTACCGTTTGCGGAAAACCTTCAAAACGAAGCATTCCTCTGTGTATGCAATGCGAGTCGAAGTACCTGCCAGTGAATTCTTGTCTCGAAGGTCGTTGTGCCCGTTGTGGACGACTGCTTGTTTCAGCGCATATGCTGTGCACAGATTGCCGAACTGTCGGGCCGTTGCAGGCGATTGACCGGGTTTTTCCCCTGTATTCATACGACCGGACAGCACAGGAACTGCTTGCAGCATGGAAGATGGGGTGTTACTTCGGGTTAACCGCGGTTTTTGCCCGTTGTCTTGTGCCCGTGCTTTCCCAATTTCCGGGTATACCGGTTGTGCCGGTTCCTCCACGGCCGGGAAAAATACGACAGAAAGGATGGGATCAGATAGATGTCCTTGCACGACATCTTGAAGCACGATACGGCATACCGGTTCTACGGTGCTTGCAACGAATCTCGATAGTACAACAAAAAAACCTGGGGCGGGATGCACGGGGAAAAAACCTGCAGGGTAATATCGTGCTGAAAAATAACACGTCTATACCGGATACCGTTATTGTATTGGACGATATCATGACAACCGGCGCTACACTCGAGGCCTGTGCCCAAGTTCTCAAGGACACCGGCGGTGGAAGGGTCTATGGGGTAACCCTGTTTTATGATTAGGGGGAAACTTGACATATATCCCCTGCTATGGTAGTTTCTTTATTGAACAATACAATATCCGTTACCTTCGGGAGTCGTTCAAACGGCTCTTTTTTCGTATATGGGCATAATTCCGGTTAACGGGTATTTCGAGGGAGAAAGAAAAGGTAGTGGACTATACAGAACCGTCGACCATACCGCAGTACAGCGAATGCGAACCGCTGGTAACCGGACTTGGGTATTCTCTTGTGGAATTGAATGTTTTCAGACGCAAGAGTTCCTGGCAGGTTAAAGTGGTAATTACCGGCCCTGCCGGAGTCGGTGTTGATGACTGTGCCAAGGTTCATCGCGCGCTCGTAACCCGTCTGGAAGCTGTTCTTGACTCTCAGGATGTATATGTTGAAGTAGCATCCCCGGGGCTTGACCGCATTATCAAAAATGCTGCTGAATTCGCATTGTTTACCGGTAAATCTGTCAGGATATGGAATACCGATATTACTGACTGGATACAGGGAACCGTTGTCTCATCTGACTATAACGCGGTTCTTATTGATACAGATACGGAACGATTGTCCATTCCGTATTCAAAAATTGCCAAGGCAAAACTTGCCTGACGGATACATCCGTCAGCCGGTTCGAAGGAGTTTTTCATGTCCGCAGAAATGGCAGAAGCTATACGCCAGCTCGTTCAGGAAAAAGGAATTGATGAAGATCTTGTTTTCAGGATGATCGAAGAAACCCTGAAAGCAGCGTACAAGCGAAAGTATGGTACCAATGAAAACGCAGTTGTTACATTTAATGAAGCACATACCGATGTGTCCATATATTCACGAAAAACAATTGTAGACGGGGTATACAATCCGGTAATCGAAATTGAGCTTGAAGAAGCCCTTGAACTCGATCCGGATTGTGAAATTGGCGATGAACTGCTCATAGAAGTTGATCCCCGGGAATTTGACCGGATATCCGTGCAGTCTGCCAAGCAGACAGCGCATCAGTCCATTCGCGACATACAGAAAGACACCCTTCATTCCGAATACAAGGACAAGGTTGGCGAAATAATTATCGGGTATTACCAGCGGGAGCGGAACGGGAACATTTATGTTGATCTCGGTAAAGTTGAGGGAATCCTTCCCAAAAAATTCCAGTCTCCCCGGGAAGTGTATCGTCCAAATGACCGCATCAAGGCGTACATTTACGAAGTAAAGAAAACTCCGTCAGGACTGCAAATTGTGCTGTCCCGTACGGATCCGGATTTTGTACGCCGCATCATGGAATTGGAAGTACCCGAGATTTATGATCGTACGGTAGAAATCCAGAAAATTGTCCGCGAGCCGGGATATCGCACCAAGGTAGCCGTTTATTCGAATCGTGACGATGTTGATCCGGTGGGGGCTTGTGTCGGTCTCAAGGGTGTTCGAATTCAGGCGGTAATACGGGAGCTTGAAGGGGAAAAAATTGACATTCTCAAATATGACGAAGATCCCCGCGTATTTATCAAGAATGCACTTTCACCTGCGGAAGTAAACGATGTTGTCATTCTTGACGAAGAAAAGAGAACTGCTCTTGCGGTTGTTTCGGACCAGCAATTCTCTCTTGCCATCGGCAAACAGGGTTTGAATGTGCGTCTGGCAAACCGCCTTGCCGATTGGAGCATTGATGTAAAGACTGATGAACAATTCGCAGAAATGGATCTTTCGGCGGATTACCGTTTGGCAGCAAATAATCTGTTCAGTGATGCTGATCAGATCGAGGAGCTGGTCAACGTAGCAGATTTGCCGGGTATTGGAGAAGATCTGGTTTCTGTACTGGAAAATGCCGGTATTACTACCATTGAAGAACTTCTTGTCCTTGACGATGAGAGCCTTGAAAAAATTGACGGTATGACAGAAGATATGCTTGCACGGATTTCAGACGTTCTTCCCGGTGCCTCATATGAGGAAGCCGGCGAAGTGCCCGTTGAAGACACCGTGCAGGAAGAATATGCAGATACCGCAGAAGAAGACAATGTACAAGAAGAAACCGCCGAAAATGCCGGGGATGAAGAGTATGAATGTCCTGAGTGTGGTGGTAAAATAACGATTGATATGACAACCTGTCCCAGTTGTGGTATTGGTCTCAGTTTCGAATACGAGGACGAAGAATAGGATATTGTATGGCCGAAGATCTCGAAAATACCCAGAAACCGAAGGTAATTCTCAACAAGCAGAAAAAAACCGCTACCGCTGCGGCGGGTAAGGACGCTGGATCATCTACAAAGGATCAAGGCGAAAAAAAGAAGGTAATTGTAGTCAAGAAGAAGCCGGTTTCAGTTAAACCTGCCGAACCTTCGGAATCCGGAGAAAAACCGGTTAAAAAGCCTGTTCAGGAAAAAAGCGCAGAAGTGCGGAAAACGGATGAGTCGGGAGCCGAAACTCCTGCAGATACCCGTTCCAAAGAAGCTGCGCCGGTACGAAGAAAGGTAACATCAATAGAACTCAGCCCGCCCAGACCCAATGTCAAGGTTGGTAATCTTGCTGACCGTTCAAGAGGTCCGCGTACACCCGGCAGGGAAGGTTTTTCCGGTGCCCAGGCGCGTGAGCAGTCCTCCGGTCTACAGAACCGCCGTCCCGGTGGATATCAGGGAAATCGCGGCTCTGGCCCTGGCCCTGGAACCGGGCCCGGACCAAACAGGGGCGGTTATCAGGGTGGCCCTAATCGCGGCGGATTTTCCGGCGGACCCGGCAGACCCGGCCCCGGTTCCGGTCCCAACAGGGGCGGATATTCCGGTGGACCCGGCAGACCCGGTCCCGGACAGAATAGAAGCGGTGGTGGTTTTGCCGGACCGCCTCCGCCTCCCATGCAGGGTTCAAAAGGTCCGGCAAAACGAAGCTTTAAAGGCAAAAAGAACGAAGCATACTCCAAAAAGAATCGGGAAATGGATTATGAAGAGAAAATGCTTCAACAAAAAAAGAAAGCCATGGATCGCGCTCGTGCAATTCCCAGGGAAATTGAAATTATGGAAACAATTTCAGTTTCTGAGCTTGCACGAAAAATGAACCTCAAGGCCAGTGAACTCATAGCGAAGCTCATGGGGATGGGCATGATGGTAACGATGAATCAGTCCATTGATTCTGATATCGCAACCATACTTGCGCAGGAGTTTAACTGTAAGGTCAATATTGTCAGTCTGTACGATGAAACCGTTATCGAGAGCAATTCCGGAGTGGATGCAGAAAAGAAGCATCGACCTCCGGTTGTAACGATAATGGGACACGTTGACCATGGTAAAACCAAAACACTTGATGCAATTCGTTCTGCAAAAGTTGCGGAAGGCGAATTTGGCGGTATTACCCAGCACATTGGCGCATACACCGTGAAAACGGAGAAGGGTAGAATAACCTTCCTCGATACTCCGGGACACGAAGCGTTTACCATGATGCGTGCCCGCGGTGCTGCAATAACCGATATCGTTATTCTCGTTGTTGCGGCTGATGACGGTGTTATGCCCCAGACCGTGGAAGCGATAAATCACGCCAAAGATGCGAAAGTTCCCATAATTGTCGCCGTTAATAAAATTGACAAACCGGAAGCAAACCCGGACAAGGTAAAAACGAAGCTCTCCGATTACGGTCTTGTACCGGAGGATTGGGGCGGGGATACCATGTTTGTTCACATCAGTGCACTGCAGAAAACCGGTATTGATGAACTGCTGGATGCCATCATTCTCCAGTCGGAAATACTTGAACTTTCCGCAGACTGGGATTGCCGTGCCGAAGGAAAGGTAATTGAGTCACGTATCGATCATGGTCGTGGTATCATTGCAACAATTATCGTTGAACGGGGTACCCTGAGAACAGGAGATCCCTATGTTGCCGGTGTGTTTTCCGGTCGTGTGCGTGCCATATTCAATGAACATGGTGAGAAACTCGATGAAGCTACACCGAGCATGCCGGTTGAAATCCTGGGACTAGAAGGAATGCCGAATGCTGGTGATCCGTTCCAGGTTACCGAAACGGAGCGCATGGCCCGCCAAATTTCAGACAAGAGGCAGGAACTCAAGCGATTCGAAGATTCCCAGAACATCAAGAAAGTCACACTGGACAATCTGTACGATACAATCAGTGCGGGTGACATGCTTGAACTCAAGGTAATTATCAAGGGAGACGTTCAGGGCTCTGTAGAAGCGCTCAAACAGTCTCTGGAAAAACTTTCCACGAAAGATATTCGCCTGAACGTTATTCATGCATCAGCGGGAGCAATCAATGATTCTGATGTCATGCTTGCCGCGGCAGATTCCAATGCCATAATTATCGGTTTCAATGTACGTCCTACTCCTCAGGCAAAACTTCTTGCCGAACAGGAGAAAGTAGACATCCGCAAGTACAATATTATTTACAAAGCGGTTGAAGAAATCGAGATGGCCATGGAAGGAATGCTTTCACCGGATGTCAAGGAAGAAACCATCGGTGCTGTTGAAGTCCGTGAAGTGATCAAGGTTCCCAAAATTGGCGCAATTGCAGGATCGTATGTTCAGCAGGGTCTCATTAAGCGCAGTTCAACCATAAACGTAATCCGTGACGGTATTGTTGTTCATTCCGGCAAACTGGCCTCGCTCCGACGGTTCAAGGACGATGTCAAGGAAGTTGCTTCAGGATATGAATGCGGTATTGGACTTGAAAACTTCAATGATATTCATGTGGGAGATCAGCTTGAGGTTATTGAATACTTCGAAGTGGCCCGCAAGTTAAAGGACAGCGAGAAAATAGCGCCCGCCAAGGAGAGTGCGGAGTAATCCGCAAACCACTATGGGTGAACATCGACTTGACCGGCTTGGTGAACAGATTCGTGAAGAAATTTCCGCGCTCATTCTCGGCGGAAAGATAAAAGATCCCCGGGTATCTACTTTTTTGTCGATAACCCATGTGGAAGTTTCACGAGATCTTGGTCATGCGAAAGTTTTTGTATCAAGTTTTCTTGCCCAGGGAACGACAAAAAAGGGCGTTACCGGACTCCAGAGTGCTGCAGGATTCATACAGTCAGTTCTCGGGAAAAAACTCCGGCTGCGCCAGTTCCCCCATTTGAGTTTCATTTTTGATGACAGTATTCGTGCCGGATTTGAAATGGTCCACAAGCTTGACAATCTTGTTACCGGAGAAGAGATAGACCCGGATTCTGTTCCCTGATCATTACTAATGAGAAACAGTATCGTATTATTGGCAAAACAGTCTGGCAAGACCAGCTTTTCTTCCCTGTGGCAGGTTAAAAATGCCCTTGGAACAAAGAAGGTGGGTCATACCGGGACACTGGACAATTTTGCCGACGGTCTTCTGGTTTTATTGACCGGATCGCTTACCCGTTTATGCTCGTATATAACTGCATGCGACAAGGAATATCATGCACGGATCATGTTCGGAAAACGAACCGATACACTCGATCCCCACGGGTCGGTTATTGAATCGGCCCCATTACCGGATGTAAAAAACCTGCTTTCCATTGTACCATCTTTTACCGGCACACTGTCACAAATACCTCCCGAGTATTCTGCAATACATGTCGATGGAAAACGTTCTTCCGATCGTATACGAAGTGGAGAATCGGTACAGCTTGTACCCCGAACAGTCACAATTCATGCTCTTGAACTGATTTCACTATACAGTCCCGAAGGAACGGCTAATCCCGGTACCGGACCGGTTTTATCGGCCGATATCCGGGTTCATTGTTCAAAAGGGACGTATATTCGTTCCCTTGCACGGGATATTGGAATTGCCGCCGGTTCGTGTGCCCATACATCGGTATTGCGGCGCACCGCAGTCGGTCCCTTCCGTCTGGAAAATGCAGCAGGGGTATCGCTGCTTCCCCCTTTCGGCATTCACCATGATGATGTACCATCGGTACCGTTCCCGGACATACAACAAGCCTGCGGGAGTTTTACCGAAGACCTTGCTCACGGAACCGGATTACCGGTTGTACATTTGAAAAAGGCTTATCATGACAGCTTTTTACAGGGCAAAAAACCGGATCGTTCATGGTTTGTTGACGCCGACGGATGCGAAGGTAAGGAAACTGCTGTCTTTATGAATACAGAGTTTTGCGGTATTGTTCATGAACTGGGAGGGCGACTGGTATACGATTTTGTATTCCGGGATTCATGATGAAAATATTTCGATGGGATTGTATCACAGCACCGGAAACAACCAGCGCACTCGACAAAATGACTGTCCGTCGCCGTGGTACCGCACTCACTATCGGTGGGTTTGACGGTCCGCACCGGGGGCATCAGGCGCTTTTTGATGCCGTTCTTGCTGACGCTTCCGCTCATGATCTCTCTCCCGGGCTTGTAACTTTTACCCGTTCGCCGGGGGCTTTGAAGAATCCTGATCATTATCCCGGAGATGTCTCAACGCTAGATCTCCGCCTATCGGCCTTTGACCGTAATGGCTTTGAATTCGTGGTGCTGATTGACTTTTCTGACGATTTCGGTAAAATGGCAGGAGGTGTATTCTTTGATATTCTGGTAAAAACTGTACGTATGCGGTATCTGGCCGTTGGCCCTGATTTTCGCTGCGGACATCGCCTGGATACCGGAACGGCGGAAATTTCCGCCCGTTCCCTGAGAGACGGATTCCGTTTCGATTCCATTCGGCAGGTAGAACAGGACGGAGTCCGGATCAGCTCAAGCGCTGTACGGAAAGCCATCCTTTCCGCCGATTTTGCCCTTGCGGAACGTTATCTCGGTCATCCATTTTTACTTGATTTCAACACACCGGACTGGTCTTTTACGGGCAATTGCCTGGAAACAGGCCGGAGTCTGTTTACCCAGATACTTCCTCCGCCGGGAGTGTATCCGGCAGTTATCCATTTGCTGGATACGGAAGAACAGGCTGTCCGGGTCGACATCACCAGTGACACCGTACGGATTGTACCGTCGGAGGAACGTATATTACCGGATCGGGAAACCATTTCGGCAATACAATTTTAGGTTATCATGACGATTTTGATAAAGAAGGAGTAAGTATGGCACTTACAAAAGAGAATACCACTGCGGTGGTAACAAAATTCGGTGCAAATGAAAAAGATACCGGAAATACCAATGTTCAGATTGCGATTCTGACAGAACGCATCAAGGAACTTACGGAACATTGCAAGACGTTCAAGAAAGATAAAAGCAGCCAGCGGGGACTCATCATTCTCGTTGGAAAGCGGCGGAGACTTCTGAAATATCTCCAGCGCCGTGATCTTGAAGCATACCGAACCCTTATCAAGGAGCTCGGACTCCGCAAGTAATCCAGAAAGTTACCTGTCACGAGGGTGGCGGGTAACTTTTCTTTTTTTTCACACAAAGGTTAGTAAACAGATATGGTACAAAGAATTACATACAAAATCGGTGACGATGAACTCATCCTGGAAACAGGCCGTCTCGCCAAACAGGCAAACGGTTCCATCTATGCACAGTATGCAGGATCGGCAATTATCGCAACCGTATGCGCTTCCTCGAATGTTCAGGAAGGCCTGGATTATGTTCCGCTTACGCTGGAATATAATGAGAAATACTATGCTGCGGGAAAGATCCCCGGTGGCTTCATCAAACGTGAAAGCCGCCCGAAGGACAAGGAAATTCTGGTCTCCCGCCTTATAGACCGCCCCATGCGGCCACTGTTCGAGAAATCATTCGGACGGGACATTCAGATTGTTCCCACCTGCATTTCTTCCGACATGGTCAATCCTCCCGACATTCTTGCAGTAATTGCGAGTTCCGCGGCGGTTGTTATTTCGGATATTCCCTTTAATGGCCCTATTGCCGCAGTTCGTATCGCATGGCTCGACGGTCAGTATCTGGTTAATCCTACATTTGAACAGATTGAAAAAGCAGAGATGGAAATCGTCGTAGCCGGTACGGCCGAAGGTATTACCATGGTGGAAGGCGGTGCGCATGAAGTGTCCGAAGAAATCATGCTTGGTGCGCTCGACAAGGCAAAAGAAGTAATCAAGGCTCTCTGTGCCGTGCAGGATGAATTGCGCGCAAAGTGCGGCAAGGAAAAGCTTCCCCTCAGCCCGGTAGTGACCGAACTCGCTAACCGTGATGCCATGTATAACGAAGCGTTCCCCCGTATGAAGGAAGCGCTGTACACCAAAGGAAAGTTTGAACGTCGTGATGCCTGTGATGCTGTCAAGAAAGATCTTGCCGAAAAGTATGCAGAACAGCTTGAAGACGAAACCCAGAAGAAACTTTTCAACGCATTGTTTGAAGACCTCGAATACTCAATTCTCCGTTCCACCATCCTTGAAAAGGGTGTTCGTGTAGACGGACGGGGAACAGAGGATATCCGCGACATCACTTGCGAAATCGACGTGTTGCCCCGGCCGCATGGATCGGCCGTCTTTACCCGTGGTGAAACACAGGCACTCGTTGTTACTACGCTTGGAACCGTATTCGACGAGCAGATCTTCGATGACATCGAAGGCGATCGCCGTGAGAACTTCATTCTTCACTACAATTTCCCCCCGTATTCCGTCGGTGAAACCGGACGCCTTGGCACTGGCCGCCGCGAAATCGGTCATGGCTATCTTGCCCGCCGCTCCCTCGAGCCCATGGTTCCGTCAAAAGAAGCGTTCCCGTATACGGTGCGGGTTGTTTCCGAAATCATGGAATCCAACGGTTCTTCGTCCATGGCATCCGTCTGCGGCGGTACCCTTGCGATGCTGAATGCCGGTGTTCCCATGAAGAGCCCGGTAGCCGGTATTGCCATGGGACTGATCACCGAAGGAGACAAATACGCGGTGCTTTCCGATATTCTCGGAGAGGAAGATCACCTTGGCGACATGGACTTCAAGGTTGCCGGTACCGAAAAGGGTATTACCGGTTTCCAGATGGACATCAAGATTGCCGGTGTTTCCACCGAGATCATGCAGAAGGCCCTTGAGCAGGCAAAGCGTGGACGGCTCCACATCCTCGGTATCATGAACCAGACCATTTCGAAACCCGCTACCGAGATTTCAGAGTACGCGCCCCGCATCGAAGTCATGAAGATAGAAACCGATAAAATCGGTGCACTCATCGGGCCCGGAGGAAAGACGGTAAAAGCACTTTCTGAAAAGTATCAGGTTACCATCAATACCGAAAATGACGGTACGGTTACCATATACGGCAAGAACGCGAAAGCAGCACTTGCTGCGAAGGACGCCGTGAAGGGAATTGTTGAAGATCCCGAGGTTGGACGCATCTACGAAGGTACGGTTCGCCGCATTATGGACTTCGGTGCTTTTATCGAGATTCTTCCCGGCAAGGAAGGGTTGTGCCATATTTCAAAGCTTTCCCGGGATCGGGTGAACAATGTGTCCGATGTTCTCAAGGAAGGTCAGGTTATTCCGGTAAAACTTCTGGAAATTGACAAGATGGGAAGACTCAATCTTTCCTATGTTGATGCCCTGGGAGAAAATGCCGGTAATTGATCGTACCTATGCGAACAATATACGCCTCGTAATTGAACCGGTTGCCGCATCGAATTCTGCGGCAATCGGTTTTTGGTTTCCGGTTGGTTCCCGCGACGAGCCGGACGGTTTTCAGGGTGCGACTCATTTCCTTGAACATCTCCTGTTCAAGGGCACACGAAACAGATCCTCCCGGGACATTGCACTCTTTTTTGATCGTGCCGGTGGCTATATCAATGCTTTTACCGAACGCGAATTGGTGTGTATCATGTGTGTGGTACCACCGGAGTGCTTTGAGGAATCAGTATCAATTATCTGCGAGATGATTCAGTATGCTGCGTTGAACGAAGAAGATATTCAAACCGAGCGGAATGTCATTCTCAGCGAGATTATGGCGGTCAACGATGATCCTGAAGAGAACGGAATGGAGACCGCTCTTGCGCTCATGTATCGCAATCATCCGGTATCACGGCCAATTGCCGGAACTATTGATGATGTACGGACTATTCATTCTGAAACATTGCGAAGCTGGTATACAACTGTTTTTCAAACTGCTCCGTTTTTGATTACTGCTGCAGGGAACATATCGCCGGATAGCATTGTCGACAGTATTCAGTCGATACAACGGACAAGCCCATCTGATGAGAAGAAGGTGCCTGATACGGTTCCTCTGGTAACACCGGGCATCCAGATACGACAATCACCCTTCAGACAGTCACAGCTTTTTTTGTCCTGGCCCATTATGAAAACCAAATCTCAACAGATGTGGTATATCTGGGCAATAATCAATGCTATAACCGGTGATACAGTCAGTTCCCGTCTTTTTCAGAATTTACGGGAAAAACAGGGCTTGTGTTATTCCGTGTACAGTTTTTATGTGTTTAATCGAGATTCTGCACTATGGTGCTCCAGCCTCACGGCTCCGCCCGATAAAACGAATCAGGCGGTACATTCTCTGGTGCAAGAGCTTGACCAGATAGTGTATAATGGGTTTACCGCAGAAGAGATAGAGGATGCCAAGAGTCATATAACGGGAGTACTGCGACTGTCAGCGGACGATACTGAATACCGGATGAAACGGCTGGCTCGTCAAATACTCTTTAACGGGTCAATAACAGACATTGAAGAATCAATAGCCCTGATTCGACAGTTGCGGGCAGAGGCCATACATGAACAACTGCATGAATCATGCCGCAGCGAGCATAAAAGCCTGATTCTGTATGGTCCGAAAAAATCACTGAAAGAGGTCATGAGAACATGGACATAACCGTACATTGTATAACACGCGAAGGAGCTGAAGTACCCGTGTATTCAACGGCAGGGGCTTCAGGAGCCGATATTCGGGCTTTTATTGACGCTCCAATTACTATTCCTTCCGGCGGGAGAAAACTCATACCAACCGGCATTACAGTAGAAATACCGGAAGGATACGAAATACAGGTTCGGCCCCGTTCCGGTCTTGCCGTGAAACACGGAATTACCGTCATGAACACTCCTGGAACAATTGACTCTGATTACCGCGGTGAAATCGGTATTGTTTTGTTCAACTCGGGTTCGGAATCTTTTGTTGTGGAAAATGGAGACAGAATTGCACAACTGGTTCTTGCAGCAGTACCGCGCGCACATTTTGTCCAGACAGGTTCTCTTTCGGAGACGGATAGATCTTCGGGGGGATATGGATCAACCGGCAAAAAATAAATGAGAAAAACCCTTTTTTTGTATATTGCCAGGGAAATGCTTCTCTATTTTGCAATTTCATTTCTTTTCTTCTTTCTCATATTTTTTGTTAACCAGATTCTTCTCATGGCTGAACAGGTTCTATCAAAAAAGGCACCTTTCTTCGATGTTGTAAAACTGATATTCTTTTCGTTGCCTTCAGTCATTGCAACATCCGCGCCGTTTGCCGCACTTGTTGGTACCCTTATGGGAGTGGGAAGACTTGTCAGTGACCGCGAAATTCTGGCAATGAATACACTGGGTATATCCCTTCGTTCCATTATGCTTCCGATAGTATGTGTGGGCATACTTGTTTCCATAGTATCATTTGCTACAAACGACATTCTCTTGCCTGCCGGAACTATACAATTCAATCGTTTGTACCGGCAGATACTTACTTCAACTCCGGCTTTGGAGCTTGAATCAAATTCAATCAAGCGAAATGAACGAGCCATTGTCATAACGGGCACGATACGGAATTCAATCATGGACAAGTTGCTTGTTGTTGATACCGATGAAGACGGCAATAAACGGGTAATTGCTGCCACGGAAGCTGAAATTGTCAAATCTGACAGTAGTGCCGTGCTCATGTCCTTGCGCATGAAAGATTCATCTGTTGCCATCTTTGATCGTCGTGATCCGGAACAATTTGATATTGTTGATTCAGATTCCATTACATACAACATTCTTGCAAAGAATGTTCTACCTGCCTATACCGGAAGAATAACACCGAGGGAGATGAGTTCCCGTGACTTGTACCGGGAAATAAAAAATGCCGAAGAGAATACCGGACCACAGCGGTTGAATATGAACCGCATGGAATTCCATAAAAAGTTTTCCATACCGTTCGGAGCCTTCTTTTTTGTATTGTTGGCGTTTCCTCTTGCATTAACTGCAAAACACAGTGGACAGAGTAGCGGATTTGTCGTAGGTCTTTTTATTGCCGTTCTGTATTGGGCCTTGCTTATTGGTGGTCAGACCCTTAGTGTCAGATTGGGCTTCAATGGAAGTATCATGATGTGGATCCCCAATATGGTCATTTTGCTTCTTGCATTGTTCTTTACCGGAAGGAAGTTGTTTTCATGATAACACTTCGTGTATATTTGCTTCAGCAGTATATTATCAAACAATTCATTCCGGTCTGTCTGGTAGCGCTATTTTTCTTTGTTGTTCTGTTACAACTTGCAGACCTTTTCTCCAACCTGTGGAAGTATCTCGCCAATGCTGTTTCGCCCTTGTCCGTGATGAACGTCATGTGGTTATATATTCCCAAGTGCATTTCTTTTGCACTTCCGATGGCGGTTCTGTTTGCGTCATCGTATACCATGGGAACACTGTATGCACGGAATGAGCTTACTTCGATATTTTCCGCCGGTTATCCATTATTCAAACTGGTCGCGCCGCTTCTGGTTCTTGGATTCTTTTTTTCAATTGCAATGTTCTTTTTCGAAGACAGGGTTGTCATTCATGCACAAGCACAAAAAAATGCGCTAAGCAGAGCCCTTACTGATCCCGAACAATCTTTCAGTAATACCAACCTGGTTATTCTCTCCCGTGATGATAAAACAGTTTATTTTGCAGACTATTATCAGGATACTGAACAGCGGTTGTACAATGTATTTATTGTTCGCAGAAATAGTGAAGGAGCTTTGCAAAAAATAATTCAGGGGAATCTCGCAAACTGGAATAATGGTTCCTGGACTGTTGAAAATCCGAATATATATACATTTACTGATAATAGCTCTGTGACGGTATCCAATTCACTTTCCGGTATTGTTCTTGATGAACCACCAGATACATTCAAGCGGCATGTCATATCAATTGATGAACTGACTGCGGTACAAGCCAGGGAATATATACAGTTTATTCGTCGTGCAGGAATACCGTATACCGAACACCTGGCGAATTATTACAAACGGTTTTCTTTTCCGTTCACCATTTTTATAGTACTGTTTTTTTCAATTTCCCTCGGCGGCAGGTTCAAGAAAAATATACTGCTTATGAGTCTGCTTACCAGTCTGGTTATTGCTGTATCGTTTTATGTTACACAAATGATAACCATGCTGATGGCAAAATGGGAATATATATCTCCGGTATCCGGCGCCTGGATGCCAATACTCATTTTTACTGCAGGGAGTATTTCAATACTCCGGCATGCAAGGACTTGATAATGAATAAATCCGATACCATTTTTACCCTAACCGCACAAGATCCTCAATGCCGTGCCCGTACCGGAGTAATGCACCTTCCGCATGGCGACGTTCAAACTCCGGCATTTATGCCGGTGGGAACAAACGCCACGGTTAAAGCGGTAACAAAAGACTGGCTCGAAGAAATTGGTTTCGAGATTATACTGGCAAATACATATCATCTGTACTTGCGGCCCGGCATGGACATTATTGAAGAGGCGGGAGGTTTGCACGGTTTTTCCGGATGGAAGCGCAATTTTCTTACAGACTCTGGCGGATATCAGGTATTCTCCCTGGCAGATTTCAGAAAAATAACTCCCGAAGGCGTACGTTTCCGCAGTCATATTGATGGGTCTTCCCATTTCTTGACACCAGAATCAATTGTTTCGTTGCAGGCTCAGCTCAACAGTGACATACAGATGCAACTGGATGTTTGCACCGGTTATGGTACTGAGTGGAAAAAAGCAAAAGAAGCGCTTGATATAACCAAAGATTGGACGGCCCGTGCGAAAAAAACCTGGCTGGAAAGCGATGATTCTTACCAGGGAAAACTGTTTGGAATTGTCCAGGGCAATTTTTATCATGATTTGAGAAAAGAAAGCGTAGATTTTCTGCTTGAAGTTGATACTCCGGGTATTGCGATCGGGGGGCTTTCGGTTGGTGAGCCGAGAGACCTGTATACGGAATTTCTGGAAAAAACTGCTGCGTTGCTACCTGTGGAAAAACCCCGGTATGTCATGGGTATCGGAACTCCGGACTATATACTGGATGCCGTGTATAACGGAATAGATATTTTTGATTGTGTTCTTCCAACCAGAAATGCCAGAAATGGTTCGCTGTTTACCCGGGATGGTCAGCTTTCGATCAAGAAGGAATGTTATACCAGGGATTTTTCTCCCATCGACTCACAATGCACCTGTCGTGTTTGTCGTGAGTATAGTCGTGCCTATCTGAGGCATTTATACAAGCAGGACGAGATTCTTTTCTGTATGCTTGCAACCTTTCATAATCTTGCTTTTTTACATACTATGATGGGAGAAATACGTGCTGCCATACAACAGGGCACGTTCAGTGAATATCGCAGGGCTTTTTTGGCTCGATTAAGCGGAGGTCTTCAGTGATTTGTTCAGGGAAGAGAATTGCCATATTCGGTACAATGATTATCATCGGTTTATCATTACTGCATGCAGATTCTGACGATAAGCGGTCTGATGTCCTCAAATATGGTCTTGAAAATGAAATAGTTGAATTAATCAATGATCTTGAACGACGCGAAGACCATACCTTTAATGATGAGCTTGAAGCACTTTTTGTACGAACAAGAAGCTCTGCTGTTCGTGACAGTATTTTGTCCTTTTATGGAGCCCAGAAGAACAACGCCTTCAAGGAGTATTGTCTTGAAGTATTGGAGGACCCCTATGAATATCCCTCCACAACGGTTTCTTCCGTTTTTGCGTATGTTCAGAAAGTCACCCTGAATGACGCTGCTCCTCTTGTGCGAAATTTGCTCAGCAATGAATCCGAAGAATTCCGTGATCAGGCAATACGTACCCTCGGAAAAATTGGTACCGATGAAGATGCCATCTATCTTTTTGAGTATCTTCAAAGCAATATTCCGGGAGATGAACGCCAACGTCTCATTATCCGGCAGAATATAATGACTGCGTTGGGAGAGCTCAAGAGCGAATCTGCCTGGGAAGATTTTATCCTTGTCGCACAGGATGAAGAAGAAAATACCATGATACGGGCAACTGCTGCCCGTGCCATAGGAATGATCGGAAAAGAGGGCGGTGTAGAAATACTTTCCGGACTTTTCGAGGCAGATGATCCCATTCTCAGAGCTGCTGTTGTCGCGGCCCTTGCGGGATACACCGATGAAGAAGCGATACAGGTTGTTCTTGAAGGTCTCAAGGATACTCATTATCGTGTTCGTCTGGAAGCTCTGGAAGCAGTGCACAAACAAAATTCGAAAAAAGCTGCCCCGTATGTTCGCTACCGTGCTGATAATGACCCGGTCGAGGCAGTACAAATGAAGGCCTATGAAGTACTTGCCATGCTCGATGAACATGAAACAACCGGCTGGATGATCAGCAAGGTGCGTGAACAAAAGACATCGGACAAGGTTCGCATGAAAATAATTTCTGCCCTGATGGAACACAACCGCAGTGCAGTTATCGATGATGCGGTACAGGTTGCTTTTGCAAGTCTCAAGGATGACAAGAAAAAATGGATCCGGTATGAATTGGGCAAGCTTTTTGCAAAATATGATGATGGCGCGCTTTCAGCAGTGGCTGAAGCGTATATTACTCATGGAGATACCGTAACAAAAGGGCTTGGCATAGAACTCTATAACCGGAACCGGTTCAGCAATCTGAAATCCCACGTTGAATCCATTGCAGAGAATGACAGAATGGGCGGCTTGCAAAGTCAGGCAAAACGCGCCCTTTCATCGGAATAGATTCCAGTTGCTTCGATTGTAATCAGTATTTGATTGACGTCAGCATCCGGTTGAGCCGTTCTACCGGATCTTCAAATTCACGAAGCATGAAGGATACCTCGTATCCGTGGTCGGATACAACGGTTATTTCACGGTTAATGCAATTCTCAATGATAACATCGTCTTCATACGGAAAAAATTCCGGTTTCAGTATTGCCAGCGTGCATTGTACGCCGTCAAAGCGTACTTCTGCGATACGCGCGGGGAATCGTACGAGAAAGACCAGGAAGGATGAAATGCCGCCGCCAAGAGTAAGATGCGAACCTGCTTTCATACGGTGAACATTCCGTCTTCCGATAGCGGTATTTTGATTATTGACAAACAGTTCAAGCATGACGCTTCTGTCTTCCAGAACCGGGACGTGCGCACCGGGTCGTGCACCGGTTTTCAAGCTCCCGCGGGAAACATGTGACGGTGCTGCACCGGAAAGAACAGCAAATCGTTCTTTTCTGCTGCGTTCATTTTCAGCGGCACTTGCGGCAAGTGTTCCGTTTGAATCGGTTTTATCAATTGCGTAGGCGATGTTCTTGTCGCGGTTCTCACCGGTGGTGTAGGCGATGTTCTTGTCGCGGTTCTCACCGGTGGTGTAGGCGATACTCTTGTCGCGGTTTTCGCCGGTGGTGTAGGCGATACTCTTGTCGCGGTTCTCACCGGTGGTGTAGGCGATGTTCTTGTCGCGGTTCTCGCCGGAAGCTCCCTGTACTG
>CAZGQQ010000010.1:28273-33128 GCA_964527175.1 uncultured Treponema sp.
TAGGCGATGTTCTTGTCGCGGTTCTCGCCGGAAGCTCCCTGTACTGCGGATACAGCACTCTGGGATGTTTTGCGGGCAACAAAGAACAACACAAGAACAATCAGCAAGGCGGCTATGAGAATGAGAATGAGTGCGTACACAAGAGGTCCGCCACGATGCAACGACTGGCGAAGGGAGAATGAACGAAGGTCAACAGTTATATATCCCGACTGCGGTACGGTCCGAACGTTATTGGAAAAACGCAGTGAAAGGGGAATGCTCTGCTTGCCCAGAGGTACAGTTTCGGGCAGCATGATCTTTGCCCGCAGTGTTGCTGACTTTCCCGGTTTAATAGAAATAAAGGATGTTTGTTCAAGAACATTGACAGAATCAAACATGACCCCGTTAAGTTCCATATTGACGGTGTCTTCAGATACATTTTCAATCTTGAGCGGCAAAACAAAATAATGCCCCTGGGAGCCAATATCTTCCGGGAATGTTACAACCGGTAGGGCAAATACCTTGTCGACAAAATCAACCGGTACATCGTCGCCGAGAAATTCACTGACCGGAATATCAAGCTCCGAGGTAAACGCTCCGGAAACATCATAATACTCTTTTGTTTCCTCTTCCGAAGCACCGGCGGATGTGTCAACGATAACCGAGTCATCGAGAGAACGGATGACTGCATTTTCGGGGAAGGGGAGTTTTATATAATAAACCTTCCAGCCCGCGCTGCGAATTTTCTTGGTAAGTGAACCCAGCTCGTCCTCGGACTGTTCCGGAGAATAGCCGGCATACGAGCTCGTATCAGGCGGATTGAATATTCCGTCAGAAATGATAATGACAATTTTTTCACCTTGTGGAGCAAGGGAGGACACATATTGCCAGGTATAGTGCAAGCCGGAAAGAAAATCGGAATTAATACCGAGGGGATACAGGAGCATGAACCGTGAAACAACACGGGATATGTCCTGCTCATTTTTTACCGGTTGTACAACTTCAAGGTTTACTCTCGAATTAAAGGATATCAGATGAAATGTATCACCCTGGCGAACAAACTTTCTGGTAATATCCGGCAGAATGCGGTTATTAACCTGTTCAAACCAGGGAAGGATGGTCCCGGATGCATCCATGAGCACAACAATGTCGGCTCCAGATGCAAATACAGTACATGCGGCAAACAGCAGAATGAATACCGTGACCAGTCTCTTAACATTTTTCATGCCCATACCCCTTCGATTAGAAAAATCACATTGGCGCGGCAGTAATTGCAGTAATCGTATAGTTGTATTCGCGCTCGTTAATGGTAAAGGTAAGTGTTTCTCCCACCCGGTGATTCAATATGGCATTCCCGAACGGAGACATATAGGAAATTACCGAGTTGTCCGGATCAGATTCCCATGGGCCGAGAATCGTGTAGGTTTCTTCCTTCTTTTCAGTGTTATTGGTAAGGGTAACCACTGTTCCGAAAGAAACCCGGGAAACAGTAACTGTTGTCGGGTCAAAAACCTGTGCACGTTCTATTTCTTCCTGAAGACGTGTTGCGGTTGTATTCAGGATGGTCTGGCGTTCCTTTGCGGCCTTGTATTCGGCATTTTCACGAAGGTCACCCAATGAAAGTGCATACCCGATTTCTTTCGAGTTCGCCGGCATTTCCACATCAACAATATTTTGCAGCTGTTTTTTCTTTTCTTCAAGCATTTTTCCGGTAACAATGAGACCACGGGATACAACGGTCTTCTCTTCGCCGCCAAAGAACTTGAATCCCTTGTGAGTTTCAAGAATGCTGTTGCGGAGCTGCATTTTCACGCCAGGATCAAGATCCTTTACGTCATCGATGAGGGTATACAACCTCGTGACTGTATCTGAATCGTGCTCAGTAATAAAACTGGCCAGAAGATCATCCTTACCGAAAAGAATGGCCTGTACCTGACGATTTATCTTGCGATTCTCGGTAGTATCACGGTGATTCTCAATTTCGCGGAAGGTTATGTCCAGAATATGAATAAGCGTAATGAGCTGTTTCTCGAACGGTATTCCTGCATTCGTAAACCATTCATCTTCCTGGGAGTTCTTGAAGAACCAGATAACTGCTTCACGATAATCCCGGTAGTTCTCAAAACACATCTGAACAAGAGCGGTGATTTTATCGGCATATCCCTCGTTAACCAGGGCATCAAGAATGTCTGCTGAAAGAACGGTCGGGAACAGCTTGATGTATACTTCCGGCCATTCGGTTATAAAGTTTTTTATATGCTGCAGGTAGCTTTTCTTGAGTCCGTTATCCTTGATGGATGTATATACGGCGGAAGGATCATCTATTTCTTCAAAGAGTTCCGCAAAATTGTATTGTACTCCGGGATTCAGGTGAGGGTGTGCGGCAATAATCTGCTTTATGACCAGATATGATCCGATAATCTGCTCGTTAACCTGGCTGAAAGCCTTGAGATATCCGGAGAAATAGCTGAACATTTCTGCAAAAAACTCTGATTCCGGATCTGCCTTCTGGGAGTAGGTGAGCAGAAGGTCAATACGTGAAAAGAAGTTCTTTTGCGCCTTGAACTCGTTGAAGAGTTTTTCTTCAAGCGAGATGGGTCGATCACGAACCATATACATGTCAATGTTCGATGCATTGACCCCGAAGGAAGGATCATCTTTCAGAACATTACGCGCTTTCGTGCTCCAGCTGGTCCATTCATTAACAGTCAGGACAGACGGAACAAGTTCAGCCTTGATATGTTTGAGATCACAGTTGTTGTCGTAGCTCTTGATGATTGTCTTGAGCGCCCAGGTAGGATCTTCCTTGACCTTGGCGGTGAGTTTCTCTTTCTTCCATACAGACTTGAGAACCCAGATATGTTCCTTACTGAGTGTCTGAAGGGCATTGACCGCCATCTTGAGACTCATGGTATGGTTCCGTTTCTTTGCAAAATCAATGGTTATTTCATCATTGGTAACTTTTGCTATGCGGCCAACGCCCCAGGAGCGGTGGAAAACAAAGTTTCCGGCATCGAACGATATATGTTTTTCGAATTCGGCAATTGCCTCGAAAATATTGCGCCAGCTCTGGTTAAGATTGGAGGCACGGATATACTCTTCAAGAAGGCTGTGCTTTGCGTATTTACCGCGGAAACATTCAACAATTTCCTTGCGAGCCCAGGAATCCTTGTCATCGCAGGACAGTATTGTTTTGAGTATATCAATGGCAGTGTCCCAGTCCTGTTTGTCCTTGTAGTATACATACAATTCCTGCATGAGCATGGCACTGCGGTCATCACCGATATTCTTGGAGATTTTCCTCTGGACATGATAGAAAAAGTCAATTTCTTCCGGGATAAGGGTTACCAGATGCGCCCAAACTTCCTTGACGGAATTGACTTGTCTGCGGTTTATATAGCGATACAGGGCTTTTTTGTAAAATTCAACAGATGCGTCGATATTACCATCACGTTCATACTTTTCGGCAAGTTGTTTGGCAATATCAGCTTCTTCATAGTCAATTTTTACAAGCCGTTCCCAGATGTCATATACCGCATCGTTGTTGTCATCTTTATACGTATCGGCGAGAGTACGAAGGGCATACTTGGACTCACCGAATTCGAGAATTCTGGTACACAGATACTCAACTATCTGTGTTTTATGATTATCAATGAAAATGCTTACGAGATTAATCATGGCCGAATCGTCCAGAAGCTGTTTGGAAAGTGCAATAACTCCGGAAAGATAGAGGGCTATGATACTGTTTTTGGTATGAGAAAGGTGTTCATCACAAAGCTCTTTAACCTCGTCAACGCATTTCTCTTTGGACGCTTCCCTGATGACATCGTCCAAATCCTTGAAATTGCTAACGGAGTAATTGCTGATGGTGGCACGGGTCCACTTTTCTTCATTCAGCATGTTCTGGACAGATTTAACCAACGACTCGGACATGGTAATTTTCTCCTGCAAATTCTGGCTCTACATGGTGTACCGGTTGTACACGTCTGTATCCAGCAATTTGATTTTTAATAACACTTCATTTATTCTGGTTTTATCGTCATTAACATTGATGTAATGATCAATGAGCCAGAAATAGTGATTGATGAGCCGGGGAACCAGAGTTGCCCTGGATTCCTCGGACGCATCCTTGATTTCATTTTCAAGCGCAAAAATTGCCTGCTTGAGCTTCCCGAATTCGAGAGCCCTCAGCTCGCGTTTTACGTTCAAAACCCCGTATAGAACACCGTACACCGGCAGCCACTCGGCAAGTGCCTGACCGGAGTAGCCAAGTGCCTGAACCTGTGATATCAGTCGCCGGATAATCTCCGACTCCAGAAAATGAAGCTCAACAGCATCGGCGCCCTGAAAGAATGCTTCACGAAAATACACCTTTGAAAGACGTATTTCTCCGCATAATGCGTAACAGTCTCCCAACTCGGCCAGAATGGCCGGTGAATCCCGTTCAGCATTGACCGCCTGCTCAAGAAGATTGAGCGCCCGCTCAAAATCTCCGAGAGACTTGTAGCAAAGCCCAATTTTCCGATACAGTTCCGCTTCCTGTGCAGTTCCGTCTTCACGGTACAAAGACTGATAAAACCGGAGCGCAAGCGTGAAAACACATTGCTTGATAGCATACATTCCCACTTCATACAGCGCACCGGTTTTTTCCATATAGATGGTAAAAGGGCGCCATTGCGAAACAAGATACTCACCGCGTTCAAAATCGGTTGATGACTCCCGGGCCCTTTTGAGTTTGTCTATCCAAAAGGTTACTCCGGTCAATACGAACAACACTTCCGCATTTTCAAGATCCTGTTGCAAGAGTCTTGCAAGATCCCGGTTTGCCTGATCAAGTTCGCCCGATTTGAGGAGTTCATACACTTGCGGTAACAAT
>CAZGQQ010000011.1:0-31101 GCA_964527175.1 uncultured Treponema sp.
CGAACCTGCAAATCGAGCCTGATATAGTAATCGAACAATTTCTGCATCTCGGTTTTTGCCTCGGTTCGTATTTTCTGTATCATTGAGGCGCCTTTCCCGATAACCATGGCTTTCTGGGTTTCCCGCTCCACCACAATAAACGCACGCACCCACAGTTCTTTGCCGTTCCGCTTCATCTCCATATCTGCAATTTCAACATAGAGTGCATGAGGAATTTCCTGGCGGGTATTCAGGATGGCCTTTTCCCGGATAATCTCCGCAATACGAAAATCAACATCCTGGTCAGTGTAGTATTCTTCCGGATATAGCGGTTCACCGTCCGGAACAATATCGTAAATTGCGGAAAGAAGCGTTGCAACATTCTTTCCCGTTTCAGCAGAAATTTCCACGATTCGGTCAGACGGAAGATCCGGTAGCGCTTTTTCCAGAAAAAGATGCATCATGCCGGGACGGGCATCTTCACGGTCTATCTTGTTGATGCCCACGACCAGCCGGCCTGCTACCCCCGATAGGAGCTGTGCAATGGCCGCTTCCTCCGGCCCGGCCTCACGGCTCGCGTCAAGGAGGTACAGGATGCAGTCCGATTCGGGCAACCGGTCTTTTGCGATACTCTTCAGAAGGATATTGAGTTTTTTGTCGGAATCATGATACCCGGGGGTATCAATAAAGATCAGCTGGCCGCGGGAACGATTTACGATACCGCGGATGGCATTCCGGGTCGTTTGGGGAACGGGAGACACGATAGAAACCTTTGCTCCCGCCATTTTGTTGAGCAGGGTTGATTTTCCGGCCGACGGCCGGCCGATTATCGCGACAACCCCGGCTTTCTTTTGCTTGGTATCTGCCATCTATTCAGGAATCCTGATAACGTCTTCTACCAGTTTCAATACTCCGGTAGGACACGCACGGATACATTCTCCGCAGGAATCGCATATATCATACTGTACAACAGGAATCCCGTTGGTTACCTTGATACAGTCTTTCGGACACACCCGTTCACATTTGCCGCATTTTATGCATCCTACCTTGCAATCCTTGATAACCTGCGCTTTTTTGGTGTCCCGATTGGAACACAGGGCGATTGCGCCTTTCCGGTCGACGGGAACGAGTTCAAGAAGTATGTTGGGGCAGGCCGCAACACACAGGCCGCATCCGGTACATTTGTCGTACGAAACGTGGGGAATACCGTCGGGTCCCACATGTATGGCATCAAAGGGGCAGGCGACTTCACAATCCCCGAAGCCGATACAGCCAAAGTCGCAGAGTTTTGTGCCATTTACGGCAATTTTTGCCGCTTTGCAGGTTTTCACCCCGATGTACTCTGCTTTGGGCTTGCAGTGTTCAAGGGTTCCCTGACAGCGGAGCACCACAACCCGGGTTGTGGCGTCTACTTCCACATCCATGATCTTCGCGATTGCCTGCGCAACCGAAGCTCCGCCGGAAGTACAACCGTCCGGGCCTGCTTCGCCGCGAATGATTGCGGAAGCCAGAGCATCACACCCCGCATAACCGCAGGCACCGCAATTGGTTCCCGGCAGGGCCTCCCGTACGAGTGCTTCGCACGGATCAACGTCTACATGAAATATCTTCTTGAAAAATCCGAGCAAAAAACCCAGAAGAGCCGCAAGGCCCAGCGAAACGGCGATTGTTGCCAACAGTATGTTCATTTCCAACCCCTATTTGATGAGTCCGTCGAATCCGCCGAAAGCCATGGCAAGAAGACCGGCGGCGACAAAAAGAATGGGCATGCCCTTGAGAAACGCCGGTACAGGGGCAATCTTGAGCCGTTCACGTATTCCCGCAAGCAAAATGAGCGAGAGGAAAAACCCGCAAGCGACACCCACCGCGTACACCAGAGACTCAATAAAGGAATACCCCTTGATGATCACGTCAAACGTAACCGCGAGAATCGCGCAGTTTGTCGTGATAAGTGCGAGATACACCCCCATGGAACTGTAGAGCGCGGGAGCGGTTTTCTTGAGATAGAATTCCACGAGCTGGACCAGCGAGGCGATAACCAGAATGAACACCAGAATCTGGAGAAACTCGAGATTGTAGGGCTTGAGCAGGCCATTATATACCGGCCAGGTAACCGCGGTTGCGAGGACGGTTACAAATATGACCGCAACACCCATTCCGGTCGATTTTTTTATATCGGTGGACATGCCGATAAAGGGACAGAGCCCCAAAAAACGCATGAGAACAATGTTCTCTATGAGCATGGCAGATATGAAAATTTTAGCAAGTTCGGTCATTGTGCGGAACCTCCCCGTTCAAAACGTTTTTTGAGCATCATGTTGACGGCGATAAACATTCCGAACACGAAGAATCCACCCGGAGACTTGGCAAAAAAGCCCATGCTGTACGACTCCGGAATGAGCCGGAAGCCCAGGAGGGTTCCTGCTCCGAGCAGTTCACGGACAGCGGAAATACCCACGAGAACCCAGGCATATCCCAGACCCATTCCAAGTGAGTCAAAGACAACCCGATCCAGTGGCTGCTTTGAGGCAAACGATTCCACCCGTCCCATGATAATGCAGTTTACCACTATCAGGGGAATAAATACCCCCAGTGAGCCGGAAAGCTCCGGAAGGAAGGCTTTCATGACCAGATTAACAATGGTGGTAAAAGACGCAATAACCACGATGAAAATCGGAATGCGCACCGCCTGGGGTATCATTCTCCGGAAAAGGCTGATTATCAGCTCACTCATGAGCAGTACAAAGGTCATGGCCAGTCCCATACCGATTCCGTTTGCGACACTGGTCGTAATGGCAAGTCCGGAACACAGACCGATCATGAGCGCGAGCAGCGGGTTTTCCCGGACGATACCGTTCGTAAACAGTTCTTTATAGTTTTTCATGCAGTTCCCCTACTCCCATTGTGGTATTTCATTCAGAACAAAGGGTTCGCTCCGGTCGGGACCAGGCATTCCGCCGTGATTCTCTGCAAGATAGCGGCTTCCTTCCCATGCGGCAATCTTGATCATGTTTGCCGCGCCCAGTGTCGAAATGGTAGCCCCGGATAATGCATCAATATCACCATCCGAAACCGGTGGTGAAACCATATACGCGTCGTCAACCGGCTTGCCGGTGAACAGTTCATAAAAATCGGGTTCAACCATGGCGTAGCCATAGTTTCTGGTATCGGTTGTCTCAATGATGCGGATACCGGCAAGCGTCCGGTCGGGACGAACGGCAACCAGAATGGCCGACGCCTTGTATGTCTGGCCGCGTGCCAGAATGGCTACCCCGGCAACCTCGTCACCATCACGTACGAGCCAGGCTCCGTCAAGGAGAACGGTCCGTTCAATGGTGTTTTCAATCTCCGCCGAAACATCCGTACGATCCAGCTCGCCCCAGATATCCGCAAGCGCATCTTCCACGCTCATGGGAGCGGCTTCCTTCACGACAGGGGCGCTGCCGCTGCCGGCCGTACCGCCGTGATGTTCGGCAAGATAGTCACCAGCATGATGCGCGGCAATCTGTATGATCCGGGAAACCCCGCGGGCGGATATTGTTGATCCGGCAATGCCGTCAAGATCGTTACCGAGTTCAAAGCCGTCATCAGCCGATTTTCCGGTAAACTGGTCTATAAAAGAACTCTTTTCCGTTTTGGTTCCCACACCGGCAGTATCCGTGTTTTCTATAAACACAACCGGCTTGAGTACCCGGTCAAGGCCGACACCGACAAGCAACGTTGACGTCTTGTAAGTGGCTCCGGTTGCCCGGACAATGGCCCCGATAACCGTCCCGCCCGATTTCACGATATAGGCCGCATCAAAGGTAACCGACGACATACCGCTTTCAGGGAAATCCGTGACCGGAGCAAACTGATCCGCCTCGGGAAATATCCGCTGCAATCCGGCATTTTGTGCCCGTTCCTCATTTGCCCTGATATAGGGCTCGGTAAAAAGATGCACCAGGGCAAGACAGATACTGGCAGAAACCGTAAAAGCGGCCAGTGTAGCAGAAAGTTTCGCCATGCTTTTCATTGCGCGGCCCCCTTGCGGCGGGATACATATCCGTATTTTCGCTGAATCAGCCGGTCAAGGAAGGGAACCAGGGCATTCATGATGAGGATGCTGAACATGACTCCTTCCGGAATGCCGCCGAAAACCCGGATCAGGCCGGTAATGAGTCCGCATCCGGCACCGAAAATGATCCGTCCGAGCCGGGTAACCGGACTCGTTGCATAATCGGTAACCATGAAAACGGCGCCAAAGACAAGGCCGCCGGAAAGAAGGGTTAAAAGAGGATCAATACCGGCCAGAGCGGTTACGGCAACAGCCGTTCCCATCATGGCAACCGGCGCACGCCAGTCAATAATGCGGGTTACCAACAGCAGGAGAAAAGCCGCCGCTATCAGAAATATGGCAGATTCTCCGATACAACCGCCCCGATGGCCGAAAAAGAGGTTGAGATATACCTCGGACGACGAGAAAAATCCGGTCTTGTCCGCAATGTCGGCCGCAGACTGAACCACTCCTTCCACCGGTTTGATAAACGTAAGCGGTGTCGCAGACGTTACCACATCGGGGACATTCGCCGTACGGGGTGAAATCCAGGTATTTATGGAATTGGTAAAACTCATAGCGAGAAACGCCCGTCCAATGAGCGCCGGGTTAAATATATTGGCACCCAGACCGCCGAAAAACTCCTTGCCGACAACGATGGCAAAAAATGAGCCCAGGACGGTCATCCAGACAGGTGTCACCGGCGAGAGCACCATGGCCAGCAGCAATCCGGTAATAACGGCCGTTCCGTCGCCGATACGGATGTCCCGCCGCAGCAGGGCACGGAACAGGGCTTCAAAAACCACACAGGAAACCACTGCGGCAACAAGCGTAACCAGCGCCGGCATTCCGAACAGATACACGCCCCACCCTGCAATCGGTAGCAATATGGCGATCAGGGTCAGCATGATTTTCCGGGTTGAGACCGGAGAGCCGTAATGAGGGCTCGATGACAGGTATATTTCGTTTCTATCCGATGGTGCCATCAGCTGACTCCTTGACATACGATGTTTGTTTTTGCCCGCGCTTCCTGTTTTTGCTTTTCTTCACGAATCCGGGCTTTACCCACCCGGAAGCGCTGTACCAGCTGAATACGTGCCGGGCACACATACGCGCAGGTACCGCACTCAATACAGTCCAGAAGTCCACAGCGAACCGCTTCGTCAAGATTATCCGCCTGAAGCGCACGATCAATCAGTACCGGAGAAAGCCGGCACTGACAGGCGGCTACGCACCGGCCGCAGCCGATGCAGGCAGATTCCTGTTCCAGGACAATCTCCCGATCGGTTAAAAACAGTACCCCGGAGGTATTTTTCTGAACCGGAAAAGCGGCGCTTTTCATGGTAAATCCCATCATGGGTCCGCCTGACACAATCTTTGCTATACCCGGTTCCAGCGTAATGGTATCCGGAATGAGGTCGCCCACCAGGGTTCCCACCGGAACCACATAGTTTCCGGGAGCAGTACAGGCGCCTCCGGAGATGGTCAGCGGACGCTCAACCAGCGGTTTGCCGGAACGGAATGCCTCTGAAATGGCTTTGAGTGTCGCAACGTTCTGAACCACACACCCCACCGCTGCAGGAAGGCCTCCGGAGGGGATTTCCCGCTTGATCGCGGTTTTTATGACCATCTTCTCCGATCCCTGGGGATACCGGGCAGGACAGATCACAACCGAAATATCATGGGCGCCGGCACCGACCGGATTTGAACGCTGATCTGCGATGGCACGATTCAGAACGGGAACGAGATCCTTTTTATTGTCTTCGATAACCACAAACCCTTTCCGGGCACCGGTTATACGCATGGCAATGGCAATACCGTCCACAATGTCGGCAGCATGCTCGGCCATAATGCGGGCATCAATGGTCAGATACGGCTCGCACTCGGCACCATTTGCCACAAAATAGTCGATGACCGAACCCTCGGGAGGATTCAGTTTTACATGGGCCGGAAAGGACGCCCCGCCCATTCCGACGATACCCGCTTCGCGTATCCGCTCAAGGGCGGATTCCCGGGTACAGGTGAACGGATCAAGCGGTGGCATGAAATCGGTGGAACCGCTTTCATCCGCTTCTATAACAATGCAGGGCACTTCCACATTTCCGGTAGTTAACCGGGTTTCAATTTTTTTCACTGTTCCGGAAACAGAGGAATGAACAGGAACCGACATATACGCATCTGACGAGGCAATTTTCTGGCCAAGCGAGACCGTATCACCGGGTTTTACGAGCGGTGTATTGGGAGCGCCACCCTGGGTGACCGGAATCCACACTGTTTTTGTCAGAGGGAACGCACGGGTGAGCGGAAGGGATTCGGTACCCTTCTTCCGCTCCGGCGGATGGATTCCGCCCTTGAAAGATCTGGTTTTCATGACAAAATACTACCGTCCCGGCCAACATCAGTCAAGAGAATCTTCAGGAAGCGCCAATAGTAAAGAAAAGAAAAGCAATTGTTCAAACAGGAAAAAAGACGTATCATACCAGGTGAAAAGTAACAACCCATCCCGCGAATTGTTTGTAGTGCGGAAGAAAGGCCCTCAGGAGGAATCTATGAGCTTTTTACGACGTAATTTGTTATGCATAATCATGGTTTTGTGCGCAATACCACTCATGTTTGCCCAAAACCCGCCCCCCGGAGGAGATTCAACCAATGCGTTTTTCTCGCCGGAACTCCTCGGCGGCAATTCGAGTGTCACCGGCGGCCCCTTTGCCCCGGCCCTGCCCGGCGAATTGACCGTTAACCCGGCGCTTTCGGCCGCAGAGCAGCGCATCACCCTCGACGCTTCGTACGCAGCCATCATGAGCGCGGGAGACCAGTCCGGAACAGGACATCTCGTTAATGCAGGAGCACTGTATCCCACTCGCCGCGGCGTGTTGGGCGCAAGCGCGCATCTGATCAAATCGCCATTTGACTCCCTTCCGCTGGATACCGCCATTTTCATGCACACCAGCTTTTCCAAAGAACTTACCGACAAGCTGTATGCCGGTATCGGACTTTTGGCCGGAGTCGGAGACGGATGGGGTTTGAGCGGTGAAATAGGCATTCTGTACCTGTTTGGAGACCTCGGCTTCCTGCAGGACTCAAAAATCGGTTTTTCGGTAACCGGACTCGGCAGAACCTTTACTCCCGATACCTGGGGAATAGACGGAGACGATCCTACCGGATATGCCTCCGCATTTACGCCGCATCTCGGTATTGCCGGAACACTGGTAAAAACGGAGAACATCAAATTCGGCCTTTCCGTGGACGTCTCGGCCCCTACTGTGCAGAATTTTGTCCTCGATGCCGGCCTTGAAGCGGTAATCCGCGACAAGGTGACACTGCGGACCGGTTGGAACTTCAACATGAAAGAAACCGCCGAAGGTGCACAAACCTACATACCTTCGTTCGGTATCGGAATCAATCTCAAGCTTAATTCACCGGATCCCGAATCCTTCCTTTCGCGCCAGGGCTGGTCACAAAGCGAAATGACCCCTTCAATCGGGGTAAAACCGCTGTATGAAGACCTCTATGCCATCGGCGCAGGATTCAATATCCGTCTCGGGGTCAAAGATACCACACCGCCGGAAATTGAGGTCGACTACCCCAAACCGGTCTATTTTTCCCCCAATAACGACGGTGTACAGGACGAGTTGCTCGTACCGGTAACCATATCAGACGAACGGGACGTTGTAGCCTGGTCCTTTGTCGTACAGGATGCTGAAGGAAATACCGTACGAACCATTGAAAACAAGGAGTCTCGTCCGGAAATGCAGGATTTGCGGTCTTTTTGGGCCGTATTAACCAGTGTTAAACAGGGAGTTGCCCTCCCCGAACAGATTCGCTGGGATGGTTCAACCGATTCCGGCGACACCGCCCGGGACGGCAGCTATACCTTCCGTATTACCGCGACAGATGATAACGGCAACACGGACAGCCTCGAAGAACATACCGTTCATATAGACAATACCCCGCCACAGATAACCGTACGGCCTCCGTCAGGAGCCAACGCCATGATATTCAGCCCCGACGGAGACGGAAACAAGGACTCCTTCACCATCGCGCTTTCCGGCTCGAAAGAAGACCAGTGGAAGGCCGAGTTCATGAATGCAGGCGGTACCGTAGTTCGCACCATCACAACAGATGGTGAACCGCAGAATACCGCATGGGACGGAAAAACTGACAGCGGTTCAATCGTTCCCGACGGAGTATACGCCTACCGGATCAGTGCTGTTGACCGGGCAGGAAACACAAACGCCGAAAAGATTGAAAACATCATTGTAGACACCGTGAAGCCCGCCATCAACATCAGCATTGATACCAATGCGTTCTCTCCCAACGGCGACAGCATCCGGGATACAGTACGACTTGAACCGAGCATGCCGGTAACCGCAGGACTCGTAGACTGGAAAGTCAGTGTACAGACACTGGACGGGAATGCGCTACGTACCTTCTCCGGCACCGGAAAACCGGCACCAATAGCGTTTGACGGAAAAGATGATTCGGGGAAAATTCTCCCGGAGAGCCGGTATCAGGCAGTATTCGCCGCGCAATACAGCAATGGACATGCTCCCGAGGCAAAGTCTGCCGTATTCGAACTTGATACGACCCCTCCCGAAGCACAGGTTCGGGCGAAGGAACCGCTGTTTTCCCCTGTTGGAGACGGCAAACTGGATACCGTAACCTTTACCCAGCAAACAAGCCGTGAAGAATCATGGACCGGTGAACTGGTGCCCCTCAATGCGGCAGGAAAGCCGGCGGGAGCGGCAGTTCGCACCTTTGCGCTTGGCCCGGCACCGGACTCAACCCTTGTCTGGGACGGACGCGACAGTAACGGTAAAATTGTTGCTGACGGCCAGTACGGCTACCGCCTTTTCGCGACTGACCGTGCCGGCAATACCGGCTCGTCGCCCATCGTCAAGGTGGAAGTAAACACCGAAAAAGCCGATGTCATTCTCCAGGTCAACACGACGGCGTTCTCTCCCAATGGTGACGGCAGCAAAGATACCCTGGTATTTACTCCCGTACTCAAGGCGGCAACGGCAACCGACCGCTACCGGCTTACCATAGCAGGGGCCGGCGGTTCGGTTGTAAAGACCGTTTCCGGCACCGGCACCGTACCCGCAACAATTACCTGGAACGGAATCATGGATCCTGCCGCCGGCAGCGACACCGGAACCCGTGCCCCGGACGGAACATACCGTGCGCTTCTTGAAGTAACCCTCATAAACCAGCAGACATCACGGTCCGCATCTCCGGACTTCGAGCTGGACACTGTTGCTCCGTCAATTGAAATCTCCGCGCCTTTTGCCCTGTTCTCGCCAAATGGCGACGGAAATCGTGACAGTCTTCCCGTAACACAGCGTTCTTCAAAAGAAGAATTGTGGACCGGAACAATTACCGGCGAACGGAATACCGCGGTCAAGAAAATCACCTGGAGAGGGGAAGCGGGCAACTTCGAATGGAACGCCACCGATACTACCGGCAACCGGGTTGCCGACGGAACCTACACGTACACCGTCACCAGTACCGATCGTGCCGGTAATACGACAACACGCAGCCTCAGCAATCTCGTGGTGGACTCCCGGACACCCAAGGCATACATTACCGCGGGAACATCGGCATTCTCACCCAACGGCGACAGCATCCTCGATACCCAGGAGTTGTCCATTGTGGCAAGCATTCCCCAGGGACTCGCAACCTGGCAGGTTCGCATTATTCCGGACGGCAAGAAAGACACCGACGCAGTCAAAACATGGGATTCTTCTTCATCGGAAACCCTTCCGGCAACCATCCGCTGGGACGGAAATGACAACAGCGGGAAAACCCTGCGCGGCAGCTATCATGCCGAACTGGAACTTGTCTATCACAAAGGAGACCGGGTACAAGCCCGATCAAGTTCCTTCCTGGTTACCAATGAAGCACCAGAACTCAATGTACGGCTGAGTCCGCGATACTTCAGCCCGGATAATGACGGTATCGATGACGAATTGTTCATACAGCTTCAGGCAAAATCGGTAGTCCCCTTTGAAGAATGGAGCTTCGAAATCCGCGAACCGCAGGGAACTGCCGGAAAAGTCTTCTGGAAAACCGGTGGAACGGACCGCATTACCGAACAGATAATCTGGGATGGGCGCTCGCTCAAGGGAGAACTGGTACAGTCGGCAACCGATTACCCGTTCACCTTTACCGTTAAAGACTCGGTAGGTATGGTCTCGGTCGTACGCGGCTACATTCCGGTGGACGTTCTCGTTATTCGTGACGGCGGCCAGCTCAAAATAGCGGTTCCATCCATAATATTCCGGGAAAATGCCGCAGACTTTAACGGACTCGATCCGGAAATTGTAGAAAAGAACGTACAGGTGCTGAAACGCATTGCCGAAATCATCAACAAGTTCCGGGATTACCGCATCCAGGTTGAAGGACACGCGAATAACGTAACCGGTACCCAGAAGGAAGAAGATGCGGAACTCATACCCCTCTCGCGTCAGAGGGCACAGGCCGTCCGCGACTTCCTCATTCGGAACGGTGTAGACGGTTCACGACTTTCAACAGTCGGTATGGGAGGAACCAAACCGGTCGTTGAACGTGCCGACCGTGAAAACTGGTGGAAAAACCGCCGGGTTGAGTTCATCCTGATCAAGTAATGTCAAAGGCCCCGGGTAACCGGGGCCTTTTTTTCAACAATTTTCGTAGCAGTACTGATTATTTTCGTGCGACAAGTACCATTGTCCGCGCTTTCTCGTTATACGGTGAAAAATCAAAATCCCCGTATATTTCAACCGAGGTGAATCCCGCCGCAATCATGAGACGTTTGAGCTCAACCGCCGAATAGAGACGCTGCACATAGGTATGGTCAATCTTTCTGCCGTTTTCATCTATGAGCATCCACCGTGAACGTAGTCCTTCCCAGGCACCTTCCACGGCAAATTCGGTGAGAACGGTAAATCCGCCGCGCTCAAACCACTCACCCTCGGTAAAATCGCGTACGGCAATCTCCCGTCCGGTCATTTCAAGAATAAACCAGCCGCCCTTTTTGATTGATATGGCAATATTGGCAAGAATCTGCATGTCTTCTTCTATGGTGTCGCAATATCCGAAACTCGTGTACAGACTTACTGCAGCATCAAAGGTATCCGGACGGACGAATTTGCGCAAATCGGCCTGCACAAGATCAAGTTCAACCCCTTCACCCTGGGCACTGTCCATCGCAGCGTTCAAAAAGGGACGAATCAGATCCACCCCGGTAACGTGTGCACCGCGAAGGGCAAGTTCAACCGCAATACGTCCCGGACCGCAGCCGGCATCCAGAATAACCGGGCCGTCACCGGAGGCATCCTGTTCTGTTCCACGATACGGTTCTCCAACCCCGGCACCGATTATCCGAAATACGCCGTCGGCGACGGCGGGAGCTTCGGCCCAGCGTTGAGCGTCAAAAAGAACCGGAGAATACTGTGCCCAGAACGATTCGCTCTCAAACCAGTCACGCTTTTTATCCATATATTCCTCTCCCTTGCAAGTATACCACAATCACCGTATACTTTGGACAGGTAAAAAACATCCGGAATTTTAACGTTTATGTAACGTATTATTTTTTTTTCAGGAGCCCGAATATGGTCATTCTCACGCTCAATTGCGGCAGTTCATCGGCAAAGTATCAGGTGTTCAACTGGGAAACCCGCGACGTAATCGCGTCCGGTGTAGTTGAACGGGTAACCCAGGAAGGCGGATCCATTACCCACACCGCCCCCGGAAAACCCGAGTATACCATGAAGCATGAATGCCCCAATCACACAATTGCGGTTGAACTCATCATCCGTACCCTGACTGACCCCGATGTGGGGGTCATCTCGGACATGAACGTCATCAAGGCAGTAGGACACCGGGTCCTTCATGGCGGTACCAAATTCACCAAATCGGTTGTCGTAACACCCGAAGTACTGGACACCTTCCGTGAAGTGCAGGATCTCGGCCCGCTGCACAACCCGGCAAACATCATGGGTATCGAAGCAGCCCAGAAAGTACTCCCCGATGTACCCCACTGCGCCGTCATGGATACCGCATGGCATCAAACCATGCCGGAGAGGAGCTTCCTGTATGCGGTTCCCCACGACTGGTATGAACAATATTCGGTTCGCCGGTACGGGTTCCACGGAACCAGCTTTTTGTTTACCGCCAAACGGGCATCGGTTCTTCTCGGCAAGAAACCCGAAGACACCAACGTCATCATTGCCCATATTGGTAACGGTGCGTCCATGTGCTGTGTACAGAACGGAAAATGCATCGACACCTCAATGGGACTTACCCCGCTCGAAGGCCTCGTCATGGGAACCCGTTCTGGCGACTGCGATCCCGCGCTGGCCTTTTACATGATGCGCAAGGCCGGTTTGAGTGTGGAAGAAATTGATACCGCCCTCAACAAACAGTCAGGACTTCTCGGCATTACCGGCAAATATGCCGACCGGCGCGATGTTACCAAGTCCATGGAAGAAGGCAACAAGCGCGCAAAACTTGCCTATGAAATTGAAACCTACCGCGTCCGCAAGTACATCGGTTCATACATTGCCGCTCTTGGCAAAATGCCCGATGCACTCATATTCACCGCAGGAGTCGGTGAATTCCACTCGCTCATGCGCGCCGGATTCTGTAAAGATCTTGAACATCTCGGTATCATTCTTGATCCGGCAAAGAACGAACTTGCCCGGACCAGAAATGCGGAAACCTGTATCAGCGCGGATAACTCGCCTATCAGGATATTCGTTATTCCTACCGATGAAGAACTCGTCATGACGGAAGATGCCTATGCACTCATGAAGGGCACCTACGATGTACATACCAGATTTACCTATTCGTTCCAGTCACCGGACTATGTAAACAAGGGACGCAGGGAAGGGCTCAAGGCCGATCTGGAAAAGAATCCTCGTCTTGCCGACATAATCGTCAAGATACCCGGACAACAATAAGACTCTCATGGGAGGTGCGGATGGATATTCTTGGAATTGGCAATGTACTGCTTGACATATTTTGTTTTTCCGATGAAGACGCCGCACTTTCCCTGGGATTGCACCCCGGCAGCACGGTTCATGTAACACCGGAACGGCTCGATGAGCTGCTTCTTGCGGTACATAATCCGGTGTATGTATCCGGAGGTGCCGCCGCCAATGCACTCAAAACGGCATCGGCACTCGGATACAGCGGAAGCATCGTAGGCTGCACCGGACAGGAAGACCGTGAAACCGACCGGTGGGCAAGGATTCTCGACGCAGATATCGCCGCGTATGGCGTACAACGCTGTTTTGAAGAACGCAGCATGACAACCGGCCGGTGCCTGATTGTTCACATGCCCGGTGGGGTTACCTCTATAGCCTGTGCTCCCGGAGCGGCGCCGACACTGCGCCCCGAACAAATAGAAGCAAACATCGCGGCAAAAACCCGTATGGTTTTCTTTGACGGACGACTGCTCATGAACAGTGCGGTAACTGAACGTCTTATGACCCTCTGCAAGGGGTTCTCTATCCCGGTTGTTATTGATATCGGCTCGGAAGAAGTGGCAGACAAACGGGGATCCCGGCTCCCCGAATTTCTTGCCAGAACTGACTGCACCTTGCTGGTGAACGCCGACGAGGCCTTCCCGCTTGCTGCCGCACTCGAACATACCGTCCCCGGAGACCGGGGGATGCAGAGTGCCGAGGCCCTTGTCGATACCGTCTTTTCCTTTTACACCGACAAACACCAGAACTACCCCTGCATTATCCGGAAGGAAGGTCCCCGGGGAGCCACCGCATGGCATCGCGGCAGAAAAATTCACCGCGATACTGCCGAAAAAAAATACTGTATCGACTCGACAGCCGCCGGAGATGTTTTCTCCGGCGCATTCATGTGCGCGTCCCTGCAAAATCTTCCCCTCGCCGAAGCGCTTGACTTTGCAAACACCGCAGCGCGCCATGCCCTTGATGTTCCCGGAAGCCGCCTTGACTGGAATGACTTCGTGGATTTGAGAAATGATCTCACCATATCCCGCCCATCGGTCTCCTGAACGATTTTTTCTCTTTTCTAAAACCGTTTCAACAGTTATACTTTTATCTGTATGAAACAAGTACTGATTATCGATGAATCCAGTGTATTCCGGGATTTTATCAGCGAAAAGCTTGAATCAAAAAATGTGGAAATCTCGATATGCGTTGGAAAACTCGACAGTCTTTCCAAGATGCGCTCCCTTGTGCCCGATCTTGCCATTATTGATTATGCCTCCGCCAGGGATTTTCTTCTTGATCTCCTTGAAGAAAAGGCAAAAGACCCGAATGCCCGAAAAATCCCGGTCATACTCATGGCACATGAGCTCGAAAAACCGGTAATCAGCCGGCTTGCCGTTCTCGGCGTACGCAAAATAATTCCGAAACCGGTTAAAATTGATCAGCTCTTTTCCGAAGCGGGAGCTGCACTCGGCATTGATTTTACAATCGATGTAACCCCCTGCATTCTGGAAGCAAGAGTCAATGAAGGCATTATCTTCATTGAAATTGCGCAAGGCCTTAACCGTGAGAAAATGGGACTCCTCAAGTACCGAATCCGCGAACTCATGGAATTGTATGATCTTGCAGCCCCGAAAGTGCTGGTCATGATGAGCGACCTGTCCCTGACCTTTGCCGACGGAATGAATCTGGAACTGCTTCTCGACAGTATTATCTCCGACTCCCGAATTCGAAACCGGAGCATCAAACTGTTGACCATGGACGGGTTTACCCGTGAGTTTGTTTCGGGCAACAAACAATATCGGGACATTGAAGTTGTAGACAACCTGACAAAGGCGGTAGAGTCTCTGGTACGGGATACCGGAAACGGAGACAACCCAACCACCGTCATCTCGGAGAAAATACTCAGAGCAGACACCAGCACGAGCGATCGCGCCAGTTTCGAAATGCGTTTCAAGTCCGAACTTGAATCTCTCCGTACGGTAGCACAGGAAATCCATATCGCCGTAGTGGATGATGATGTCGTTATCCGGAATATTCTTGCCAAAACGTTTCAGGCTATTAACGCAAAAGTGGATCTTTTTGAATCAGGATCAGCGTATCTGGCAAGCAAGAATCATGACCGGTATAATCTTGTCTTTCTCGATCTCATCATGCCGGAAATGAACGGCTTTCAGGTACTTCAAAAAATCAAGGAACAGCATATCACCAGTCCGGTCATTGTGCTTTCCGCAGTGAGCAAACGTGAAGCAGTCATGAAAGCACTGGCATCCGGAGTAAAGAGCTACCTGATAAAGCCGCTTGAGCCGCACTTGCTCCTGAAAAAAGCCATCGAGGTACTGAAGGCGGCGATCTGACATGGCACAATCCGCAAATGATTACCTGAAGCGTTCCCGTATTCCATACCTCGTTCTTGACGAAAGCGGTGTCCCCGTTGAATGGAATGCACCCGCGGAAACACTGCTATCAATCGCCGGTGAAAACCCGGCAGGCAAGGGGACGCTTCCGTCCATCAGGGAAATAGTACTTGAGCGTTCAAGTCCGGGCGAAGCGGAACGCTTTGATGCCTTTCTTACCGGAACCGGAGACTTCTTCTCGTGTGATTTCACCCGCCAACGGGATTCGCAAACACTTTCCTGGTACCGCATGAATGTTCACCGCCAGGAGGGGAACCGTTTCTTTGCACTGGTAGACGACATTACTCCTCAAATCATAAAAGAAACCCATCTTATAGAAGCAAAAGAGAACGCGGAAAAGGCAAGTCTGAACCGGAGCCAGTTTCTGGCAAATATCAGCCATGAAATCCGGACGCCAATACAGACCATAATCGGAATGTCTGAACTTCTTGCCGAAACCCGTCTTGACGAGGAACAAACCGAATATGCCCGTCAAGTCCGCTTTAGTGCCGATGTCCTGCTGACGCTCATAAACGACATACTTGATATTTCCAAGGTAGAAGCCGGTAAATTGAAAATCGAGTCTATTGATTTTGATCCGGTTGATGTTATTGAACGAACGGTTGATCTCGTTGCCATGGAAGCACATAAGAAAGGTCTCGAAGTCAATATTGATATCAGTTCCGACCTTCCGGCTGCTATTGTCGGAGATCCGAACCGCCTTCAACAGGTGCTGCTCAATCTCGTCAAGAACGCGGTAAAATTCACCGAAACCGGAGAAATATATGTTCAAGCCTTCCCGGGAACCGGAGATCCGGAGCTTTCTGTTTCTGAGCAGCAGGAACAGATCCTCTATGTGGAAGTAACCGACACGGGAATAGGGATGAATGAGTCGGTACGAAAAAAGCTTTTTACCGACTTTTTCCAGGCAGATCCTTCGACAACCCGGAAATACGGCGGTACCGGGCTCGGCCTTTCCATTTCCCGCAACATAGTAACCCTCATGGGTGGCAAAATCGGCGTGTCACCGAATGAACCGCGCGGAAGCAGATTCTGGTTCGAAATTCCCCTCATTACCGCGGCTAAACAACCAACGCCGAGAAAGCTTCCCCTTTCAAGCCAGACCCGTTTCCTTATCGTGGATGACAACCCGGGAACGTTGAACATCCTCACCGGTATGCTTGCCGCACAGGGATACTACCAGGTGTCACGCGCCCAGTCGGGAATCCAGGCATTGTCGCTCATGCAGTCGTCGTTTCAGGCACGGGCACCGTTCACTGTTGTCTTCATTGACATGGTCATGCCGGAAATGGACGGATGGCGGTTGGCGGCAGAAATCACCAAAAACCCTGACATCAATCAGGCCCAGCTGTTTCTCATGGTTCCGGAAGGCGGGTTGGGAGCCGAAGCGAAAATGAAATTGCTCGACTGGTTTCAGGGATACCTGTACAAACCAATCAAGCGGCGTCTCCTGTACGATTTCCTTCGGGACCATTCACAGGCGTCCAATGATCTGGAAGTGGTTGAAGAGCTCGAAGCAATTGATGATGAAAGCTATGTACCTGAAGCAGGCCGGCCGGTAACGGATACAACTGCGCCCCCGGCAGAAAACGCAGCTGCAGGTCTTACAGTTCTTGTAGCAGAAGACCATCCGGTTAACCGCAAACTTTTGGTCATTTTCCTCGAGAAAGCAGGAGCGCAGGTGATTCAGGCAGCGGATGGACAGGAGGCGGTGGAAAAGATTCAGCAGCAACCGGTCGATCTTGTATTCATGGACATTCAGATGCCCCGAAAAAACGGGTATGAAGCCGCACAGTGGATGCGCGAGAGCGGTTATTCCCTTCCCATAATTGCCTGTACGGCAAACGCACAGGATGACGAGAAAGAGAAATGCCTTGCATGTGGCATGAACGAGATACTTCCCAAACCGTACAAACGTTCGGACGTTCTTGAACTGGTCTCCCGCTATGGCTCGCACACGGAGTCTCCGGTACGGGATCCCGCTGTTTTCAATCCTTCGGTTTTTTTTGATATCCTCATGGGGGATACCGACGCAATGGCCTCCCTGATACGGGAATACATCCGCCAAACCGAAGAACACCTTTCCATACTTGAACAAACCGCAACCGATGCAGACAATGACGCACTTCAGGCAACGGCGCACCTGATAAAGGGAAGTTCCCGCTCAATCACGGCCAACCACCTGGCTGATATTGCCGCCGAACTGGAAGAAAACCCTGATACCAATACACAAGAGAATCTTGCACGCCTTCGAAAGGCCTTTACAGAATTGAAACAACGACTCGTAGAAGAAGGATATGTACCATGAGACGGGCAAATTATCACACACATACCACGTTTTGTGATGGAACCGATTCGGCCGCCAGCATCGTTGCCGAGGCCATCCGCAGAAATTTTCAGGAATTGGGATTCAGCGCTCACGGAGCCTGGCCGTTGGCAACAGATTGGCATCTTCCGGCCAACCGCTATACCGAATACCTTGAAACAATACGCGCCCTTGCCGAAAACAATGCCGGGAAAATCCGCATTCTGTGCGGATTCGAAGCCGACTACATTCCCGGAATCACGGCCCCGGACTCGTCAATCTATCGGGAATTCGACCCGGACTATCTTATCGGATCGGTACACATGCTCGCGAGTTCAAAACAAAACGGAGGAGTCTGGTCTGTAGACGGTCCGGTTGAAGAAGTTGCCCAGGGACTTTCAGACGTGTTCGGAAACGACGGAAAGCGTGCAGTACAACAATACTGGCATACCGTCAGGGAAATGGTGTCATCCTGTGATTGCGACATACTGGGGCATCTTGATCTGGTGCGCAAACGGAACGGCATCCTGCACTTTTTTGACGAAGGCGACCCCTGGTACACGCGTGAATTGAAGCAGACCGCGAAGGTTATCGCCCGGTCCGGGAAAATTGTGGAGCTGAATACCGGCGGTATGGCACGAAAAGCAATAGACGGAATTTATCCGTCGGAGACGCTGCTCTCCCTCCTGTTCAAACGGAATGTTCCGGTAACCATCTCATCGGACGCCCACTCGGCCGCCGATATCGATTTTGCCTACGAGAAAGCCATGACGGTTGCATGGCAGGCAGGGTACCGCGAAATCACCTTCCTGGGCTCGGGAGGATACGAAACAGAGACATTAGATACTGCTACCAAAATTGTTGAAAAAAACTAGCGGTTTCTGCGCTCGTCTGCACTCTGACATTCAATACACATGAGCGCGTAGGGAATTGCTTCAAGGCGTTCTTTCGGTATCTTTTTTCCGCATCGCATACAGGATCCGTATTTTCCCTGTTCGATTCTCGTCAGGGCGGAATCGATGAGCCGCATGCGTTTCATATCTTTTGACCCGATGGTCTCCAGCATTTTACGATCCATATCATCTGCTGCAACATCAGCGAAATCCTTGGGATCGAGTCCTTCTACGATAGCCCGGAAATCTTCGTTGTTTGAGACAAGGGTGTCAATTATTTCCTGCTTGAGGGTGTACAGGGACTCTTTCATTTTCCCAACGAATTCTTTATCCATACAAAGTACTCCAGTTGACAATTATAGTGATAGACCATAGAATTATACGAACGAAATCTGTAAAAATCAAATGAAATTTACACTTTTTCGCATCATTTATGGAGGAACTGTGGCCAAAGAAGAAGCTATTGAAGTGGAAGGGGTTGTCAAGGAATCTCTTCCAAACACCATGTTCAGAGTTGAACTGAAGAACGGGCATGTAATCCTTGCTCATCTGTCAGGCAAAATGCGAAAGCACTACATCAGAATCGTTCCCGGTGACAACGTAAAAGTAGCTCTCTCTCCATATGATCTGAATCGCGGACGAATCATCTACCGGGAAAAGTGATTTTTCAGTTTGACTGAAGCAGCAATTTTATCGCCCGCACCGTATTGATAAAACCCCTGCCTATTACCGTAATACACAGTAAAAATCCAAAGATACCCAGGAAGAATGAGTAGCGAAGAAGAAGCGTCCCGGCAAGCAGGGTCAACACACTTCTGAGCAGCATCTCGAACGCCTGTTTCCTGGTGTATTGTTCATACTCCGGCTGCTGCCAAGTACCCGAACCGCCAAACGGACCATAATAGGTCCAGGAGTATCCCTGGAACGGATTCTCGCCAGACCAGGATGACGAGGTTGAGGACCTTCCCTGACGGGCAAACCCGCCCAGATCATACTGAGCCTTCTTGTCCGGATCGGAGAGTACCGAATATGCTTCACTGATTTTCTTGAACCGCTCTTCTGCCGAACGATCTCCGGGATTCTTGTCGGGATGATACTTGAACGCAAGTTCCCGGTATGCCTTTTTTATTTCGGCCTGGCTTGCGGTTCGGGATACTCCAAGGATGGTATAGTAATCATTCATTGTCAGTACGGCTCTCCATAAACAACGTCAATACCAAGGTACTGAAACTGAACCGACGTTACAAGTACTATTTGAGAATTACCCAGGTTGAGCCGGCGCCTCCCTCACTGCTCGGGGAATACCCGGATTCTCCCGCATGAGGATGCTTTTCTATGAAGAGATGCACCATGCTCCGGAGAACCGGATCATCGGAGGAATGAGTCCCCTTCCCGTGAATGATGAGAACCTTTTCCAGCTTCCGGCTGACACAATCGGCAAAAAAGGCCTCAAGACGTATCCATGCATCATCGCGGGTCAGACCATGCAAATCGATCCGTGCTTCACACTTCATGTTCCGCAGACGGCGGCGGCGAACGTGAACAGGTTCTTCGCCGGTTTCCGGCTCCGCATCCTTGTCTGTTACTCCATACCGTCTGAGCCACACGTCCATCGGATTTGCAGCGGGAAGCTCGTCCGCGCTTTGGGCACTATTGCTGCCGCCGGCATCCGGTTGGTCATCCGGCCGCATCCGTTGTATCCCCTTTTTCGGTTTTCCACGACTCTTTGCAGTCTCACGATCCCATTCATCAAGGATGTCACCAAAATCCATAAAAACCTGCCGATGTATAGGGAATAATATAGGCGTCGGATACCCAGCCCTCTCCGGCAGCGGGTAAACGTACATAGTACCAGGCGCCGGTTTTCTTGAGAACCGAAACAGGGGTGCCTTCGGGAATGGTTGTTACAACGCCTGCTGTTTCCTCCGGTATCTGCCGAAGAACACTTCCGGTACATACTGCTTCCGGGTAACGTATTGACGGAAGCATGGCTGCGCCGGCCAAAGCCGAAACGGCAATAACACAGAGCATACACCCCAGAACAACAGACAACGCTCGCGACTTCTTCCGCAGGGGAAAAACAAGAACAAACCCGAACAGCGAGGCTAGAAGGAATCCAGAAACAACACGCACAAACGGCTTCGATGGCGGCGACGGGTAATCGGAGAAACCAAGCGCATGCTCGGCGTCTTGCCGCATGATCCGGTATTTTCGCGGAAAAAACGATACGTACTCACTGTGTCTCAACGAAGCGAGAGCCTCCCCATAACGGCCGGACTGCCACGCCCGTGCTGCCGCCTCTGCCACGGGGTCGGCAGAATTCTTCACTGACAGCGGCACGGGAATCTCCTTGTCCGCGGTGTGCCGGGTGCCGTCGTCAGCAGCAGAAGCGGTAAACGCAGCAGAAAGAAGCGGAGAATCCGGCTGCTCATGTACAACCGGATCTGCAGTCAAAACAGATACCGTTGTGCGGGAAATCCCGGCAACAGCGTCTTCACCGTCTTTGGAACGATACATCAAACGTGCAACGGGTAACGGTTGTACGCCCCCGGACAGAGGTGTCCAGGTAAAATGTGCGACAGGCACCCAATCAGATCCGGCGGTTGTACCCGGTACAACCGAACGTTCCGACTGTTCCAGCAATGCATTGCGTGGCGGGGGACATTCAAGTGTCAAAATCTCGAAGAGATTCCTGCCTTCAAGCACCAACGGTACCGGTGTCCCCTGCCGGATGGTTTGGGTATCAGTATCGAACATCCACCGTATTTCACCCCGGCGGGCATCATGACGCGCTTGAACCCATATCTCAACGGGAGCCAACACTTGCTCCATACCATCGACAACAACAATGAATGGACCGAGAACCCGAAGGCCAGCCGTTCCCGTCGCCCATTCCTGGATAAACACGACTGAATCGACGAGTTCCGGGGAGAAGGATGAAGGATCCTCAAGACGTTTACGTTCTTTCCTGGAAGAAACAAGCGAGAAATCACGCGGAACTGATTCAATCTCCAGCGACGTTTGCGCCGGACGTGCCGGAAACACCCGGATTTCCACCTGGATGGACTCTCCCTCAAAGCATTCCACAACCGGTACGACCAGTTCTGCCTGAAATGCGGCAAGTGATAACGAAAGAGCACCAAGGACCATGATACAGACTGCCTTTTTCACGACTAATAGTCCTCCTCACCGGACGGCTGCTCACTACGGTCACGATTCCGCCACACATCCTGCTCTTTTCTCCTCACAAGACTGAACAGGATTTCTGTTTCGTCGTCGTTGTGTCGCGATTCACCTACTTCAGGAGCGGCATTTTGTGTTGAGGATTCACGGGCACTGATGCTTCGACGGCATAATTCAAGGTTTATTTTTGCATCGGTTGAGCCAGGTTCAATTTCGAGTGTTTTGATGAAATATGTCGCAGCCTGATCATACAAACCCTTCCGGTATGCGGCAATACCAATTTGATACCATACCCCGGCACGTATTTCCTCCGGTGCGTCGGGAGAAATTTCCGCAAGACGAACAAGGGCTGCATCATATTCGTCCTGAACAAGATAGGTAGAAGCAAGGCCATACATGGCATAATCATGCAAAAGCGGATCATCGTTTTCACGGGCAAATTCCACGGCGCGAAGGAAATCGACCGCTGCATCACTCCAGTCCTGGCGAACCCAGGACAAGAGTCCGGAAAGCACCGTGACATGATCTGCCCGTTGTGTCCCGCAGGAAAGAAACAGCACCGAAGCAAGAATCAGCAGGCATACCCTCACGACTTTTTCCATACCCATCCCCCCGAGGCCAGTGCTACACAGAACGCCAGAATTGCACCGAATAAAAAGTATGGATACCGTTTGACCGTACGCGCCGTTAACGAAGTTTTCTTGCCCTGTTCCGTACGCGACGATATGTGCTCTATGATGGCAAGAGCCGAACCGGCCTGCACTGCATTGATATATGCACTGTCTCCCCCCGCAGAGCGGACAGCCGAATCCAGCGCACGCGTATCCAGACGGGAGAGATGCATTCTGGTATTTTCCGTATCCGGAAAAACATCCAGTTCCATACCGTCTGCCGTTCCCACCCCTACCGCAAAAAGGGTAATGCCCTGCGTTTTGAGTTCCGCGGCTGCAGCGGCAATTGATCCGGATGTTTGTTCCCCGTCAGTAAGAAGAATGATGTACCGCTGTACCGCAAGAGAGCGGGGAAACGCCGTTGCAGCAACATGCAGCGCACGGGCAGGTGCCGTTCCGGTGACGGTGGACATGGCAGGATTAACGGAAGACAAAGCGTCCATGAGGGCGCGGCGGTCTGTTGTAAGCGGGAGGGAAAGAAACGCATCCCCCTTGAAAAGCACCAGTCCGCAGGGAATACCGGGAATTTTTTCCGCCAGTCGGGCGGCGTACTGTGCTGCAAATGAAAGCCGGTCCGGGGCAATATCCGAAACCGTCATGCTCCGTGAAATATCCACAGCAAAAATGACCGCTGCTCCCTGTTCCCTGACAGGTTCAAGACGAACCCCCCATTGGGGTCCTGCCGCAGCAACAACAAGAAGGATCCAGGCAGCAGAAAACAAACCTGTCCTGAGCATCATGGCTGCCGCAAGCGTTTCTCCCGGCCAGCCGCTCCCGCCGGCAAGAGACAGTTGTTCGCGTATACACAAAAAACGCCTGAGTACAAATAACGCGGCAGGAAGAGCTGCCAACGCAAGAAGAAGAATCAGGGGCGCATCAAAAAACGCACTCATAGTATTGCCCCCATGAATACACGCCGGCAAATCCAGCTGAAAGCGGCAAGCGCCAGAATGTAGCGAAGCAGCACTCCATGAAGCGGCTCTTCAACTGTCCGCGTCCATTGGGACGGTACAACCGGAACGGAATGCTCAAGGGACGCAAAAACGTCCTGAAGAGCTTTCGTATCATACACCGACATGAACGTGCCGCCACCAGAAGCAGAAATTGCCGACAGGGACTGTTCATTATAGTCAGACTCAAGAAAACCGGAATACTGTACGCCCGATACGGGATCAATGTAGTCTACCGGAACCGTGCCGCGGGACCCGATGCCGACAACATACAAGGAGGCCCCCCGGGAAGCGAGAACGCTGGCCGCTGTTTCCGGATGCACCGATCCGGCATTGTTTTCTCCGTCGGTTAACAGAATGACTGAAACCGGTGTGCCATCCGCCGGATTCGCATGCGCAGCGGCAATGGCCAGAGCAAGCCCGATAGCCGTACCGTCGCCGAATTCACCAATGGCCAGCGCATCAAGCCGCTCAAGAAAAAGGCGATGATCTGCGGTGGGCGGAACAACCAGAGCTGCAGACGATCCGAGAGCAATCAGGGAAAAAGCCGTACCACTACGGTTTTCAACAAAGGAGCGAATATACCCACGCCCTGCATCAAGACGGGTCACAGAATCCATATCGGCAGCGGCCATTGAAGGACTCACATCAAGAACAAAAATAACCGTATTTCCCGTACCGGAAAATACCGCCTCTGTATGAAGAAACACCGGTCCCGAAAGGGTTATGACCGCAAGAAAAAAAACCATAAAGATACACACGGTGCTTGCAGCGCGAAGCAGCCGCATAACCGATGATTGCCACACAAGCGGTGCAGAACCCCAGTCTCCAAGCGTTGCAGAAAACGCAGGGCGGCGAAGAATGCCGGCCTTTCGAAGGACAAGAAATACCGGTACAAGAATCATGAGGAGCAGAAAAACCGGTCGTTCAAGATATATCATGATGAGCAACCTCCTCCATCGTATCAACAAAGGATCCCGCTGTTTCAAGCAAATCGGTACGCAGCATACCGTCTTCTGCACCGCTGAAACGGACACGGTCTATATCCGTGAAAAGTTCTTCAAGAATACCTGCCGCATGTCCGGCGGCAGAGTCAGTATTGTTGTCATTGGTTTCAAGCCTGAGAACATATGCCACAAGCTCGGTTCCCGTACGGGAAAGGAGCGAAGAGCCGTCAGCGAAGAAGTAAAGGCCCAGATACCATTTCAGTGCGTATGAAAGTTTCCCATACCACCAGACGGAATCCGCCTTCTGGCTCCGTCGTGCAAGAAGCCGCAGGGTACGGAGAACTGCCCGGTATCGCCGGGCTGCAGAGCGTTTTGCCGGGCCGTCAAGAAGCCACCGGCGTATTCGAGCAGCAAAAAAAAGGACACCACCAACACAAAGAAGGAATCCCAGAATAAACCCGTACAACATCCAGGTAGTACCCGGAATCAGCAACGGCGACCTCGCGGGTGCAGGAGATGAAATGCCGTCACGCTCCAGAATAGAGACGATGGTGACCGGCGGAAAATCAATAATACCATATCCGCTTTCAATCGCAGGGAACTCAATGACACCCGTTGTCCAGGAAACAAAACGAACACGGATTTCAGCAACAGCGTCCTGCCAGGTAATTGATACTGATTCAACACGATACAGATCAGATTCGGCAAAACGGTCTCCGGGAATGGTTAAGCCGCTTTCACGGATTTTCTCCGGAACGGAGATTTCCCGGTAAAAAACAAGTTCCGCCGCGTCTCCAACGTACACATCCCGGGGAAATACGGCCGGATCGGGCAGCTGTTGCCGGGCAAAGACGGCACAGGCGAACAGACTGAAAATAATACACCACAGTCGCCGTTTCACAAACGGTCTCCTTCCCCACCCTGTCGTCCGTAACCGGCAGTACGCCGCCCGGAAAAGAACCGTGTCAGAACCATACCGACATCCTCTTCCAGCGGCATGACCAACGGGGAAATACCCAGTCTCAGGCAGCGCTGTTCCCAGCGGGAAACAGCCTCACGATGATCCCGCTCCCAAAAGGCCCTGAACGATGCAGAAGACGTTGGATACTCACGAACCAGATTCGATTCAGGATCACAAAAAGAGAGATACCCCGCATATGGCAACCCGGAATCAAAGGGCGCAGTAATGCGTATGGCAAGAACGTCGTGCCGTCGGGACAGAATTCCCAGGGATTTTTCATATCCGGCAGACCGAAAATCGGAAACGATAACCACAAGCGCACGGGAGCGAAGAATACGGCTTGCCCCGGCAATCGCAGAATCAAGCACGGACCCGGCCCTGATACGTTTACGCTGTTCAAAATCACCCAGGAGGGACATAACGTGATCCCGACCGGTACGCGGTTTAAAAAGCCTGCCGACAGAACCGTCAAAAACAACTGAACCTATGGGACTTGCGTTATACTCGGAGGCAAACGCAAGAAGCGCACATGTCTCAAGCGCCGCATCTTTTCTGGTCCGTGTTCTTGTTCCCGTTGTCATTGACAGGGAGTCGTCGGCAACCAGAAAAACAGTCAACTCGCGCTCTTCACGATACAACTTTACATACGGCTTTCCGGATCGGGCGGTGACATTCCAGTCGATAGCCCGGATATCATCGCCGCGTTCATACTCGCGTACTCCGTCAAATTCCATACCCTGACCGCGGAAGCATGAACGGAACGAACCGGTACGCATGCCCTCGGAGAGCGTTAATGCTGTCAGCTTGAGATATCTGGCTTTTTCCGCGAGCCGTATCGTATTCATTCAGATTCAGGGAAGGGGAACGATACCAAGAATACGTTCAATAATATCATCCGCAGAAAGATTGTCTGCACCAGCTTCATAGGAAAGAACCAGGCGATGCCGGAGCACCGGATACGCAACTGCTTTTATATCCTCGGGAACAACATAGCCACGGCCATCAAACAGTGCCCGAATTTTCGCCGTTTTACACAGGGCAATACTTGCACGGGGAGACGCTCCAAACGAAAGGTACCGGATATAGTCATCCCGTTGCCGTTTTTCCTTACGGGCCCAGTCCACCGGTCGTGTTGATGCAACAAGACGAACGATGTAATCGACCAAAGACTCATCGCATACAACCCGGGAGGACTCCTCGCGAACATAGGCAATATCGTCCGCAGAAACAACGGCCCGGGAACGACGGCCCGACTGAACCGCATCGGAGAACAGCACAATCTTGCACTCTTCTTCCATTGATGGATACGGCACATGAAGCTTGAAAAGAAACCGGTCAAGCTCCGCTTCAGGCAACGTATAGGTTCCCTCCTGCTCGATGGGATTCTGTGTTGCCAAAACAAAAAACGGATCCGGCAAGGCATGGGAAGTCTCACCGATGGTAACCTGCCCTTCAGCCATTGCTTCCAGCAAAGCCGATTGAACCTTTGCCGGAGCGCGGTTGATTTCATCAGCAAGAACCAGATTTGAAAAGACCGGTCCCTTTCGAACTGAAAAATCGGCTTTCTCGCGATTATATACAAGCGTCCCCACCAGATCTGCCGGAAGAAGATCCGGGGTAAACTGGATGCGTTTGAATTCCAGAGAAGAGAGTTCAGCGAAGGTCTTGACCGCAAGGGTCTTTGCCAGACCGGGCACTCCTTCCAGAAGGACGTGTCCGCCCGCAATACAGGCGATAAGAATTCCGTCAATCAGGGCTTGCTGGCCAACAATCGTTTCCGCCATCCCGGTGCGAACCGCACGAATAATATCCAGACTCCGCTCACTGGCAACCGCATCCTTCTTCATAGCTGTGCTCCCTGCAAAAATTTCTTTTTTTTATTGTACGCATACTTACGAACATTGACAACCTGCCCGTTAAGGGTGTATACGGTTACTACCATGGCTAACAATTATCGTATACATCCGCTCGCGGAAGAACTTAACACCATCCTCGCCAAGTCCCTTGCCGGACGATTCCTGTCCGACCTGGGAACCCGCCTCTATTTTCCCAAAGGAATAATCGCACAAAGCGGTGAGGCAAAACTGCACGGAAAAAAGGCAAACGCAACAATTGGTATGGCCGTCAAGGACGGAAAACCGCTTATGCTGAGCGCACTCCGTGAGGAACTTCCCGGGTTTGAATCCCAGGAAATTGTTGCCTATTCACCAACTGCCGGAAACGAGAAGCTGAGAGACGCATGGAAAGACGCGATCGTCAGCAAGAATCCTTCTCTTGAAGGAGTTCGTATGTCGCGTCCGGTACTCGTACCCGGGCTTACCGCAGGGCTCTCCTACCTGTCGGATCTCTTTCTTGGAGAGGGAACCGTTTTGCTCACCGGAGACCCCGCCTGGGACAATTATGTATTGATTGTTGAAGCACGCAGAAATGCAGAGCTCAGGGGATTCCCCCTATTCAAGGGAGACGGTTTTGATATTGAAGGATTTGAAGCCACCGTGCGCGAACAGGCAAAATCCGGCAAGGTCCGTCTGTTGCTCAACTTTCCCCAGAACCCTTCGGGATACACCCCGACACGGAGCGAAACCGCGGCAATAGTACGGGTTCTTATGGAAACTGCCGAAAGCGGTGCCGATGTCATGGTCTGGTCTGATGATGCGTATTTCGGGCTTGACTATGAAAACGACATAGAGCCGGAATCACTCTTTGCCAAACTGGCCAATGCCCATGAACGTATTCTTGCCGTAAAAATTGACGGTCCCACCAAGGAAGACTATGTGTGGGGATTGCGGACCGGGTTCATTACCTTTGCCTCAAAGGGAATGGCAGACGAGCAGTACGAAGCACTCATAAAGAAACTCATGGGAGCCATTCGCTCTTCCGTTTCCTGTGCGGCGACACCCTCGCAATCACTCATGCTCCACATGATGCAGCATCCTGAATCAGAAGGGGAAAAGGCCGAGCTTCGAAAACTGCTTGAACAGCGGTACCGTGTAGTGCGCACCTTCATTGATTCTCACCGGAATCACCCGGTTCTTTCAGCATTGCCATTCAACTCGGGCTATTTCATGAGCATGAAATGTACCGGTATCGGTGCAGAAGAGCTTAGGGTAAAACTTCTTCATGAACACGGGATCGGAACAATTGCCATTGATCCGGAGCATCTTCGTGTTGCATTTTCTTCGGTGGATACAGAGAAGCTTGAATGGGTTTTTGAAACCATATTTGCTGTTGCAGAGTCCTTGCAGTCTGATGCCAACAGTGCCGGAACAAAACAGTAGTACAAATCACTCATCCCCCCATACCTTCGCAAAGAAGTATGGGGGTTCCATTATGAAGCCATGACCAACAATCCCGCAAGCAGTTACTCGGAACCCACCAGGTAGCGGCCAACTTCCTCCAAACCGGGAATGCTTCGGTACACCGGACGATGATTCCCGCTCATTTCCTTGTCATAGCTCACCGTCTGTACATACAATTCATTCACATAATCAGCCAGGACCCGCATGTTTGCATCAAAATTACTGATTGCCATATCGCGAAAAACCTTGTTGACATCACCGGAGCCGCTCGAACCGGCCATATGGCGAATATTGGGAAGAATATCCATTCGAACCTGATATACAAATCTGGCCAACGCCTGAATTTGCAGATAGAGTTCATCAATGTGTATTCCTTGTGCGGTATAAGCCTCGGGATGATCGGTTATATCTGAAATGCGACGGGACAAGTCGCTGTTTGCGAGTATTCCGGCCAAAAATGGTCGCAGAAACCGTGTTGCTATATTCGCATTATAGTGATCGGCAATTTTAAGGATTATTTCGGGAATCGCGGAATCACGTACAACCATGATATCAAGTATACCGTGTGATTCCGGGATTGACAACTCCGGCATTGATCCATACAGTTACTGCCATGATACGGAAAATTGCGGTTTATTGGTCAGCACTTCTTCTTTTACTAATTTTTCTATCCGGTTGTCAGCATGGCAGTGATTCGATTGCCCGTATCTGGACGAATCAAAGTGAATTCGTTTCATATGTCGAATTGTTTAACAGTTCCCAAACCCGATACCGGATTATTGTTGAATACCGGGAAAACCCGGCAGAAGCACTCATCCAGACAAAGAACAACCCGGATCTGGTCGTTGGACCATGGCTAAAGGGAGAAAAAGCACGAACAAAGATTATTCCCATTGAATATCTTTTTAATGAAATGAGAATCAATTCCCGCCTCTTTTACAAACCGCTTCTGGATCTCGGAGCCATCAAGAATCGCCAATATCTTCTACCGGTAAGCTTTAACCTGCCCGCAGTACTTTTTGCTCCCGAGTACTCGAAAAGAATGGAAAATGACTACTCCATTTCACTGGAAACCATTCAATCCCTTTCCAGCGATTACAACATGCAAGAGGACGGGCAGTATTCACGCATGGGGTTTTCTCCCCGATGGAACAGGGAATTTCTTTTTCTTGCAGCACAAATGCTCGGCAGCCGTTTTGAGGAAGGGTCGCATTACCTTACCTGGAATGACCGGCTCCTTCCGGCCGGAATAGAATATTTGCGGAATTGGTCCCGATCAATCAATACAAGCACCAGAACCGAAGATGATTTCCACTTCAAGTATTTATATGACCCTCCGTACCGTCTGGTTACGTCGGGGAAAAGCCTTTTCTCCTACATTTCAAGTGATGAATTGCTCAAAATGCCTCCCGACAAGCTACAGAATGTTGATTTTCGCTGGCTTATGAATGATACCGTCATTCCGGTGCGTGATGATATCGTGTACATGGGCATTTGCAGAAAAGCCAGAAATCTTCCCGCTGTTGAGGCCTTTCTGATCTGGTTTTTCAAAGAAGAAACACAGCGTGCCCTGCTGGAAAGAAGCCGTGACATGGGTATCTTTGATCAATCTTTTGGAATTTCCGGCGGATTCTCTTCGTTGCAGGGAATTAATGAACGGGCTTTTCCGCTTTTTTATCCCATATTGTTCGGCCATCTGCCTCCCCCTGATACTCTTTCAGTTCCCCGCATTCTGCCCAATGACTGGAACAGGATAAAAGAAGAAGTAATTCTTCCGTTTCTTGAATCGGCGGTTACCGCAGAACCGGAAATGGATAATCCGAATGCTGTTTTAAAAGAACTGCTTTCGGTGTGGGAACAAAAACGATAAAACTGTTACGATAGGGATTCTCCTGCTGATTTTTATCGCTAATATTTGCCTCATGTACGTCCGATATCTAGTAATGGAGGACGTTTATCATGATTTCCAACATTGGTCCATTGAGGACCCTGTCGTTCAGCATGATTTCCACAGTATCATCGGGAGGAAAACAATACATCCCGGTCAAGCCGAATCAGTACGTCTACTCCCAATTCAAACATGTATCCGGTTTTCCTGCCAAGGGCGGGCAACAGGGTATTTCAGTTGATCGCCTGGTTATTCTCAACACGCTCATAGACCAGCTCGTCAGCATGAAACAGAAAAATGCCGAAACGGCACATACCGACACAACCGGCATGACCAATGATCAAATTGATGCCCTCATCCAGCAATACCAGGGTCAGGTTCAGGCCGCAGCCGTTGCAGCGGAAGTAATGGACTACAAACCGGTCATGCCGCAGGCTGGAATGGTCATCAATCTCGTCGCATAGATTTCTCTTTTTTTTGTAAACCAGAGTTTACATATATTGCATATTTCCCTTAAATACGATATGTTTCACATGAATGAGAAGGAACAGCTCTCCATACGGTAACTGTCCTTCCGTATTTTTTTCAAGGAGCAAGTATGACGATTAATGACATCAAGCA
>CAZGQQ010000012.1:0-31037 GCA_964527175.1 uncultured Treponema sp.
CTGGCGCGAGCGGTACATCCTCTATCCGGTCGCTTTCCGCGCCGTCTCTCCGGACACATTTGCCGGTCCGGGCCGTGCAGGCGGAGCGGGCGGTGATCATCCTGCCGGCGAGTACCGCTCGAGCGAAGCAAACAAAGCCGGCATAACCGAAACCGGCGACCAGCCGGTCTTCACGAGCGGTACCGGCGCGCTCACCAGGGCCCAGCTTGAAGCCATCTTCTCCGTGCTGCCGGTGGATATTTCTTTTATCGGCTCTGATGACCGGGTCAAGTACTATTCGGATCCGCCGCACCGCATCTTCCCGCGGAGTCCGGCGATTATCGGCCGGCTGGTGCAGAATTGTCATCCGCCCAAAAGCGTGGCAACCGTTGAAAAGATTCTGGAATCGTTCAAATCGGGCGATGAAGATACAGCCGAGTTCTGGCTCACGGTAAAGGAACGCTTTATTCATATCCGGTATTACGCCGTACGCGGTGACTCGGGAGAATACCTCGGGACGCTCGAGGTGAGTCAGGACGTAACCGGGATACGTGCGCTCGAGGGAGAAAAGCGGCTGTTGTAGTTTAACTGGGTGTATCCTTGTGATAAAATAAGTGTTGAAAAATATGGAGGAAAAATGATGAAAAAACACATGATGCTTTTATCTGCTACAGCGATGCTCTGGATGCTTTCAACAGCGGTCTTTGCACAAAGCTCAATTCTTGTAGAAAAGAACATGGAAACCAAAAAGAATGGCTTGCTGAATGTACAGGTAGACAGTTCCGATGTCTCTGTGTCAGTTTGGAACAAAGACCGGGTGATGGTAACTGTTCGTGGACTGAAAAAAACAGAGAAAGTTCTCGATATTGCGATTACAAAAACTGAAGAAGGAGTCGCTGTTTCGGTACGTAAAGCTGAAGGTAAAAAGCTGCTCGGTTGGGGCGGCGTACAGTTTACCAGTGTCGAGATAGTTGTTCCGGAATCATACCGGATCATGATGCGGACTTCCGGTGGTGATATTAAAATTAACAATGTATCGGGATCCATGGATATCGATTCTGGCGGAGGCGATATTGGTCTGGTGGGTACTGCCGGAGAGCTCCGGGCTTTCTCTGCGGGTGGGGATATAGCCATTTCATCAAACAATGGATCGATAGATCTTTCTTCCGGCGGCGGAGACATACGGGCCTTGATGGTCACCGGATCGGTAAAAGTGACAAGTGATGGCGGGAACATTCTGCTTGACAGTACGGGCGGCAGTGTCTCCGCATATTCTGCATCCGGAGACTGCTCAATCTCGTATCGGGGTGAAAACGGGGGAATAGAAGCGAGAACAACGAGTGGAGACCTCGACCTTACAACGTCTGCTTCTGTTCAGGCCAATCTTCTGGCTCATACCGGAAGCGGCATGATTATCATGCAATATCCTGACGCAGAAGTTTCCTCGAAATCGTTCGTTTCCCATGAAGCAACGCTTAATGGCGGGGGAAAAGAGATCCGGCTCCGAACCGAAAGTGGCAATATCGAAGCCGGTCCCGCAAAGTAGGGAACAGTTACGCGGGTATTCCGCGTACTGCTTCCTGAATATTTTTCCAGATACGCGTGCCTCTTTCATGGTCGAAACAGGCAGCGTCGTAAATAAGGGTCATGAAAAGTTCTCCGTTACAGGTCAGGGCACCAATAACCCGTTCTCCCTTGGTTGCACTGAATGTCGGTCCATACACTTCTTCAAGTGTCAGTTTCCCGTTTGACTTTTCCATGGTGACCCGTCCCAGGTTTGAAAATGAAAAATCGTAATTCATGGGAGAACCGCCTTTTTTGCGGTTGTCGTAGAATTCTTCAGGATCGTCGACACCCTCCAGCAGGTAGCTCATGAAATTGTAGTAACCGGCAAGCGGCTTGAGACTTTCCATTTCCCGATGAAACGCCTTCCCGATATCACCTGCTATGTCGGGAATTGAGCGGTCGTTTCCACAGTCAACCGGAGCAGTAATGAGTCCGTTGAACAGACCGAACAGGTGTTCTGCTTCGGGTACAAGCTGGGGACGAAAGTTGACCGGACTTTGAATCGTTCGTTCGTATCCTTCTGCGGGACCGAATTCCCGTGCAAACTCTTTTAACAGTATGGCCCCAAGGTATGAGTGCACGGTAACGCCGGCTTTTTTTGCAGCAGCAACAAGCCGGTCAGTTTCTGCAATGGTATACCGGGCAGTCTGTAACGCAAAATCCGGACGGGGATAGGGTTCCGGTTCTTTTGGGGTAACGGTATAGCGGGTATAGTCTTTGTCTGTCTTGAAAGGAGGCGGGTCAAACTGTTGTATTTTCTCGAGATTCTTCTGTGAGATCATGCGGTGTAGTTCGGGCGCCCAGTGTTCGGGGCTTGCCGAAACAACCGTTGCATCGGGATCTCCCAGGTGGACAAGCAGCCGCTCAAGAAAAATGACGGCTCCAACACCATCGCCAACAGCGTGCTGAAAAACAGCGATCAGATCATTCCGTGTTCCGTTGCGTACTAGTACGAACCGGGCCATGGGGCCCTTTTCGTTGTCAAAAGGTTCACGGAGCGCGGCAATTACTTCTGCGGAGGGCTCTCCGGTGAAATTGTCCCGTATGGTCAGCGGATATTCAGGAACATTGTCTGTCGTTATCCATTGTTTTTTATCAGCATCCTTGTAAACCCGGACTGCCGTAAGCGGAATCTCCTGCCGTACCCTGGAAAGCGCATTTCGCAAATCGGTTTCAGAAATTATTCCGCGCAGAACCATGCGGAACGCGAAGAACATGGGTCCTTTGTTGCTGTAGTGGAACATGACCCGCTCATATGCTGTTGTTTCACGTTTCATTGGTGCCCTCCTCTTTTTCTGCGGCTACAACCAGATTGTTGAGCCATTTACCGGAAAGATATCGTTTGAATCCGACAATCATCTTGAGCAGCTCTTCAATCATGAGCCAGGCGACAATGTAATGTACCGGCAGGCGGAAATGGAATGCGGCAACAAGTGCGATTGGCACTCCGACAAGCCAGACGCCGCCTACATCCACGATCATGCTGAACAGGGTGTCTCCCCCTGCCTTGAATACACCCATGTGAAAAATGATGTTGCAGGCACGTGCCCACATGATAAGTGACATGACCAAAAGAATTCCCATCATGTAGGTGCGGCTGGTTTCATTTATTTCATAGAGGCCGACAATGGGAGCGCGGAAAAAGTAGAGTACGGTCGAGATGACCAGTGCGGTTATCACACCGAGAAGAAGAAAGTTCCGGGCAAACCCGCGGGCTTTCTCATCTTCTCCGGCTCCAATCCGGTTTCCAACCATTATTGAACAGGCACTTCCCAGTCCGGTAAAAAAGATGAGACAGATCCGCTCAATGGAGCCGGCAACATTGTAGGAGGCAAGCGATTCGGTATTGATATGTCCGTAGATCATGGTATACATGCTGAATCCGGCAGCCCAACCGACACTCTGGAGAACAACCGGAATCGCTTTCTGGAGGTACAGGGAGACCTGCTTTTTACTGAACTGAACAAGGTCGAGAAACCGTGCCGCAGCAGGCAATTTTTTCGCGTAGGTAATTATCAGTATGATGCACATTTCAACAAAGCGTGCAATGAATGTCGCGTATGCAGCGCCAACTACGCCCATCTCGGGAAAACCGAAATTGCCAAAAATGAGGAGATAGTTCAATACCGTATTCAATATGATTCCGGTGATACTGGCGGCCATGGGGTAGAGCACGTTTTCGGTACTCCTCAGGACGACCCCGAAGGATGTGGTGAGCGATACGATGACAAACGTGCATGCTATTACACGCAGGTACGATGCTCCCAATGTCAGCACGGTAGGGTCGGCGGAGAAAAGACTGATTATTGAGCGGGGGAAGGCAAAGGTAACCCCGCTAAAAATGAGGGCGAGTCCCATCGTGAGGGAAAGACCGATCCCCATGACCGCGCGAATATTGGGTATATCTTTGCGGCCCCAGTACTGGGCCGTGAAAATTGCCGAGCCGCTGGCCATGCCGAAAATGAGCATGAGCAGAATGAAGAAGAACTGGTTCGCGCTTCCGACCGCTGCTATTGAGGCTTCTCCAAGACGGCCGATCATGAATACGTCAATGAAGTTCAAAGACGAAGACAGAAGGTTCTGTAGCAGTATGGGCAGAACCAATGCAAGAAGACGGGGAAAGAATGTTTTGTCTTTTGTGTAAAACATGGGGTATTGCTCCTGTTGTCTGTGCACATTGGCAGCAGTGTATCAGGAACCTGTTTGTGCGTCGAGATCGGAAAGAATTTTTTGTATGGTACGGGAATATTCCGCGTAGCCGCCGAGTTCCTGGAGCTTTACACCAATACGGGTGCCCCGGTCAGTTGCCGCGGCATGTACAACTATTCCGTAAACAGGACGGTCTTCTCCAAGGGGATAGAGCACCAGACGGGATCCGGCAATAAAAGTTTCGGGTGGAAGCCGGGTAAGGAATCCGAATCCGTTCAGGCTGAGATCTGTTGTTTGTACTTCAGCCATATCTTCGTCTCCGAGGAGTATGGTAAAGCGCGTATACTCGGCGGGGAGCTCTGCAGCGGGGATCCGGTATTCTTTTCGAAGGTCCTTTTCGTTCATGGTTCCCTCATTGTCCGGTATCGCCCGGTATATGTCAAGGCGAGATCTCATGAACAAAGTTTGTCATTATTCTTTCGAGATACCATTCTATGGTTTTTTTATAGGAGTTGAGGGTAACAAAGAATTCAAAAAAACCCCGAAGCCGTATGTTCGCAGTATAGGTGATGATTGTGCGCTCTGCGTTCCCGGTAATCATGATATCATACCGTGCTGACTCAAGCATGGAATTCTTTTCAGGAAGAACTGCGGTTACCTGTTCAAGGGTACCGTTCCTGTTCTTCCCTGACCGCAATAACGGGACGCAATGCAACTTTTTCCATACCGGGACTCCATTGTCAAAACATTTATATATTCATGTGTGTTTTCTATATATCTTCGCGATCTCCAAACCAGATTACCGCATAGTCATCGTAGATACCCACTCCAACCGCGCGCCAGCGGATGGTTTCCCAGTTACCGGTATTCAACAGTATTGAGGAAACAGAGCGCTGTTCCTTCCAATAGAGAAATGCAGTTTTCGCGGTTGCTCCACCCTTTTTCGAAAAGGTTATTTCAAATCCGTCACCCTGGTAATTGGTTAGTTCCTTGGGTTTGTTCCACATGAGCCGTGCATGGCGGTGATTTGCCGTGTACCGCACTCCTTCCCATGGTCCATTTGCGGACCAGCTATGGAGTGTATAGGGTGGAGTAACCTTATTTGAAGCAAGGTCTCGTACATGAAGTTGTGCAACATAGGTAAGGGACTTCGAAAGTGGTATTTCTCCCTTGCCGTGTTCGGCCCTGTACGCCATTACAAGACGATAGAGGAGGACTTCTTCTTCGGTGGGTTCGCAGTTCTGGGGTCCCCTGTTAAGAAGTTCCTGCACTTCAAAGGGGATGGTTTCCGCAAATATCGGTAACAGGAGAAAGAGTCCCAGAAGAACCAGAACCCGGATAAAACACGAACTTTTTGACAACAATTACTCATCCTTTTCTGCGCAACAATGTATTGGATAATTGTATGGGTGAAAAAATCATCTGTCAACCGCGAAGAAGAATGCGATTAATCATGTTTTCGCAGAACCTTTACAATTGTCTAACCGACTCCCGTTACCATGCAGCCAGAAACAAACCCGGTTTTCCGGGAGGAGGTTGTATGAAAAAGGTCGTAGCATGTGTAATGCTGGTATGTGTGGCTGCAAGCATGGTTCTGGTTGCCCAGGAAGCGAAAATCAAGCTTCAGGCAAGAACGAAATTGAATCTGGTAACGGTGTATCCTGATGATGAAGACCAGAATGAGGGAATATCCCTTCCCGGTGATGATGAGTTCGGTGTGTCCTTCGGTATGGATTATGCAGGAGTATATCTTTCTTTGAAAGGTAAACTGCCCGATGGAACGGTAAGCATCTATGATTATTACGGATGGATGAAGTTTGGTGAGTTGATGCTTACTGCCGGAGAATGGAGTCACCGGAAAGTAACAATTCTGGACAAGGACGGCAGTTCGTTTGGCGGGCTGTGGGATCTTGAGTACGGTGCGCTTGCGCTGAATGCGGATGCAGAAGGGTATATTGAACCGGTAACGGAATCCGACAACATAACTCCCTGGAAAACGGAATTTGCTGCGGATTACTCGTTTGGTGCGTTCAGTGTGAGTGCCGCAACCGGTAATGATACCAAGGATTCCTACAGTGTGCTTGAGCAGTTTGCCCTGCGCCTTCGCGGTAGCGTATCAGAGACCACCGCGGTGACCGTAACCGGCATGATGAACGGGAAAGATCTCGTGACGGCAGGTGCCTTCGTCGAGTTGGTTCCCTTCGACAGCCTCAGCATGGTTGTGGGGTATTCCGGCTACCATGATCTTGATGTATCAGAAAACAGCAGAAATGCGCTTGAACTTCGGGCAGTGTACAAGATGAATGAATTGTCCCTTGCTTCGCACAACAATGCGACTCTGGGAGACGATGTGATGATCCTGTACAATATGCTCAATCTTGCGTACAAGGTTTCTGATCTCATGACTCCCTGTATCATGGTTGCAAACACAAACCTGTCCGGTGACGCTGTGGGAACTGCGGGGAACCTGATAACCGTTCGCCCCGGTGTGACAGTGAGCCCCGGGAAGGGCGCCACCATCGACGCGGGAATACGGTTTGAATATTTCTCTCCTGATTCAGGAGACAGCATGACCAGGATTACCGTACCGGTAGTGTTCCGGGTCAAACTCTAGGTGTTTCGGAGCGGGTTGCGGCGTGTCGTTTACGCAAGGCTTTCGACAATGTCCGCAATCTGCTCATATTTCTCCCGGGTCTTTTCGATGATTTCGGGAGGAAGCGCCGGTGCCGGCGGTTGTTTGTTCCACTTAATTGAAAGAAGATAGTCCCGGACAAATTGCTTGTCAAAACTGTCCGGGCTTTTCCCTACCTCGTATGTTTCACCAACCCAGTATCGCGATGAATCCGGTGTGAGAATTTCATCAACAAGCACCAACGATCCGTCTTTATCAAGGCCGAATTCGAACTTTGTGTCAGCAAGGATTATTCCCTCTTTTCGCATGGTGGCCCGGGCCTGCTTGTACAGGTCAAGAGAAACCTGCTTGATTTGTTCCCCTACGCCGGCTCCTACCAGATCCATGAATTCGCTCTCGGTTATGTTGATGTCGTGACCTTCTTCTGCCTTGCCGGAAGGAGTAAAAATGGGCTCGGGAATTTCACCGGCGAGCGGTATGCCCTCGGGAAGTGATACTCCGCCAGCGGTACTGTTCTTTTGGTATTCATCCCAGACGCTTCCGAAAAGATATCCGCGTACAATGCATTCTGCCGGAAGCCGGTTCATTTTACGAACCAGTATTGATCGTTCGGCAATGCCGGGATAGTTGGTGAGGAAGGGAAGTTCTTTCTCGGGGGTATAGGAAATAATGTGTGTTTTAATTGATGAAACTGACTTGAACCAGTGATTGGCTATGCGGTTGAGGTACACCCCTTTCATGGGAATCCCTTCAGAAAAAACCACGTCGAATGCAGATATGCGGTCTGTAGTTACAATAAGCCATTGGTCCGCGCTAACTTCATATATATCGCGCACCTTTCCGCTAAACAGTTTTTTCAGCTCGGTTATGTTGGTCTCAAGAATTGTCGTCATTGTTTCCTCCGGTAAACAGTCTGGTGAGAGTAAAATACCTGATTCATCAATTGTTTGCAATGGAGAGAACGGTGGTTTAGAGTACAGAAATACGGTTCCGGCCCATTTTTTTCGCCTGATACAGAGCCGCGTCCGCCCGGAGAAAGAGCCCGTCAAACGAGTCGTCGAGACGATTCTCCGAAATGCCGATACTGACCGTTATTTTTATTTCCTCGCCGGTTTCGGAATAGGTAAAATCCGCCAGTATGTCATTTCGTATGGATTCGGCAATGCTACGTGCGGCGGTTTCGTTGGCTCCGGGCAGGAATACCAGAAATTCGTCCCCGCCGTACCGGCAGGCGATATCTGTTTTACGTATGTGCTTTTTGATGGTTGTACCGGTTTTTGTCAAAATCATGTCGCCGGCGAGGTGCCCATGGGTGTCGTTGATGATCTTGAAGTTGTCCAGATCGAGCATGACCAAGGCCGAGCCGGACGGCATTTCACCATCTGCTTCAAGCCGTTTGATCAGTTCGCTCAGGTAACGACGGTTATACAGGCCGGTGAGGGGGTCACTCCGTGACAGGTTCCGGTAATAATTTTCGCGCTCAACCACCATTTCTTTTTCATTCAGTTCCGTCCGGATCATGTCAAAAATTGCCAGAGTGAAAAGCAGCGAATTAATTGCTGTTCCCACGGTAAAGAAATAGTTTGCGGGAATTTTCACTTCCGCATAGGCCGCAGTGCTCCAGATGGTTGTTGCAGAAATCATGGCGGTCCATGCGATCAGGTAATACCGTATCTCCGTGTGACCGGATGCATATATCTTTATTGCCGCAACGAGAATGATGACCGGAACAAAAAAACCGGTAATGTAGGCGATCTGATTTGCCCAATAATTGGAAAAGAAAATGCCGATTACGGTTTGTATGCCAAAAAGGGCGATGCAGATATTCAGGACCGTGTTTGCAAAGGGAAGCCTCCTTGCAATATCCAGAAATGATTTTGCAAAGAGCATGAGGAAAATTCCCATAAGGCCGAGACTGAGCCACAGCACTGCTTCAAGAACGGGGAACGGCATAGGAATGAGGTACAGAAACCCGTGAACCCTGAGCTGGTAAATCAGAAGCGAGGCCAGATACGTTGCGTAGAGGAAGAAGTTGAAATTTTTGACAACTATGTATGAGAACGCGTTTACACAGAGAATGGCCAGAATGATCCCGAAGAAAAGACCAAAAAACAGATACTCATGCACTATCTGTTTGATCATTCTCCCGGAAGATATTACCTTGAGGGGAATCCACATGATGGTATTTGTTTGCACCCGGAGATATATCTCATCGGTATCGGTAATGCTGTCGGGAACCGGAAAGAACCAGTCGCGTGCTTTGAGGGGAATTTCCGAAACCGGGTGTTTCTTACCTGCCCGAATTGGAGCATGACCCGGAAAAAAAACTGTTATGTTTTCAAGGCTCGTATTCTGTATCCATATATATCGGCAGTCTTCACCATCGGGTGCCGGTATCGTTGTAAAGCGGATCCAGACGGCATCAGCTGTTCTACGCAAAAAGATTGTTGGACGGGTTTGTGAAACAAAGGCGGTATCCGGAGCTGCTACTGCAGAGTAGGGTGCAACCGCACTGGAATCGCGGTACACGGCAAAATTCCGCACCGCACGTACACCCTCGGAACTGTTCTTTCCCGGCAAATACGCAAGAAAAAAGCATCCCAGTACGATTGCTCCGGCGCAAGAAAAAATAATAAGATCCCGGTTCGCTTTTTTCATAAATGGCAGATCCCAACCCTGCATTCATTATTTGACAATAATGGAAGATTGTCAAATATTCCCTGTGTTGCATGAGCGAAATGTGGCATGTTGTTTGGCAGAACACATGAACTCTGGCTTAACGGGGGAAGAAATTGCTCCCGGGTGGGAAAATATTTCCCGTGACTTCGGCACTTTGTCTCCGTAACTGTCCGAACAACCGGTATATAGCGGTTGTTTGCACTTGGCACGGTTTTTGCTTGGTATATATGACGCAACTGCGTTCAAGGAGTTTTACATGAAGAAGATAGTGGTATTGCTTGCATTTCTGGTTGTGCTTCTCGCAGGAGTATATGCCAATGGCAGGGGAGAAATGACAACTGTTGAGGGCACTCTTGCGGTTCGGGATTCGCTGCCGGTTGTTGAAACAGCAGATGGTGTCTGGTTGCTGCCGCCCGGTGCGTTTTACCGGATTGCCTGGGAGAACAAGATTTCTGTCGGGGATCGTGTGGTTATCAGAGGGTATACCGATAGTGATCGCCGGATTGATTCGGACGACTTTTCCGGCCGGATCATGCCGGTTTCGGTAACGGTAAACGGCAGGGAACTGGATATTTCCGGTACGGTACGGCCGGGACTGCGCCGGGGAGGCCGCGGCGACTATGGTGACTGGTGCGGATCGTTTGAAGGACGCGGGCCCCGCGATGGAGAACGCTTCCGGGATGGTGAGCTCTCCGGCAACCGGGGACGTAACCGCTGATCGTTCTTGCGCCCCGCTGTATTGCGGGGTACACTTATCGCATGAAACGGTTCTTTGCGTACATTCCCGTTACCCTGGCACTGCTTGTAATAGCGGCGACCGGGGTATTCCTGATACAACAGAATGTACGCGCCCATACGACCAGATTGGAAAGCAAGGCCGTTCAGATCATGGCCGGTGTTGTTGAACGGTACGGAGGGGAGCGGTCGTTTGACCCCCAACAGTGGGACGATCTGGTTGGCCTTGGTTTGTATGATGCTCAGGGAAATCCGGCATACCGGTTCGGTACAGCTCCCGCCCAGCTGGCCCCTGAAGGGCTCGAGACGGGATACTTCACCGTCTCCGGTTCCTCTATTGCCATGATACGAAGAACCGGTGTTGTTCCGGGGCTGGACGGTCCGGGTTTCCTGCGCGGGCGGCGACCTCCCCTGCAGCGCCGGATTCCGGGTCATGCTCCCGGCTCAATGCATACCATGCCCATGCATCAGGGACCGGTTGCCATGCGCCACATTCAAACCATATTCATGGAACTGAATGCGTCATCATTGCAACGACAGGCGTTTCTTCAAACCTCGATTGTTGCCGCTCTTTTTATTGCCCTTATGGGAACGGTTGTTGTGGTATTCCGGTATTCCCGGAGACTGTCCCGATACCGTGACCGCGAACAGAAAAATGCATATCTGGTGCAACTTGGTGAAGCTGCACGTACTCTTGCACATGAAATAAAGAATCCGCTTGGAGTCATACGTATTCAGTGCGCAACGCTTGAACGATCGCTCCCCGGATCGTATGGGCAGAATCTGGCGATAATTCGTGAAGAAACAGACCGGCTCGCCGCATTGACCGACCGCTTACGCGATTTCCTGAAAAATGGGACAGGTTCCCCGCAGGTAATCAAACTGGAAACGCTGATCAAACAAGTTCAGGAGCGATACGGCCCGTCGCTTTCAGTTCACCCTGGCGATGTTTCCGGTGTATGCATGGTTGCTGATCCTGACCATCTTGTACAGATGATCGACAATCTGGTTTCCAATGCACTTGATGCCTCTGTCGATACGGCGATTCCCCCGGAGTTCTCTGTTTCGGTAGAGCGGGGGTTGGTTCATCTTGCCCTTCTCGATCGTGGTGTCGGCGTTCCCGAGGACAAGCAGGCGCAGCTTTTTGAGCTTTTTTTTACAACAAAGACCAGAGGCTCCGGTATAGGGCTTGCACTGGTGAAACGGCTGGCTGAATCAAACGGCGGAACGGTCGGGTATCGGAATCGGCGTGGCGGAGGAAGCGAATTCTGGATAACAATACCGGCACGCCGGTGCGAGGATGTAGCGAATGAGTACACCTGAATCTGTCTGGACGGTTCTTGTCGTTGACGACGAGGACAATTTACGTACCTCCCTCATGGACTTTCTTTCCCTGGACGGATTCGAATGTACCGGTTGTGCGGACGGGGAGGCGGCTCTTGAAATTCTGTCGTCCCGGACATTTGATGCGGTTGTTCTTGATTTGCGCTTGCCCGGTAGTGACGGGCTCGAGGTTCTCGCAACAATCCGGAATGAAGGACAGCGGGTACCGGTGATCATGATGAGTGCCCATGGAGATATACAAGATGCGGTTAACGCCATGAAGCTCGGTGCAGAAGACTACCTGGTGAAACCCTTTGATCCTGCAGAGCTTGTTCTCCGTCTTGCAAAAGCCGTGGCGGGAAATGCGCTTCAAAAAAGGGCCGATCTTGGCAAGCGGCTTTCGGAGCAGTCCGGCATGGTTTGGCGAAGTGCTTCCCCATCCATGAAAGAAGTATACCGGCTTGTTGAACGGGCCTCTCCAACAATGTCCACCGTGCTCATAACCGGAGAGAGCGGTACTGGTAAAGAAGTCATTGCCCGCGACATTCACCGGGCAAGCAATCGGCCTGAAGGACCGTTTGTTCCGGTCAATGTGGGAGCCATTCCGGACTCCCTCCTGGAAAGTGAATTGTTCGGGCATGAAAAGGGCGCGTTTACCGGCGCCGAAAACCGGAAGCTGGGACTGTTTGAACTTGCTTCCGGCGGGACGCTCTTTCTGGATGAACTCGGAGAAATGCCGGCGAATATGCAGGTGAAGCTGCTTCGGGTACTGCAGGAGAGAACCATAGTACGGCTCGGAGGAACCCGGCCAATACCGGTTGATGTCAGGATCCTCGCTGCAACCAACAGAAATCTTGAAGAGGCAGTACGGAATGGGACGTTCCGTGAAGACCTGTATTTCCGGATACATGTTATTGAAATACATCTTCCGCCGCTGCGTGAGCGCCGGGAAGATATAGCCCCGCTTGCCGGTTTTTTTTGTGCCCGGTTTTCCCGGGAAACCGGACGTCCGGTTACCGGAATATCAGAGGAAGCCCTTGACGTGCTGCAAAAGCAGGATTTTCCGGGCAATATCCGTGAGCTTGAGAACAGTATTGAGCGGGCAGTCATTCTTGCCGAACAATCCGTTCTCCGCACGGAAGATTTTTCTTTTACCATACGGACGACTGCGGATGTCGTAGCGGGAGAGAGCGGCTCCGGGTTACAGAATCTGCGGGATGTGGAAAAGAAGGCAATTATTGCGGCGCTTGAGCACAATGGAGGGCATCGCGAGAAAACTGCGTCCGATCTGGGCATATCACGGCGAACATTGTTAACCAAGATGAAGGAATACGGATTGCAGTAAGATTCTTTTTTCTGGCATATCGGGAAAACCTGGAGTAGAATCTCCAGTATGATTGACAACACATTGTACGGAAACCCCATGCCGGGCGCAGTAATCAAAAAGGCTGAACGACGGTTCAGGAAGTATGCGCGCAAATTTGACTTTGATCCCGAGTACGCCCCGTCTCTTGCGGCGTACCCCGAGGGCTGCGGTGCGCATGATTTCAACATTCTGACCGTACATAACACCGCAGACGGCCGGGAAGGCGGTGTCCCGATAGATCCGGAGACCGGGATCATGCTTGGTACCATCAGGATGGGATTCGGACACTGCCGCATGGCGATTGCGCTTGCCTCTGCGGCTCATTCGATGGGGTATACGCCGTACTGGCTTGATCTCATGTCCTTTCCCGAATCAGCTGCAAGCAAGACCATCAAGTATCTGGAAGATTTGTATAATCTCGGCTCACGGATTTCCCAGCGATCCAGGCTCTTCGATACCCTTGTGTGGGACTATGTTACATCACGGGCAGCAAAAAAATTGACATTCTCCATTGAGGAAGCCGCTCTTTCGCGCATTTTTGCTCCCTTGTACGCGGATATTCCCCGGAACATGCCGTTTTTCTCCACGCATCCCTGGACGGGACACGCGGCCGTGGCTGCAGGCATGACTGATGTTGTAACAATTATTCCGGACAATTTCCCCATAGCGTTTCACGTTGTGGAGGGCAGTGTTCATGCGGTTCAGTCGCCCTCCGCGTACATGGGATACCGAACCTTCCATTCAATGGGGGCGAAACTCAATTTGCGGCACACCATGCCAGCAGAAGATATTCAGCTGGTTGGCCATTACATTGATCACGAGATTGTAGCCGGTATTGAAGAGGACTGCGCCGCACGTCTTCGCCGTATACGTGATGGAGAAACCCGCCGGTTCTTGCTCACCATGGGTGGTGCCGGTGCGCAGGTTCACCGTTTTGCGGATATCGCGGAAACGTGCAAGTCTGCAATAGCGGACAAGAAAGTATCCCTGCTTATCAACATGGGGGATCATCGCGGCAGATGGGAAGAGCTTGAGAAACTCTTTCTCGAGAAAGGCATTGCATGGAATATGCATACCGAATGGCAGGATACCCGTGCCTTTATTGATGAAGCAGCTGTTTCACAGATATCCGGTGTACATGTATTTTTGCATGATGATTTCTACTGTGCGGTGTATGCGACAAACCTGCTCATGCGTGTGTGCGATGTCATGATTACAAAACCGAGCGAATTGTCTTTTTATCCGGTGCCCAAATTATTCATTCAGCGGGTTGGGCGTCATGAAGCATGGGGCGCAATCCGTGGAGCGGAAATAGGCGACGGCACCATCGAAACGGCAAGCCTGACCGGATTGCACCGGATTCTCAAGCTTCTTGTCGAGGATGAGGATCTCTTGAAGATTTACTGCAGTCATATCATGACCAATCACCGGGATGGTGTATATAACGGGGCCTATAACGCGGTGAAACTGGCGGTGGAGCGGAAACGCAAATGATTACTGAACGGTAACAACCGAGGCTACACGGCCGTCCCGTGTATAGACCCGGTCAGGGTTCGCCGGGTCGGGAAGCTGTGTTGTGCCGTCGAAGTACGCATAGTACCAGGTTCCGCGGGGAAGTGGCAGTGTCAGTTCATAGTTTCCCGGAGACGTTTCAACCATTTCGTACATGAACGGATCCCAGTTGTTGAATGATCCTGCCAGCCGCACGGAGCGGCCTGTTTCTGCGGTGCAGGTGAACCGCACAGAGCCGTTTTTGATATAGTCAGTCTTGAATGTTTCATAGCTGTTAACGGTCAGAATCGAGACATGCATCCGGTTGTCAGGATCATATGCGGTCCGTTCATTCAGGGGATCACAGGTCCATAGGCCGTCTATAACCATACGATACTGGATTTCCTCTGTCCCCGGCGGAATCTCTGCAACGTAAAAGAGTACCGTATCAAGCGGTCTGCCCGAGGAATCCTTCTGGGGCATTCCGTATTCATCCCGCCGTACAATACGTTTCAGTGAATGGATCGTTGCATAATCTTCGTGGCGGAAGGAGATACCCGCATACCGTGCATCGCCGTGTGCGGTAAAAATGACATATTTACCTGCTACAACCGGTTCTGACGGTTGATCAATGGATGAGACCAGTCGTGCGTAGGTGACCGATTCAATCTCTGCTCCACAAAGGGGCACGAGCGCAAGACTGGCGGCCGTAATGATCAAAAATAACCGTTTCATAATAGTTCTTTACAATTGTCGGAAATTCCTTCAAAATCTTGAGGAATATGACGGATTAAAGTACGGGTTTAAAAACACCGAAAATGTACTATCCAATAGTACATACAGGGAAAAGATGCCGGGAAAAAAAGAACTCGAACATTTCAGGGAAGAACTCAGCAAACTCGGCAATGAACGGGAAGTAACCGAAGAACGCGGTGAAACCTATGAGCCTTTTCCGCCTCCCTCGGCATCAATCAACACGGCTCCCTCAATCGATGTGGACAACCTTCTTGCCGGGATCGGCAATTCATCGGAAAGCGATACCGCATCTGCGGGAGACATCGTGTTGCCTGAATCCGGCCTTCCGCCCGAATCTCCCGACAGTAATGAAATTTCTCCTCCACCAGAAGAGCCCTCTCCCGATCTTTCGGAATTTGATTCCCTGCTTGATTCCCTGCAGCTGGACGGTGTTGATGACGAAGCGCCCGTTGCTGATACTTCCGCAGAAACTCCCGGCCCGGACGATTTTTCGCTTCCGGATTTTTCTGCTTTCACTCAGGATGAATCAGAACCGGAATCAACTGGTACGAATGATTTCTCGTCCGTCGATATCAATGATTTCGAGCCGATTTCCGAACAAGGCGCGGAACCGGCCGAGGCTGGGGAAATGGAACCGGCCGAGGCCGAAGAAATTGAACCGGTAGAGGCCGATGATCTCGAGCCGGTTGATGTGAATGATTTTGAGCCGGCCCTTGCGGCAGATGAAGAACCCATTGATCCGGTTTCCGGTCTCGATGCGCTGCTTGCGGCAGGCCTTCCGGAACTTGAAGATTCAGCCGACGATGATTTTTCAGTTCCCGGAACCGATGCTGCGGAAGAATCGGGATTTTCCCTGCCGGATGATTTTTCCCTTCCGTCTCTTGATGACAGCACCTTTTCACCGCAGGAAGCCCCTTCCGGGGAACTGCCGCCGGACAATTTTGATATTCCCGATTTCACGGATTCCGGCAACTTCTCAGAGTCCGCTGAAACCGGTGATGACAGTGAAATACCCGATCTCGGGGATCTGTCCGATCTCGGCGGGATGGGTACGGCAGATGAAATACCCGATCTCGGTGACATTGCCGGTTTTGGCGATATACCGTCTGCAGATATTGTCATAGATCAGGAACCGGCCTTTGAAACAATGGATCTTACGCCTCCCTCGGCAGAAAGTCCCGGTCCTGGCGGTATGTCTCCGATTGAAGAAACGTCCGTTCCGCCGTCGGATTTCTCCGATTTTTCCATTCCGGATGATCTTCCTATTCCTCCCGGAGAAGAACCGCCTTCCGGTGATGAATCTGTCATTGACGGTTTTGACGGATTCAGCCTTGACGAGGATATCCTGCATGCCGGCGGCGGTTCCGGCGAGGATGAATTTCACATACCCGGATTCTCGGATTTTGCCGAAGGGTCCGGTTTTGACGGTCTCGATGAACTGATCCCGAAAGAGACTTCCCGTAAGTCTTCCAAAAAAGATATTCCGCTTGAAATCAGCGAAGCTGATTTTGCATCATTTCTCGATTTGTTGGCCCGCTATCCGCTGAATCTTCGCATGGCAATAGAAGAATACCTTTCTGAAGGTGACGGGTCGGAACGAAACAAGATGGAAGTGGTGCATCATGTTCTGGAGCAAACGCCTCTTAAAAAAGTTGCCCGCATTATGGAGGATCGTCTTAACCGGTCCATCCCCATACCGAAAGATTTTGAAAAAAAGACTGCTGCCGAATATGAGCAGGAGAAGTCTTCTCTCCGGTATGTTCTGTTCAACAAGATTATTCCTGCAGCCATTCTCTTTACCGGCATATCAATCCTCACCGCATGTGTCGTCTTCCTTTCCTGGCAGTTTATCTATCGTCCCATTGCTGCCGAACGGCTGTATAAACGTGGATATGCGGCCATTGAAGATGCCCGGTATACCCGGTCAATGCAGCTGTTTGATGATGCGGTTGTTGTATGGAACAAGAAGAAGTGGTATTTCCGTTATGCACGGGCGTATCGGGATAACAAGCAATTCATTACGGCAGAAATAATGTATGAGCGGCTTCTCAACCGGTTCAAGAATGACCGGAAAGCCGGTCTTGAATATGCAGAAATGCTCCGGAGTGATTTACGCAATTTTGAAAAAGCTGAAACCATACTCAAGCGCCGGGTTCTTGACAATTATGTGAATGATCCCGAGGGCATGATGCTTCTCGGCGACACATATCTCGACTGGGGAGAAGAGGATCCGTCAAAATACGATGAAGCCCGTGCCCTGTATGCCTCGTTGATTGAACTGTATGGAAGCAAGGATGCCTTTCTGGCCCGCATGATGCGCTATTTTATCCGTACCGACAATCTTGCAGAAGTGCTGCCCCTCAAGGATCACTTTGTCTCCCAACGTAAAATGACTCTTGGTTCATCCGATCTTGTTGAACTGAGCGGGTATCTTCTCGACAAGCGGTATTCACCCGCTCCCGGCGATTCGGAAGCGCTCCGTGCGCAAATCGATGACGTGCGCGATCTTCTCGAGAAAGCTGTCGTGGCAGCTCCGGTAATTCCTGAAGCACATTACAACATGGGGCGATTCTTCATTCATAACTATCGTCCGGAGGAAGCATCGCTGGCACTCGGAGAGTCGCTGCGCCTTTTTGATTCGGCAACGTCCATGTCTCCCAAACGGGTGTTGACCCGTATTGACGCATTCAGGCTTCTTGGTGAACTTCGGGTTGATGACAAGGAGTATCTGCGGGCGCAGGAACTGTATGCCCAGGGCAAGGCGCTGTACGAACAAAACCGGGAGAACCGTGCTGTTCGGCAGGATAGCCGTGTCGGACAATTATATGCGGATTCTGCAGATATTGATTATTTCATTTCGAATGATCTTGATGCAGCGCTGGTTGATTACCGAAAAGCAGTGAATGAATTGTATGATACTCCGTCGGTGCGCTACCGGATCGGATATATTCATTATCAGAAGCGGGACTTTGAAAATGCCATGCATGAATTGAGCAGGGCCTATGCCGAGGAGCCGCAGGACCGGAATATCCGGTACTCGTTTGCGAACACCCTGTTTCGCCGGGGAAATTTTTTCGCGTCTCAGGGTCATTTTGAACGGCTGATGGAATCGCTCGAGGCTGAACGGATTCGCAAGGGGATTGTGTTCCCCCAAACAAGAAGCGATCATGCCACGTTTGTTGAACTGTACATGAAGACATCAAACAATCTCGGGGTTACGCTGAACCGTCTGGCACAGAGAACCGGTGATTCTGCAAGAAACGCCCGTGCTCTGGCACTTCTCTCGGAGTCGGCCCGGGCCTGGGATGCCATGACCAGAAATCCGGAGACTATGGTACGTTTGAGCAGGGTTCGCCTGGAAAATGATCGCTCTTCCGGAATTCAGTCCGGAGGATCGGACTTTAACGGAAACCTTGCGTACATGAATATAAAATACATGACGCATCCCCGGCCGGAATTTCTTCCCGAGCTTTACAGCGATATCCCAAAAACGCTTGAGGGAGAAGCTGTCCTGCAGCAGCGTGAAGACCGGTAGTGCTTCTTGCAAAAAAGAAGCGGTACTGCTACTATTTCGTCAGCAGGTACGGGCGTTTAACTCAGTGGTAGAGTGCTACCTTCACACGGTAGAAGTCACTGGTTCAAATCCAGTAACGCCCATACTTTTAATTCCGCTCTTTGTGTGTATAACTGAACCTGTGGTATACTCAAGGGTATGAAAGGCGTGATCATGGGAATCATTTCCGATTTCAGATACCGGAAGATCTCGCAAACGGCTACCATTGAGGATCTTCTCAAGGAATTCTTCAGAAAAACCATTCATTTGTGCGCGGCCCTGGTTCCTTTTTTTGCCTGGCGCGATTTACCCGCTACGGTAATGGTTCTCTCCTTCATGGCAGTTTTTTACAGTATCAGTGAATACCTCAGACTTACCGGGTTTCCTTTGCCGGTTATCTCGCGAATTACCGCCTATGCTTCCCGCCGCCGTGATGAAGGCCGTTTTGTGCTCGGACCAATAACCATGGTCATGGGAATACTTGCGGCGTTGTTGCTGCTTCCTGCCCGGGCTGCCACGGTAGGAATTTTCGCGCTTGCTTTTGGTGACGGGATTGCGAGTCTTGCCGGAAAGCTGTTCGGTAGAACCCGAATTCCGTATACCCGGGGCAAAACCCTTGAGGGCAGCTTTGCCTGTTTCATTGCGGTATATGTCTCATCAATTGTTGTATTGAAAAATCCGCTGCATGCCGGAATCGTGGCACTTATCGCCATGTGCATCGAAATGCTTCCTGTCCGGGATTACGACAATGTCCTTATTCCGGTAGCAATTGGTGCTGTTGTGTGCTTATTGCCATAGATAGTATCGGTGTATTTGTTTGAGATAACGCCAGGATCCTGCAGACAATGATGCGGCACCACACAGGGTTACGATCCAGGAGTCGGCGACAGTCAACAGCCCATATCCTGTCAGAATGAACAGAACACCGGTCGCTGCCCGTGAATATTCCGGTATACCCCGCAAACTTCCCTGAATGCGATATGAACTTGCGGCAAGAACTCCAAGCAATGCCAAAACGAGATGTATCATGCGCGAATATCCGGGCATGATGTAATAGGTTGTGTCACTGTTTATTGCATTGAATGGCACTGCATTGACCAGGCTGAGAGAGAAGAACGCAGTGAGAAAAATTGCTGCTCCAATTTGCTGGGATGTTTGTCCGGTTGTGAATATGATGCTGGAAAGCAGGCAGAGTACGGTGAACAGCCGGCAGAACAGGGCAATGCGGGAAATCGCGGTTACAATGAGTGTTGTATTCGCCCATACTTCATTGAGCGGAATGATAATGCGGAATGATTCAAGCGCAATCGCGAAAAATCCCGCAGCGAAAAAGGTTATTTCCGTTGTTTGTGTTTTTTCGAATGCAAAGAGAATGTATCCAAGGGTCACCAGAGAGACCAGCGGGAAAACAGCAATACCGGCAAGAACCGCAGCCGGTGCATACGGGGTCAGGGAAAAATGCGGACCGGGAGGTCTGTTCTTCATGACGTGCAGGTTTTCGAGTCCGCGAAGGTGCAGTAACACCATCACGATCAGGGAAAGAAGGGTCAACGCCAGCACCATGAACGTGGCAATTCTGATAACGTTGTTTCTTGAAGCCAGTGTCATGGTTCAAGAATACCATTAAAAAGAGAATAAGGGAATCTCAAGTCGTTGTCACTTTTTGTCGATAGTAAAGCAAAGAACGACAGGGGGATTGGAATGCGAAAAGCAGGTTTTATCACAGTATGCCTCATTGCAGCGGTTTGTTTGTATGCCGGTGATGTCGCTAACTTTGTGAGTGTCGGGTTTTCTCCCGATGGAACGAAATTTGTCTTCGGACAGCACGGTATAACCGATGGTGAGTTCCGGGCATATGCGGACATTTATTGTATCGATGTTCCTACAAACCGGTATATTCCGGGTGGTGTTTTTTCCCGGGATCCGTCTGCTGCGACTGCAGGGAAAGACGGTTCTGTGGTTTTTTCTGCACTCCGTGAGAGCATTGCAGAATACCTGAAAAAACTGTCAGTAGATGGAACTATCCCTGGTCGTCCGCTGTATGTGCAGGCCCGGGACGAACCGCGTCCTGAGGTGCTCGAGTTCCGGGATTTTGAAACCGGGCGGCTCTATACCGTCTCAATGCACAGCCGCTCCGAGGGTGCCGGTTCCCGCGTTCAGTCTTCGTTTTATCTGGTAGTAAAGATAGTTAATCCCGATGGTACAACCAATCACCATACGGTCGGTCTTCCCGGATATCGACGTACCGGTGTCCGCGACTACCGGATTCGCCGTGTTGTATCAGATCCCGGCGGGAATGCAGTCGTCTTTGTAATTGAAAAAATTACGTACAGCCGTACTGGCGATTCAATCAGGTATATGGTTGAGACTTTAAAACTGTAAGAGACGAACTAGTTGATTCTCCGAAAAAGCTGATAGACCCGTTTCCCGTCTTCCGACAGAATCCGTACAAGGATTCTGTCGTCTTTAAAATCAATCTCTCGCCACAGGGATTCCAGCCATAGTGCTTCTGCGGCTTTTTGCCACTCCACCACCGCTTCCCCGGAATTGCAAGGCATTCTCCCCTGCACAAAGAGATACAATCCCGGTTCAATGACAGACGCTGCGCATCCTTCCCGAAGATGTGCATCCAGAGCGGGTTCAAGATCATTCTTGTGCACTCCGGAATGATACATGCGCAATTCTTCTGTTCCATCGGACGCACTGTCTGCTTCCGGACCAGTTATGGGACGGTGAAGTTCAAGAGTGTGAACAGTAAAATTCATACTAAAAATATAGCAGATTTACGGGCAAGAATCGATATACCGCAGATATGAATATGCGGAGGGAATGCCCATGCAACGAATATGCTCTTTGTTTTTCTTGATCGGTGTGTGTTTTTTCTGCGGTTCCTGCGCAATAGACCCGGAAACCATCTCGTTGTTGGGAGGAGATGTCCGCTCTCCGGAATTGCTTGACGTACATACGATTGCTCCGTGCGCGGTGCGTGCGGAGTTTTCGGATGCGGTGACCGTGAGCTCCGCCGGTGTCCATTGCCGGGACTCGCCCGAACAGACAATTGCTACGTCCTGGAGGCAGGAAGGTACGAGTATCGTGTTTGATCTTGAAAGGACTCCCGGCATTGGTGTCGTTGCCATACTCAATGCATCGGTACGGGATGCAAAGCATAATACGTATACTTTTTCCGTACCGTTTACCGGTTACAACGACCGTGTTCCTCTTCTGCTGATCAACGAAATTCGAACGGTATACAGCAAGCCGCGTGTGGAATATGTTGAGCTCGTCGTATTGTCTGACGGGAATCTTGCCGGTGTTGAAATTCAGAATACCATGAACAGTACGCAACCGTTGTATGAGTTTCCTTCATGCGAAGTTCAGGCTGGAGAATATGTATTATGGCATCTTCGTGCAGTGGAGGAAGGCCTTGTAAATGAAACAGACCGCATTGATGCATCCGGCGGTCGCGATTCCTCACCGTTTGCCTGGGATTTTTGGGACGATCAGGAACGTGCCCCGTTGAAAAGTACCAACGTGTTGCTCTTGCGCGAACGTCATGGCGGAATAATCCTTGATGCACTGGTGTGTGCGGACACCCAATATGGTACCTGGCCTACCGATGCACTCCGTCTTGCGGCAGAAGAGACGGTTCTGTCGGGGGCATGGGGGACTTCAGCATTCATTACGGACTCTGCCTGTTCCGACGGCATGACAGCAACGCGGACATTGGGAAGGCGTCCGGGCGTGCCTGATACGGATACCGCCGCCGACTGGATGGTGTGCGCGACATCCGGTTCTTCTCCGGGTGGGGAAAATTCGTCAGTTCCATACGGAGAATAGACAAATGGATTCCCCCGGTGTTTGCAAACCCCGCCGATTCAGGATACTATACCATCTAGAGACGGGAGGCATTCATGGCAGAGTTACTTGCACCGGCGGGAAACCCCGAGGCACTTGATGCGGCAATCCGCGAAGGGGCAGACGCGGTGTACCTGGGACTGAAAAGTTTCAATGCACGCATCCGGTCAACCAACTTCGCCTGGTCGCAGTTTGAAGCGGCTGTGGAAGCGCTTCACCGAAGGAATAAAAAGATATTTGTAACGGTCAATACCGTCATACAGGAGTCGGAAACAGAACGCATGTACCGCTTCCTGTCTTATCTTGACCGTATTGGTCCTGACGGCCTCATCGTCCAGGATCTGGGCGTATTACATATGGCGCACACCCATTTCCCCTCGCTCCGTCTTCATGCGTCAACGCAGCTCAATATTGCCAGCGCGCGGGGAGCGAATGCGCTAAGCCGCTCTGGAGTATCCCGTGTTGTTCTCGCGAGGGAATTGGGGCTTGAAGAGGTTCGTGAGATAAAAACGAGAACGTCATGTGAACTGGAAGTGTTTGTCCACGGGGCCCTTTGTGTCAGCGAGTCAGGGCTCTGTCTTTTTTCCAGTTATCTTGGCGGAAAGTCCGCAAACCGGGGGATGTGTGCACAGGCGTGCCGGAGACTGTATTCCGCACAAACGCCATCCGGAGAAAAGAAGGGATACTTCTTTTCTCCGCATGATCTTCAGCTCATAGACCGGATCCCCGATCTGGCTGAAGCTGGAGTCAATTCATTCAAGATTGAAGGGCGCATGAAAAGCGCCGAGTATGTTGGTACTGTCGTGGCGGCATACCGGTATGTGCTTGATAACTGGGAACGGGACCGCAAGGGCTCCGTTGAAACGGCAAAACGGATGCTGGCCAATGATTTTGCCCGGCCAAAGACCCGGTATTGGTATGACTCCTCCCGTGCCGAGAATATCCTGAATCCCGATCAGGCCGGCGGTACCGGCATCTTCCTTGGAAACATAGCGCGGGTCCGCAAAACGGATGACGCCACACAGGCTCTCATCGGTGGTGGGGGCGGATATGTTCCCGATGCAGGAGACTCCATCCGTTTGCACAAACAGGATGATTCTGCACGGGAAAGCTGGAAGATACACACGGTAACCGCATCCGGCAAGGAATGCTGGATTGACGTTCCTGAGGGGTTTGGTACCGGAGATTCCGTTTACCTGATGCAGACAAAGTCCATGAGCAAGCACTACGCCCATGTGCTTCCCCGTGATCTTTCACCGTATCGGTCACAACCGGCCGACGAAAAACTTCCCCATCTGCCACTGCGGCTTCCTGAAAGTGAAATGCCCCGGCAGGGGAAGGGCAGCGGAAATCGTGACCGAAAAAAACTGGATGCCGGTTTTCCCGAAGGGCTCTATATTCAGGTTGCGTCACGGGAAGATTTCTTCCTGATTCTCATGCACCGTCCCATTCGGGTTATTGCCGAACTTAACCGCGATACTGCTCCGTTTCTTCTCGGTGTAGCAGACGATACTCCGGGTTCCGAAAAGTCGCCTTTTTCACGAAAGGAAACGATTATTTTCCTTGATCCGTATATGCCCCAGGAAATGGAAGATGGTCTGGCAACCACCCTTGATGCGCTGGTTGAAAACGGTTACAGCCAGTTTATCGTGAATAATCCGGCGCACATCGGTATGCTCAGAAACCGCTCTCTCCGGCTTGTCGCCGGTCCCTATCTCTATACATTCAACCGGTGGGCACTGGATTGGCTGAACGATCAGAATATTTTCGCGATTGTTACACCGTACGAGAATTCAAAAGACAATCTGTTCGCAACTATTGATCCTGCCTACCGGCAGTTGGTTTTTACTACCGTTTTTTCTTATCCACCACTGTTTCGCATGAGATTCGAGTTACCGGCATCCTATGGTTCTTCGGTGTTCTCGGATCGGCAGAGCGGCCAGTTTTTCTCGGTATCCGGCCCGGACGGATCCTTTGTTTTGCCTGCTGTACCATTTTCGCTTGTCGATCGTGCTGCTTCTCTTGCCCATGCCGGTTTTACGCGGCATATCATTGATATTTCGCGCGCCCGTCTGCAGAAAAAGGAATTTCGCGCAATACTGGAGGCGTACCGAAAGGGAAACACCCTGCCCGAGGCAACACGGTTTAACTGGAAAGATGGATTTTTTGATCCGGATCGTGTAGAAGAGCGGCGGCAAATGCGCCTGCGTTCCGCAGGAGATTCGGATCGAAAGAAAGGGAAAAAATCAAAGCGGTGAGAGTATCAGGAAACATTGCTGACAAGCTGAACAATGTAGAGTTTCACATAGGCCAGTAATGCCTCGTGTTTCTTTATTTTGGTCAGCGAGGGGGTATTTACGAGTGCTTCCGCCAGATTTTCTACCCGGTCAAGATCAAATGATGAGGCCTTGAGCGTTCTGATAATCTTTCGCACATAATCCCGGATAAGCGAATTGACATCCTCGGTAAGGTTTTCTTTTACTTCCTTGTTGAGCGTCCGGTTCCATTCTTCAAGCTGTGCGGACATTTCCGCTTCCAGGGTGCTCCCCTCCGGAACCAGCTTTTTCTCTATTTGTGCAGCTGCCTGTTTCAGTTCGCGTTTCCGGCGATCTTTCAGTTCCCGGGGAGACTCTGATTCTTCTTTGGTTTCTTCACGAACCTTGGACACATCGGCACGCGGTTTTTTGGGTACGCGGGGACGGAAGAAAAAAGCGAGTATTGAGGAAATAACCGGTATGGTATACCAGAAGGGCAGGAGGATTCGTGCGTCGGTGAGCAATTCCTGGCGATTGAGCATGAGCAGGGTGCTCAGGGGGAGGAGCCTGCCATGATCAAAGAGTTTGAATCCGGCATTACTGTCCTTTCCGGAGAAGGTGGGATCCATGGCCAGCAGGGGAATAAATGGTGCGTTGAGCAGCCCGTGCAGCAAGGGCGCTGATTTTTTGCAATGAAAGACCACCTTCTTTTCAAAGTCATGTGAGTTCTTCATGGCCGGTTCCTGCTGGTATGCAGTCAGCTGCTGATACCATTCCCGGGTTATGATGTCCTTGAGTACTTTCCTGCTGTCATTGCAGAGGCGAATGACCAGAGGAAGTACTTTTTCTTTCATGACGAAATATCGTCTACCTTCCTCGGTCCGGAATACCAGCAAATCCGGCAAACGGTCAGACATTGCTTCCCCTGACTTTTCTTTGATAAATTCGTCAAGGTCGGTGCTTTTATACTGACCGAGCAACGGTACTCCGCGCGAGTCGGTAAATCGGGCAATGGTATCGCGATCGAAGTAATAGGGTGGTTTGTGGAAACATAATTCAAGATTTTTCAGTGCTGTCTGTCTCTGAAGATTCTGTTGTGCCCTGCTTTTATAGTGATTGTTGAGGTATTCTGTTATATATACCGATTGAATGAGGGCAACTTCTTCGACCGTTTTTTCTGTTTTTTTGGCAAAATCCTGCCGGATAAAGGAACAGAGCGAATTCCAGAAGAGATAGATGTCTCCCGAGTGTTTCAGGGCGCTTAATGATTCCGACGGCCGGGTTTGAAACTGCTCAAGTGCGTTCTTTATGGACAATTCCTTGCCCGGATTCGCAACCATCATTCTTTTTTGAATATAATCCCGCGATTCATCCTTCGATAAAAACAGGCGGATTTTGGAAAGGGCAAGTTCCAGCAACTTCTCGGGTGAAATGGAACCGGGATACAGTATTGGAGGAGTCTCATCCGGGAACATGAGTTGGCACAGATACGCGTTGGTGCGTTCGCCACGTTCCAGCATCTCGGCAAAATCGGTGGTAATATACACCGGCTTGAGATATGCCTGGGGGAAGTTTACGGGCAGTTCTGTACCGATCGGGAATGGACGGTCTATCTTGGCATCGATATCGCGATATCGCTGAACAATATGGTCAATGAAGTACTGGGGCACATACGCCAGCTTCCGGCCTTTTGAATCTGAAGAAAGCATAACCTTGCCGTCGTGCTCAAGATCTTCGAGCATTTTAAGAACGGTATTAACGGTGTCATCAAGATACATCACCAGATCGGGTGACTCCTGGAGGTAGTGACGGGAGTACTTTTGCAGATAGTCACAAAAGTCCTGAACGATCACTGATGGAGATTTCTGCTTTCCGGTATACAGTCTCAAGAGGACTGACAGTTCAACAGGTGCGACCATGGGAAGTATTCTACTATAAAACTTGTCTTTTCTCAATGAACAATTTTCACCGGCGGTGTCGCATGACAATTCCGGCAGCGCCAGGCCAGTCTTTTCATTGAACCGTAAAAACGGTAGTGTTTAGTCAATACGTTCTTGCTACTGAGAGGGGAAAGACCATGCTCGCCACACGATTTCGTGATTTGCGCCCATACGTTCCCGGTGAACAGCCGACAGACCGGGAATATATCAAGCTCAATGCAAATGAAAATCCGTATCCACCGGCTCCGGCTGTTCGTTCAGCGCTTGATTCGTTTGATATCGCCCTGTTTCGCCGGTATCCCGATCCTGACGCAAGAGCCCTGCGCAAGGCAATAGCTGCGATGCTGGGAAACGGTGTTACCGAAGACATGATTATCGCGGGGAACGGGTCAGATGAAATTCTGTCATTTGTTTTTTACGCATTCTTTGATTCTGATGCCCCGTTGCTGTTTCCCGAACATACCTACAGCTTTTATCCGGTATATGCCGGGTATTACGCCATCCCCTTCGAGCGGATTCCTCTTGAAGAGGATTATTCCATACGGCTTGACCGGTATCTTGCACGGCCGTCGTCCGGAGTAATTATCGCTAACCCCAACGCGCCTACCGGTCGGTATCTTCCACCCTCCGAAATACACCGTTTTCTTGAGCAGTATTCCCCGGACCGTGTTGTCGTTGTTGACGAAGCCTATATCGATTTTGGCGGAGAGTCGGTGATTCCCCTGATCAGGGATTTCCCGAATCTGGTAGTTATACGCACCTTCTCAAAGTCCTTTTGTTTTGCAGGGGCCCGTCTCGGATTTGCTGTTGCGGATCCGTCTCTTGTGCAGGCGCTCTTTACCACCAAGAATTCGTTCAATCATTTTCCGGTTGATGCACTTACACAGAAAATCGGTATTGCCGCCTGTGAAAACTTGCCGTATTATACGTCTATAAACAGCGAGATTGCAAAAACCCGCGACTGGTTTTCCGGGGAACTGAGCAAACTCGGCTGGGATGTTGTTCCTTCATGCGCAAACTTTGTCTTTGTACGCAAGGCGGGTTTTACCGGTGATCAGGTCTACCGGGCGGTAAGGAGTGGAGGTATTCTGGTACGGTATTTTAATCATCCGGGAATTGAAGAGTTTGTCCGGATCAGTGTTGGGACTCCGGAACAAATGCAAACATTGCTCAAGGTTATGGAGGGTATAACACAGCCATGAAGATATTGATCATTTCAGACGGACATGGAGATCTCGCGCGGCTTGAACAGATTGAACCGATTGCCGCAACAGCGGATCTGGTGCTGTTTGGTGGTGATTTTGCCGCACTTGGCAATCCTGATACCGGGAAACCCTATCTGGAACGGCTTGCTCATCTGCACGACCGCGTGTTCGCCGTAAGCGGGAATTGCGACGAGGCGGCCTTCCGTGAAACACTCGAAGAATTTGATGTCAGTATTGAAGGCTCCCTTTCCTATTTCAACGGTCTCATGTTTTCCGGATCGGGAGGGGCTCTGCCGTTTACAGGTGATACACCCAACGAACGCAGTGATGAAGAGATTGCTTCCGATTTGCATCTGGTAACCGAAAGTGTTCCGGACGGCTTTTCCGGTTCTGATGAATCATGGAATAATCTGGTTATCATTGCGCATCATCCTCCGAAAGACACCTTGCTGGATACGGTAACAAGCGGTGCTCACGTCGGCTCTCCACTATTACGGGCGTTCATTGAAACGTGGAAACCTCTTCTGGTGGTTTCGGGTCATATCCATGAATCTGCAGCAGTTGATTCCATTGGGCCAACTCACCTGGTGAATCCGGGAAGCCTTGCCGAAGGCAAATATGCAATCGCAGAAATTACCGGAGGGAGCAAAGCTCCGTTTTCGATCAGTTCGCTTGAACTTAAAACGCTGTAGCGTTGCTGTCAGTACGAGTTTTCGATTGAGCGGATAAGACGGTTCATGAGGGTGTTGATTGGTACACTCACTCCGTGCTTTTCACCGAGCTTCATGACCGTCTGCGAAAAAAGTTCCACTTCAGTTTTACGACCCGCTTCCACATCCTGAAACATTGATGTTTTCCCTTCGTCGGCGAGTCCGTCCAGAACGAGAAAGGAATCTTCAATGTCCTGTTCCGTGAGGATGACGCCTTCATGTGCTGCCACAGCAATGACTTCACGCATGGCATCTGCAAAGAGCTCTGCTGCAACAGGTTCCCGCGAGGCTGACTTGAATATGCGGTACGGCCGGCGGATTATCGCAGTGAGCTGGTTAAGCCCTACATTCATCATGAATTTGTACCACAGGCGGTTGAGCATGTTTTCCGGCACCGAAAAACCAACGCATGTTCGGGAGAAGAACTCCGCAATGGCATTGACCCTGTCTGACCAAGGCTTCGGATTTTCTGCGTCACCAAAAAAAATCTTGCCTGTTTTGGAAAAACTGATCTGGTTGCCTTCACGGACTGCATCGATACCCAGAATCATGGCATAGGGTATGCGGTGTGATCCAAATGCTTCACCGAGCTCCTGCTCGCTTGAAATTCCATTAAGAAGTGAGAGAATGAGGGTTTGTGGACCGATATGGTTCCGGAGTTCGGCGATGACTTCTGGTAAGTGATGGTTTTTACACGCGACTATGATGAGATCGGGCGAACTGTTGGAGGTGCTGTCGGTCAATGGAAAGGTACACGGTTTGCCGTTAATGATGAAAGCGTTTTTTCGATACCGTTCCAGACGTTCTCCGCTGGCAAGGAGTGACACAGCCTCCGGTTCTATCTGCTGAATTTTCCAGCCGATTGCCGCTCCGATCGCTCCTGCACCGGCGATCAGTACCGAATCTATCTTTTTCATTGTCTCTTCTCCTTGTTTTTTTTATGGTACTTCGCATACTATTGTAGCATGATCGATTACGCAAGCATTGTCCCCATGGTCTCTCTGGTACTTTTACCGCTCATAACCGTGTATGTTGTACTGCATACCTTGTTGATACGCCGCAGGATGGGAATGTTGCTTGAATCGTTTCGCCCGCGGTTTCATGTTCAGTTTCTCGGGGTACTCATTTTTTCACCGGCGCTCATTATTCTTGCCTGGTATCGGGATTTTACCTCGCTTCCCCTGTTTGCCCTGTGTGCCGTTGGTGTAATCGGATTCTATATTGCGGTGAGGGATTTGTATATTTCCCGTCTGACCGGTGTATATGAACGGGGTGTACTCTGGAGCAATGCTGCGGTCTGTTTTGACAAGCTTGATTCCCTTGTACAGCTTGATCCGTTTACCCTGTCTTTTGTTTTATTTGATGGATCAGAGAAAATATTCGCCGTAGAAGATGAAGATGCTGTTTCACGGTTGCAACAACGGGTGAAATCGGCTGTGCCTACCTTGCAGTAAGTGCTTCTTCGTCGTATTATAGCGGCGATGAAAACAATAGTAATCGGTTCCGGCGGGCGTGAACATGCAATCGCCTGGGCGCTTGCCCGCTCACCGGACATTAAAGAAGTAGTCTGTATTCCGGGAAACGGCGGTACTGCCGTTGAAGACAAGTGTTTAAATGTATCAGCCAATATTCATGATATCGGTTCTATTGTAGAAGCCTGTGTCCGTGAACTCTCGGGAGAAAAAGAAGGATCCTTTGTGGTTGTGGGACCTGAAGATCCGCTTGCCGCCGGTCTTGCTACACGCCTGGACGAGGCCGGTATCCGAGTGGTTGGAGCCTCTCACAAGCCCGCCATGCTCGAAGCGAGCAAGGATATTGCCAAAGCGTTCATGAAAAAATACGGAGTGGCCTGCGCGGAAAGCGAAACCCATACCGATCTGACCAGCGCTATTGCCGCGGTTAACCGCATCAATGGGCCGGTTGTTATCAAGGCCGACGGACTCGCCGCAGGAAAGGGTGTGGTTGTTGCCCCGGGAAGCGGGGAAGCAGTTCGAGCGCTTAAAAGCTTCATGGAAGAAGGTTCTCTCGGCAGCGCCGGTCGAAAGGTTCTTGTCGAAGAATATCTCCAGGGAGACGAAATCTCGATTCTTGCCGCTGTCAGCGTAACCCCCGAAACAGCCTCCGCCGGAAGAGCGGTTATCCGCCCCTTTGTTACCTCCCGCGATCACAAACGCCTCCGTGACGGCGCCAAGGGCCCGAATACTGGCGGTATGGGCGCCATAGCCCCCGTGCCGGAGCTGGACGATCGGGTGCTCGAACAATTCAGGAGTGACATACTCGAACCGACATTGCAGGGCCTCATCAGTGAACAATTCGACTATCGGGGATTCATTTTTTTCGGTC
>CAZGQQ010000013.1:0-30110 GCA_964527175.1 uncultured Treponema sp.
CGCTGTCCGGTTCCCGGAGATACTCGATAAAGAAGCGGAATACGCCGTAGCCGATCGTATATACTGCGGTAATGATGCCGTTAAACGGGCGTTTCTTGCGAAAAATGAACCAGATAATGGCCCAGAGAATTATTCCCTCAAACAACGCTTCATACAGCTGGCTCGGATGCCGGGGCAGATTAATTGTCGCAGCTCCTGCGGGAACAGAAAGTCCGAGATAATCGGCAGTTTCACGCACCCAGGATTCTGAAAGCGGGAACCGCCGTGCCGAGGGAAATACCATGCCGAGCGGACTTGTGGTAACCCTGCCGTAGAGTTCACCGTTCAGAAAATTTCCGAGGCGGCCGAAGGTGTAGCCGAGCGGGACGGAAGCAGCCATGGTGTCGCACCAGGCCAGGAAGGGCTTTTTATAGCGAATGGTCCACAATACCATGCCGACAATTCCCCCGATAAAACCGCCGTGGTAGGACATTCCCTGCAGTCCGGACCAGTGGCCCGCTTCGTCAAAAGGCCAGAAAATGAGCCAGGGCCGGGCGAGATAGTTCCCGGACGTGTCATAGACAAGCGCCGCGAATACTCTGGCTCCGATGAGAAGCCCGAAGATTCCCCAGGTAAAGAAACTGGCTACATCATCTTCACTGACGCTCTCGCCCTGTATGGTTCCAAGTTCTCCAAGGCGAACCTGTTGCCGGAACAGAATATATGCGGTTGCAAACGCGAATACGTACATGAGTCCGTACCAGCGCAACAAGGGAAAACCGGGGAAAATTTCGGGGTGAATCCAGGATGGATACGGGATGCTTAAGAACATGGTTACTCCTGAGTCGGCGTCGTGTCCTGTATTGGTGAACACACAATCTGACCGGTTGTTTGATCAAAAATAAAAACAACATGGTGTTTTGGTTCCCGAACCTCGAAATACCGTCCGTGACTCTCGAGAATTACGCCGGGATATACAGTATTTTCTACCCTGATATGGGAAATGTAATGAGTTTCAAATTGTTCTTTGAGGGTAAAGATGCGTACGGTAAGTTTTTCTTTCCGTTTGAGAAGTTCCAGCTTTTTTCTGCGCAGTTCATGAATTCGGGGGTTGGTGCTGGTTGTCTGTTCCATCTCGGTATCAATTTTTTCGACAGTAACCCGTATTTGCTCAAGTTCACGTTCACTGACTTCTATCTTATCGCTTACCAGATAATTCTGTCCGAACGAGATGCTGGTTCGTATTGTTTTTGCGGACCCCAGTTCCATTACCTCAATACCTTTGGTGGCCCGTATATTTCCTCCGAGCAAAACCCCGGGAGAACCCTTCATGAGCAGTTGTTCATTGGTTTTTACGGTGCACTGAAAGCAGAATTTGTCTACACGTATTGTCTGTCCTGCCAGAATACGGGCATTTTCTGCCCAGGTTATGTGTATCTCCCGTTTTGCCCAGACCGTACCCCTTCCGGCACCTTTTATTCCGCCATTCATTCGTACAGAATCTTCTGCATAGGCCAGAGATGCGGCGGCCGAGCCGGTCACGGTCAGTTTTTCCCCTGCCTTCACTGATCGTCCGGATGCAATATTGCCTACCAGTTCAAGACTGCCCGGAAAGACAATGTCTCCGGTTTTATCGTCAATGTTTCCGGTTATACTCTTGGTATGTGATACAGAATACCGGTTTCCGGTAACGACAATTTCACCGGAAACCCGTGCGGTAAAGAATGTCTCGCCGCCCATGGTTTCACGGGCAATGGTTTCATCATGATCTGGTTCTTCGATGCTTTGGGCCGAGGAAGAGACCAGAATGTTTCCAAATACATCATGCCCGTCATGACCGTCCTGAACCCTTTTCAGGGACAGAATTCGGTCGCCTGCGTAAACAATCGGCGGTTTGTCTTCGGTTTCCGGGTATACCAGCGGGGTAATTTTAATGCTTCCGGGAAGAACGGGTTTTTCTCCGCGAAGGACAACCACTTCCGTGTTTTCCCCGGTTTCGCGTATTCGCTCAATTGCCTGCTTGATAAGATTTGTATTTATTGCACCCTTTACTTCTTTTTCCTTGAGTGCCTGTGTTGCAAGCTCGAGGGACAGTGGTGTTCCCGGGCCTTCTTCCCGCTCAAGAATAATGGAAACAGTCATGTTGTCCGACGTGATAACAACCGTTGCCGAGGCGTCCCGGAACGGAACAATTCCGGCCGAGATGCGTGAATCGTCGTTTCCTGCGTACAGCAATCCGCTGCAGTCTGCCCGGAGGCCTTCGGGACAAAGGGTTACATTGTCGCTGAGTTCAATGGTGGGATCATTTCCCGGCAGCCCCGGGATATCCTTGCCAAACACATCGGTTCCGGAATTCCCCGGCTCCGCGGGTGTGAACTCGTACAGTATTTGCCCCTGTGCAACGAGGGCAAAGCGTGCTGCCTGATGTGGAGAGAGCCCTGCCTTTCCGCTTCGCTCTTTTGCCATGGCCGGAAGCACCCGTGCGCAGATTTTCTTTGCCTCGGGATCTTCAAGCCATTGAACGGATGGTACCAGTTGGCGGTCTTTTCCCCGCCCCGGGGGCGTTCCTTCCGCAAGCGGCAGTTCCGGAAGTTCCATATCCGGAGATTTCTTGAACTGCATGATTGCAGCTTTTATCTGCTCGGTGTCCATCCCCTTGAGACGGCTATTGTTGATTACTGCAGATATCAGTTTCAGATCAAGCTGGGTATCCTTGTCCGAGGCTTTTCGTATATACAATGTCGCACGGGTTTTGTCGGCATTGATATTGATCCGGACATCAAACGTTGGTTCTATTACCAGCGGAAACGAAAACTCCTCGCCGGCTATGGCAACTGATTTTTCAAGATTTTTTTCGAGGCGTTCATCAGAAATGAGCAAGCGGGATTCTATTCCGATTTTTGACGCTCTTTCCTTTACTGCATCAAGGGAAGGATAGTTTTCCCGGGGCAAATTCGCACCGATTTCAAGGTACCAGCGGTTGTTTTTGCTGTTTTTTTCAATGCCCCATGTTTGTTCTGTCATGTAGTATCCCGGATATCAGAGTCGGTATCCCTGCTGTATTGCCTGGGAAATTTTGTGTTTGAGCAAGGTATTTTCCCGGCGCAGGACAGACAGTTCGTACTGTTGGTTTTTTATGGTTTCCGCCAGATCTCCCATTGAAAGGGCGCCGCTTCCCACGAGGTCTTCAACATAATTCATTCGTGCATCAAAATCAATGGATGCTTCCATTTCGGCTGACTGGAATGTCTCATCGGTGAACGTGGAAAAATCCGTGATTTCTTCTGTTTCGGATTGCAGAATTTTGTCTGCAATCCGGTAAACCGCCTGGGACAGCATGGCCTGGGGTTTGTACACAATGACCGGCAGCCGCGAGGCAAGGGCGGTATCCTGTACAACATCGCGGTAAATGACACCCAGGTGTTCAAGCTCGATGGTGAGATATTCTTTGCAGGATCTGCGTATTTTCAATGCTTTGTCCGCATCCTTGGGATCGTCTATCATGTTCATGACAAGACGTGGCCGAAAGGAAGCCATGCGGTCTGCAAATTTTTGTGCGTTCTCCGGGTCTACCCGGGTAATTTCTTCCAGAATTTTTGGTATATACATCCGTTGCAGGGAGCTGCTGTCGTTTTTGATATCATTGAGCCAGTTTCGAGCCGCGCTTCCTTTTTTAAAGGTGGTGAACATCATGCGGAATACGGTGTTCTTTAAAAAGAGATACGCGTTCAGCGTTGCCGTGACGGTGGGAGCCGTTACTACTATCCCGGAATGTGACAGGAGAAAGAAGTCAAGAATCCCGGTATGGGTTCCTGCTCCCAGGTCAAGAATGAGATAGTCTGCGTCGGTTGACAGCAAATTTTTGGTAAGCGATGATTTTTGCGGAGCGCTCAGTGCCGTGAGTCCGGGAATCTCTGAATCTCCGGGGACAAAACGGACATTGTCGTATGAGGTTGGAAGAAGTACGGAGGAAAAATCGGTGTTTCCGGTGAGAAACGTGCCAACTCCCGCACCGGGAGAAGAAACTCCGAGAACGAGGTGTAAATTGGATGCGCCGAGGTCAAGATCGGCAAGCACAACGTTTTTTCCGGCCTGCCCAAGGGCAATGGCAAGATTGGCCGAAAGAAGACTCTTCCCGACTCCGCCTTTTCCGCTTGCAACAGGTATTATTTGCATAGTATCCGGTTTCTCCCGAAGCAGTATACACCGACCAGGGTGTCACCGAGAATAAATACGAATGCGGTCAGGATGCTCTTGACCAGGGCCGCATCGTCGCTGAGTCCGAAACGCAGTGCTGCAGGAACGGTGCGGGCAATAAAAACGGCAAGAGCCGGAATGCCGGCAGCTTTGATAAGGGCGGCCAGCGGCAGCCAGGAGCGATACGCCTGTTCGTCCAGTGAAATCATCAGGAGCAAGACAGGTATCACCGCCAATAATGGAACCGCTGCATACCAGCTCAACGGTATGGCGAACGCATCAACCCCGGTCTTCATGAGCAGGTACAGTCTGAAGAGTTCATAGCATATAAAAAAAAGGTATGGAACAGGTCGAAAACGCATTACACAAAGTCTACGCAACAACCCGCCGGCGGTCAAGTGGCATTATTGCGCTTGACAAAGGACAGTGGTTCATCTGACAATAAAATCATGAATTCCAAGAAAACCTGGCTAGGTGCGGTTGTTTTCACTGCCGCATTGGTCGCTTTTACACTCGTGTCACCGGTTTTGTTTGCGCGGGACCGAAACGAAGATCGTGAAGCAACAGAACAATATCTCCAGCTTTTTCAATATGTTTTCGGATTTGTCCGTGACAACTATGTTGATGAAGTTGACCCGTCGGTACTCTACAAAGGTGCAATGAAGGGGATGCTCGAAGCACTTGAAGATCCCTACTCGTCATACATGGACAACGAGAGCATTCTCGGCAGGAACCTGCAGGATACGACCCTCGGAGCCTTTGGAGGTGTGGGTCTGTACATTACCAAACCTTTTGTTTCAACACCCGAAAAACCGGCATATGTTGAAGTTACGTCTCCAATAGAAGATACCCCGGGGTGGAAATCTGGCATACAACCGGGAGATCTCATTATCGAGATTGATGGAAATTCCACCCCTGAAATTTCCATGGAAGAGGTTCTGGATCTGCTTCGCGGGCCGGTAGATACCGAGGTTACGGTACTCATCCGCCGCGGGAAAACACTCGAGTTTCCTGTTACCCTCACCCGGGCACGTATCGAGGTTCCCACCGTCAAGTACAGCATGATGGACAATGGAGTCGGGTATCTTCGCATTATTGAATTCACCCCGCTCACTCCGGATCGGGTAAAGGATGCGCTTCAATCGTTCCGTAAAGACGGCTTTACCTCGTTGCTCATTGATCTCCGGAACAATCCGGGGGGACTTATCACCAGCGTTGTTGATGTGGCAGATATGTTTATCGATTCGGGTGTAATCGTTTCAACGCGTTCCCGTATCAGCTATGAGAACAAGGAGTTCAACGCACGGAGCGGCACCGCAATGATTCCGCAGGATTTTCCCGTTGTAGTGCTTATCAACCGCGGATCTGCAAGTGCTTCGGAAATTCTGGCGGGCGCCCTCAAGGATTATCACCGGGGATACCTCGTTGGTGAGAAAACCTACGGCAAGGGATCGGTGCAACAGGTTATCGATCTTTTGAACAGTGACGCCATGAAGCTGACCATGGCACGTTATTATACGCCAAGCGGTGCCAATATCGACAAGCAAGGAATCTTTCCGGACCGCGAAGTACTCATTCCCGAGCTGGGGGAAGAAGCCGAGAAAGCCCTGTCCGAATTGTTGAATACAACCCGCATTGCAGAATTTGTTGCCGATCGCGAAACCATTTCTGCTGCAGATCTTGACAGTTTTACCCGTACGCTTGCCAAAGAATTTCCGGTTGAGCAGCGGATTCTGAAACGGTTGGTGATGCAGGAATATTACCGGACCCGTGTCAGCCCGATGTACGATCTTGAATATGACATTCAGCTCAAGGCCGCAGTGGATATACTGCTCAAGGAGAACGTTCAGGAGCTCATGAAGAAAACGAAAACGGTTCGGGAAGTACAGGATGAAGCAGAGAACACTGTAGCAGCCGCTGATTCGGACACATGAGACAATTCCTGATTCCCGCATCTCCGCAGGACGGACTGGTGTCAGTTAGCGGCCGGGATTACCGGTATCTTGTTCAGGTCTTGCGGCTGAAAAGCGGCGACCGTTTTGACGGGCGTCTTCCGGATGGCACGCTGTGTTCCCTGGATGTGAGGACCATTGACAGCAAGAAGAAAACAGTGCTTCTCGCGGTTGGGGACGCCTCCGTCGGGGATCAGCCGCTTCCCGGTGCAAACATGCCGCCTCCACAGCTTCCGGACACGTTTCCTCCCATCATTTTATTCCAGTGGTTATTGAAGGGGCAGAAAATGGATACGGTGATCCGGCAGTGTACCGAGACCGGTGTTGCCGTCATTGTTCCGGTTGCAGGAGCCCGTTCGGTCATCACCGGAAGGAACGACGGCCACAGGGAGGAACGCTGGAACCGCATAATACGGGAAGCCCGGCAGCAAAGCGGTTCTCCGGTTCCAACAACGGTTCATCCGGTTATTGTACCGGAAAAGGTTCCCGGCACAATGGTTGCCCTGGCAGGAGAAAGAAAATTTTCTGCATTTCTTTGTACTGAAGCGCCTCTTGCGCTAAAATCACTACATCAGTATCTTGTAGACGGTGCTGCTGCCGTGGCGCTGGTAAATGGACCCGAAGGCGGGCTTACTGCCGGGGAAACGGACTTGCTGGTCAAGGCAGGTTTTTCCCCCATCCATTTTCAAACAAATATACTCAGGGCAGAAACCTGCGCGTTGTATGGAATTGCCGCGGTTCAGAATGCCCTAACGGAGTTGGAAACGTGGCGGTTCAAAGACTGAATTTCCTGAATGTCCCAATTGATGTTGTTCCTGCAGAAGAACTTGAGCCGGTCATTCTTGATCTGCTCTCCCGGGATACACCTCAACACATCATGCTCGTTTCTCTCTGGGATGTTTTGCGCTCCCGGCGGCGGAGAGAATTCCGTGCGATGGTACAAAATGCCGCGTTGGTTCTTCCCGTATCACGCAGCATCGTCCGGGGCATCCGGTTTCTCAAGAAAACTCCGCCCGTTCGTCAGTACCCTTTTTCATTCATCATTACAATACTTGATATTCTCGAGCGGTATTGCAAGTCCGCCTATATTTTCGGTGCACATACCCGCAGCCTGATCCAGGCCGAGAAAAACCTTCGGAGCACGTTTCCCGGTTTGAGTATTGTTGGCCGGTTTGCCGGGTATTATCATAAAAGCATGGAGCGGAACATTCTCACGGCCATAGTCAAGGCTCAACCTTCTGTAACATTGCTTGCAAACGGTATTCCCGGCGGACAGAAATGGATTCATCGCAACCGCAACCGTCTTCATGGAGGGTTGTTTATCTGGAACGAAGAGGTTATCGATATCTTTTCCGAGCGCAAACGCCGAATATCGGAGAAAACATTTGAACGTGGCCTGGAGTATTTCCCGCTTGTCATGAAAAATCCGTTACGGATTTTCAGAATTTTTCAATATATGTGGTATAACATTTTACTATTGTACTACCGGTTATTCCGGGTTTCTGCCTGAGTAATTGAAACACAACCCCGGACGGTAACCGGAAAGGAACGCCGGTGCGGTCTGTTGTTTTCATTACGAACGACTCTTCCCTTTTTCGCCAACTGTTGCGTGCGGTTAACGACCGGTGGATACTGTTGCATGCAGGGACCAAAAAAGATGCTCTTGAAATGACGGTATCCGGCAGATGCGACGCAATTCTTGTGGACCCGGTGTTGCGTTGCTGCAATGGCAAGCATCTGCTGAGTCATCTTGTTGGACGTTCGGTTCGGCCTCCCGTTTTCATTGCTACACGCCAATTATGTGTTCTTTTCCATGACTGGGCGTACCGTCTTGGTGTTGCCGGATATCATGTGCTTCCGGGAGGTATCAGCCGTCTTGTATCCGCGGTGGACGGATCCTGGTCATCCGGTGCGCACTGCGAGCATTCCACCGGTTATGTTGGTGATATCCCGGGCGGGTTTGCCTCATCCCTTCAGGGAAGTGCCGCAGTATCATTTTTGGGCATCAGTGCCGCAAGCATGCGTGTTCGGCAAACGGTTCACAAATACTATAATTCATTGGAACCGGTATTGATTTATGGGGAGAGTGGTTCGGGCAAGGAACTTGTATCCCACATGGTTCATGAAAACTCTCCCGTAAAAGACGGACCGTTTGTTCCGGTCAATGCGAGTTGCTTTTGCGATTCGCTTGCGGATAGCCAGTTCTTCGGTACGGTAAAGGGTGCGTTTACCGGTGCAGAAAACACTGCCGGTGTTTTTGAACATGCTCATGGAGGAACGCTCTTTCTTGATGAAGTTTCAGAATTGCATTGGACACTGCAGGCCAAACTGTTACGCATTCTGGAAGATGGACAGATTACCCGGCTTGGATCGTCAGTAGCACGCTCGGTATCGGTCAGAATAATCTGTGCAACAAACCGGAATCTCTCCGAGATGATTAACAAGAGACTGTTTCGTGCCGATCTGTTTTATCGTCTTGATGTACTCCGCCTGGAAATTCCACCACTTCGGGATCGTCTTGAAGATATTCCGGTATTGGCCCGGTCCGTTCTTGAAAAGAAGAAAAAGGAGCTGTCTCCTGCCGCAGCAAGCCGGCTTCGTGGCTACTACTGGCCGGGCAATGTGCGTCAGCTGTTCCACTGTCTTGAGCGTGCTGCCAGTGAATCAACAGACCGGACTATTTATCCTGATCATCTCGACTTTTAATGAATGCTATACGGTGGAAGAGTTTTTCAAGTCGTTTTGCTTCGCCTTCGGAAAGTGCGGCCCGGGCAAGTATTGATTCCATAAAATGGTTGTGTTCTCTCCTGCCGGCAATCCGGAAAAGCCCGATCCGGTCCGTGTATGATCCGATCGTCTCAACCAGACGATCCAGTCTCTCCCGGTCGATTGGTGTGTAGCCGGTTCTGCGTTTTGTGTCGCGGGTATAGAGGGTATAGGTGAGTATCTGAACCGCATGCGAGAGATTCAGTGACGGGAACTGCGGATTAGAGGGAATGTTTACCGCGACAGAACAACAGTCAAGTTCTTCATCGGTCAATCCGGTCCGCTCGTTTCCAAACACAACGGCAAGTCGTCCCCTGCTGTTTCTCTGTGCAAAATCGGCAAGCTGTTCCGGAGTCATGCCCCAGCTCTTCCGCTTTTGGCCCATTCTGCGTGTGGTACCGGCGACTAGGGTGCAGTCCCAGGTTGCATCACGGAGGCCTCCGGGGGAAGGATCGAAGAACCGCGCCGAGTCCCAGACATCTGCGGCATGAACGGCAAGTGTTCGGACCTGTTCATCAGAATACTGGTCCCGGATACCGGTTATACGCAAATTGTGGCATCCCATGGTTTTCATGGCGCGGCACACCGAGCCGATGTTGCGGCTGTCGTCGGGGCGGCATAGAATTATGGTGCAAGGGTCTGTCTTCACCACTGAATTGTCCGGAAACAGACTTGTTATGTCAATATTACTGGAGTATTATCAGATATGGATTTGCCATTTTCAGGGAAAACAGCCGTTATTGTTGGCGCAACATCCGGTATCGGGCTTGCCGTGGCCGAACGGGCAGGAGCTTTGGGCGCCCGGGTGCAGTGTATTGGCCGCCATCCGGTATCCGGAATGGATGTTTCGCTTCTCGATCTGGATAAGCCGCAAAACAGGGAAGTGGCCCTTGAAATGGCCCGTGAATGTGATATCCTGGTGGTTGTTCGCGGGCCTTTCGTGCAGGAACCTCTGGACAGTACCGACCCTTCTGTCTGGGAATCGCTTGTTACTGCAAATTTGATTTTTCCCGGCCAGCTGGTATCTGCATCGCTTCCCCGCATGTGCCGGAATGGCTGGGGGCGTATACTGCTTTTTGGCGGCACACGAACAGATCGTGTCCGGGGATTCAGAACAAACGCAGCGTATGCAGCGGCCAAGACCGGGCTTTCTTCGCTGGTGCTGTCCACAGCGCAGGGGTACGCATCCCGGGGAATAACCTGCAACGGCATTTGTCCCGGTTTTGTTGATTCGGGAATGTATGATACGGAGATGCGCCGGGAACTGGAACGCCTCAGTCCGCTCTCAAAGCTTGTTGAAGAACATGATATTGCATCTACAGCTGAATTTCTCCTTAAAACTCCTTCAATAAATGGTACTATTGTGCGGGTAGATTACGGATGGTCCCCGTCCTTTATTTGACAATTTATTTTATAGTGTTTATAGTAATGTTATTACTGGAAAGGCCGATATTGTAGACGGTAGGAGCTATATGAACAATAACAGCATTATTCCGGGATTTGATGACGAGAAAGACGATAGTCTGAAGATCCGCCTGGAAAAAGTTGATGACGTCGAAGGGTGCATTGTATTATACCTCAACGGGTATATTGACACCTACAATTCCAGCTTTTTCCAGAAACGAGTTACTAAAATTGTTGAAAACGGCTATATCCGCCTCATATTTAATTGCGGCGCGTTGAATTATGTCTCGTCAACCGGTATTGGTTCATTCACTGCTTTTCTGAAGACCGTCAAACCCAAGGGGGGCGATGTTGTCCTTCTGGAAATTCAGCCAAAGGTGTATGAAGTATTCCAGCTTCTGGGCTTTTCCCAATTCTTCAATATAAAGGATTCTCTTGCAGAATCCATCGCCTTTTTTAAATCAAGTGGTGTTGAAGTCAAAACGGAAGTGTTTCCAAAAATCTTCGGTTGCCCCATTTGTTCCAAGAAACTTAAGGCAACCAAAGCCGGAAGATTCCGGTGTTCAGAGTGTAAAACCATTCTGGCCATAGACAATAACGGCCAGGTGTTCCTGGGATAACGGTATATGTCGTACGAAGAAAAAAAGACGGGTGCTGCCCGTCTTTTTTTGTGTGCATAAGCTGTGGATAACTTTCTGTAAAATGCGATATTTTTTTACAAGTATTGCTCCCGGTGCTAGCGTGATAGAAGCGTTTGTTACCCGGCCGAAACTTTATAGTATTAAGTACTTGTTATATAAGAACTTAGCAAATTTTCATGTTTCTATTGGAGAGAATTTGGAAAAAAACAGGATGTTCTTGCCATATAAGGAGTTGCAGAATACTGCAGAAAAAAAGCGGGAGAACTTGTGGATAACCTGTTGCAAGTTTTTGGGAATTCGTTGTGCTGTAAAGAAAAGTTCTTGCAGTTTGTTCCTTCTGCATGATACTCTTTTTTTATGAAAAACACGGTAATGCTTCCTTTTGTGTTTTTTATCAATCTCCTTCTTTGGACACTGGGCATTGCATTCTTTTCCGTCTTTGCCTCGCAGGATGGAATGGCTGTTCTCACGGCTGGAACTGCTGGCGTGTTTGCCTATGAGTGTCTATATCGTGCGGTATATTATCTTCCTGTTTCGATTTCCCTGTCCCTCATTTCAGTCTTTTTCTTCCTCATGAGGCACCGTACCCTGTTCTGGTTGACCGGCGGTATTACTCTTGTCTTGGTCCTTTTTTCTGTTTTTGTCCTTATGCCCTTTTCATACCGATGGACTGAAGACCATATGTGGTCTTTTGTGAACAACCGCTCCTTGTTGAATGCTTCCCCCGAAAGTGTTTTTTCTCCCGGAATCATTCATTCTGATGATACGGGCCTGCGGGGTATATGGTTTTCTGTCTCGGAAGGAGGAGGGCGGGTATACCCGTTACTGCTTGCACAGACTGGAACAAATACTCCGGTCTTGACTGTGTATCCGGAAGCTGCGGTTGAGGCATCTTCGGGATCTCTTCTTGTCGGAAACGGTCAAAACATATATCGGGTCACCGGATCAGATCCCCTTTTTGTAAATGTCCTGACTCCTCCGGTTGCTGTTGCGTTTGTTTATACCCGTGTGGCGCAGGTCATGAACGCTTTTTTGCGCTCTTTTCGTGAGGGTTTTTCCCATTACGTGTTTTTTTCCGGAGCTTTTTTTGTATCGGTGGTGCTCATTTCACTGGTATGTCATGCAACGGGCTGGCGTTTGTTGAATATCCTTTTTTCGATTATTGCACTTCTCTATTTGTTTGCCATATATCCCAGTTTTTCGGAAGGATCTGCATTTCTGTTTATGCAACGGCTTGCTCCGTCCACGATCTCTGCTGACCTGTTGCCATCAGTGTTATACCTGATACAAGCGGTCCTTTTCTCCCTTATCGCCGGCTTTGTGTTTCTCCGGCGGCTTCTCCGGAAAGCAGGACTGGGGAGTGCCCCATGAATGAGACACGAAGGGTTGTTCCCGTTCTCATATCCTACGGTATTTGTGCACTCATACTTGCAGTAATTGTTGTTTTTACCCGGTCGTTGCCATCGGTCTTGTTACCCCCGTTTGTCCTGGCCTACCGTCTCCGGTCAATTGTGTTGCTGTTTCTTGAATATCTGCCATCGGTATATCTGAGCGGTCTTCTTGTCGGTTTCACCCTGTCTTTCAGCAAGCAGTCCGGTGAACATGTGGGGCGATGGTCCGGTAAACTCCTTTCCCTGCTGACTTCTTCTTTTGTCATCATGCTCTGTGTTATTGCGGTGTATGTGGTATTTGCGGAAGGTTTTGCCCCGGTTTCACGGTCAAGAATGGATGCAGCGATTTCCCGTTCAGAAGACTATCATGAATATATCCGGATAAGCCGTGAGTTGCTCGAAAACGATGAACCGCGCCGGGCAGAACAGCGTATTCAAAACGCACTGGTCATATGGAAAGACGGTCCTGAGGCATTGCAGATTCTTGACAAATGCCGATACCGTGCTGCAGAAAAGTATGGCCCGGGAGCGGTGGTTGAGGCAGATCCGCTGCTTGACCCCCTGGTACCCAGTGAGTTTCATGGTATGACTGTTCGCTCTGCACTTGATATTGCCGAGAAAGCAGCAGCTGACCATGATTATTTCGATACGCATTATTATGCCATGCTGGCATACCGTCTTTCACGTCCCGACGATCCTCACCGGGATTTTTCGCTTCGTATGGCGTCGGATGCCTGGAATCAGATCATACAGGGTACCGATCAAATTGAATCACAGGATGATGCCGCGCTGTATTCGGCAAAACGGACAGCGTATAATGCCATCCAACAGGGTGATTATTTGACGGCCTACTATGAATTTCTTGATCTTCATACAGCGGATATCAACAGATCGGACCGGAAGCGTGATCCGGATATTGAGCGTTTTCTTGAGTTGTCCCGGAAAGGTGTTCTTGAAACTTTTTTCTTTTTGGACGAAACAGCCCAGCTGCGTTCGTTTGAGGCAGCGCGTGATGTTTTCTTTGTGATAAAGCGGCCTGACGGTGGTACCGACACGATCCATGCTGCCGGTGTTGTCTATACCCGCTCAGGCGGTCGTGATGTTGTGTATTTGCGTGATTTTGAGCTTGTCCGGCATAGTCAGTACCATCAGCTTGAATATCATATCCGTGTTCCCTATGTCAAAATGTTTGCCTATGCTTCGGAAGGAAAAAATGCCCGGGCAGAACTGTTGCTTCATTCTGTTGACCGTACAAGCGGACGCCAGCGGCAAGGTCCGGAGGTGGTAGCCGGGACGCCACGGGAGCAGGACCTCAGCGTATTGTTGCTTGATATGCCCTATCGTGATTTTTCTCTGGTTGTTGCTGCAAATCGGGGACCTTCTTCAATGAATATGGTTGAATTGGGTCGTTTTTATGATCGTGCCGAACGGTATGGGTTCGATCCCCGTGTTTTTTTGCGTGAGGTTATTTCCCGGCTTTCGGAACCGTTTTTATTGCTCATACTTTCTGTCATGGCCCTGATCGCCGGATGGAAATACCGTATGAAGCCCGGCATTCTCTTCAAGGCCTGGTGGATCCTGATGGTTCCCTTCTTTACCGTATTAACTCATCTTGTCATTCAGTCAGTCCGGTACCTTGTTGTGCTGTGCATCCATTATTTCGTAGTGACTGCACCCGCACTGGCCATGATATTGACGCTTGTGTTTCTTGCCGCATGTTTTACCGGGGTCTCGCTGTATTTCTTTTCCCAGCGGTCCGATTGACCGCCACGGTTCTTCGAACTGCTAACAATCTTTTGCCGTGCGGGTGATACGTGCTCCGAGAGACTGCAGCCGTGTTGTAAGGTGTTCATATCCCCGTTCAATCTGGTACACATTGCGGATCACGCTTTCGCCGCGGGCACAAAGGGCAGCTATGACCATTGCCATTCCTGCCCGGACATCGGGAGAAACCAGATCTGAGCCATGAAGAACACTTGGTCCCGATACTACCGCGCGATGGGGGTCGCAAAGCGTTATTCGTGCCCCCATGGCAATGAGTTTGTCCACAAAAAACATGCGGGATTCAAACATCTTTTCATGGATGAGAACCGTTCCCTCAATCTGTGTGGCAATAACAGTCATGATGCTGGTCAAATCCGGCGGGAATCCCGGCCAGGGAGAATCGTCAATTTTGGGGATCATGCCGCCCAAATCGCAATTTACCTGGAGTGTTTGTTGTGTCGGGACGGTAAGGCTGGTTCCGTCGATGGTCCAGCGGATTCCGAGTTTTCCGAACGCAACCTTGAGCGGTCGCATGTCACGGGGTTCAATATCGGTGATGGTAATGCTTCCGTGGGTAACCGCAGCAAGGCCGATAAACGAGCCAATTTCCATGTAATCAGGACCAATACGATAATCGGTACCGCCAAGGCTCTTCTTGCCCTCGATCGTCAAGATGTTTGATCCAATCCCCTGTATGCCGGCTCCCATTGCATTGAGCATGCGGCACAGATCCTGAACATGCGGTTCACTGGCCGCATTGGTGATAACGGTGGTTCCTTCAGCAAGGACAGCCGCCATAACGGCATTTTCCGTGGCGGTTACCGACGCTTCATCAAGGAAAATATCCTGACCCTTAAGCTTGTTTGCAGAGAAGGTAAACTGCCCGTCTATATCCACTCGTGCGCCAAGTTCGGTAAGTGCGAGGAAGTGGGTATCAAGTCGGCGACGGCCGATAACATCTCCTCCCGGAGGCGGCAGCACCGCTTTCCCGGCCCGGGCAAGGAGCGGTCCGGCAAAAAGGATTGACGCACGAATCTTCCGGGAAAGGTCTGCGGGTATGGTTGTGATCGGGAGGTTCTGCATGTGTAGCTGGTATTCGTTGGTGTTCAGCTTTTGCACCGTTCCGCCAAGAGCGGTGAAAATATCAAGCATGACCTGCATATCTTCAATTTCGGGTAAATTTCTCAATGTTACCGGTTGATCCGTTAACAGACAGGCTGCGATACAGGGCAGTGCGGCATTTTTGTTTCCGCTTGCTTTTACAGTCCCCTTTATGGGGATTCCGCCCTCAATGTGGTACTCATACATGATATTCCCTCCAGGATCTGGCAAGTTCAACGAGTGTCTTGACCATTGCGGTCATTTGTTCCAGTGAGGCCCACTCTGTTCGTGAGTGAAAATTATGCCCGCCGGTAAATATGTTCGGTGTAGGTATTCCCATTTCTGTAAGGCGTGAGCCGTCGGTTCCACCCCGTATGGGGTTCATGCGGACGGTAACGCCGGCCCTCTGTGCTGCTGTTTTGAGAATTTCTACGACATGTGGTGCCTGATCCAGTTTCTCTTTCATGTTCAGGTATTGCTTCGTTTTTTTGACCGATACCATCCCTCCGGGGAACTGGGCCTCGATAGCCCTGGCAAAATTGTCAATCCGGTTCAGTCGCTGTTCCATCACGGATTGATCGAAATCTCGTATATAGACGGAAAGGGAGGCGCTTTCACAGGATCCCTGAATATCAAGAGGATAGAAAAAGCCTTCGTAGCCGGATGTGGTTTCCGGGCTTTCCCTCGGGGGGAGCATATTGACGAATGCGGCTGCCATGGAAACGGCGTTTACCATTTTACCCCGGGCTGTACCGGGATGTGCGGAAATACCGGTACAGGTAATGTCGCATTTCCAGGCATTGAAACACTCAATTTCCAGTTCACCTTCACGGCCACCATCTACTGTGTAGAAGGCCTTCGATTGAATCCGGTCAAGAGGAATGCGGTCCATCCCGTGCCCCGTTTCCTCATCCGGGCTGAATACAATTTCAATTGGTCCATGCCCGGTTCCGGAACCGGAAAGCAGACTGATAAGCGTCATGATGCCGGCAATCCCTGCCTTGTTGTCTGCTCCGAGCAATGTCGTTCCGTCCGAGGTGATTATGGTGTGGCCGACACATTCGGCCAGCTCCGGGTTTTCTGCAGGATCAAGAAGGTATCCGTTACCAACCTCGAGAATTGAGCCGTCATAGTGCTCATGAATCCGGGCCTTAACATCCTTTCCGGGAGCGTCAAGGGCGGTGTCGAGGTGTGCGCACAGGCCGAATGGCGGTACGGTTTCGTTTCCCGGAGCAGGCGGAATTTTCGCGAGGACATATCCGTATTCGGTGATGGCCGTATCCTGGATTCCGAGTGAGTGCAATTCGGATTCAAGCAGGTTCGCAAGTATGCGCTGTCCCCCGGTTGAGGGTTGTATGCCGGATTCGGCACGTTCCAGGGAACTTTGTGTGTCAATTGCGGTATAGCGGACAAAGCGGTCAAGAAGTTCCTGCCGGATTGGCTGTTCATTCATGGTAATCAGAGTACGATATTTGATTCATGCCGTCAATTCCGCCTTATTGCCGTTTTCCTCAGAAACCGCTACCTTTATGATCATGAATGATCTTCCGGTGTACCCCGTTTTTTCCCCGATATCCCTTGAAATGGCCCGGGTTATTTCTCCCCAGCTTGTCCGGTTACCGGACGGTCTGTCCGAGTATACCTTTGCCGGATTGTACCTGTTTCGGGATCGGTATCAGTATCAGGTATCGCTTCACAAGGACTTGCTGATTATTTCGGGAGAGCGTGAAGGCAAAAAGTTTTTTATTACACCCTGCTGCAGCACGGGGATGGACATTGTTGAGGAGTTATTCAGAACTCATGATTACTGGAAGCTGGTTTCGCCGGCGTTTCTTGCTGAACACCGGCAGGAAATAGAACAGCGTGGGTATCGTATATCTGAAGACCGCGACAATTATGATTATGTGTATAATCGATCCGATCTGGCATCGCTGTCAGGGAAAAAATTCCATAAAAAGCGCAATCATGTTAATGCGTTTGAAAACACCTATCCAGACCGCAGGGTTGCCGCTCTTGACCTGACGACACGGGATGATGCGCTGCAGATTCTTGAAGAATGGGCTTCTCATGAAGAGCATCCCGAAAATACTGATCTGGCAGCGGCACGTGAAGCCCTTGCGTTACTGGATCAGTTTTCCATGTCCGGTATAGTTGTGTATGCTGAACAGCGTCCGGTAGCATGGACCCTGGCAGAACTGGTTTCTGACGGAACCATGGCTGCGGTTCACTTCGAAAAAGCCCGTGTCGATGTTCGGGGTTCATATCAATGGGTGAATTTTGCCTTTGCGCAGTCCCTCCCGGAATCAGTGCTCCTGATTAACCGGGAACAGGATCTGGGCGATGAAGGGATGCGGCAGGCGAAAATGACGTATAGGCCCTGCGGGTTTGTGGAGAAATTCAGGATTGACCGGAACGATTAATGTGGAAAACACCTGACAGGACTTTTTTTTCGGTTATACTTGAAGGTAATTCCTCATGGAGGTTTCTTTATGGAATTGATCAGTACCCGTGATGCATCCCGCATTGTAAGTTTTCGCCAGGCGGTACTCGACTGTATTCCCCCGGACGGCGGTTTGTATGTTCCGGCAAAGGAAGAAGATTTACGGCGCTGGATCATGTATATGGACGAGAATACCAGCTTTTCATCGATAGCAGGAACGCTTACATCGGCTTTGTTGAAGGAAGAATTCAGCCCGGTTGTATGCGAACGCATTGCCGGGAAAGCGTTTCACGGACACTCTCCCGAGATTCGCCAGCTGGATGATCAGGTTTTTTTGCTTGAGCTGCATACCGGACCTACCGGATGCCACAAGGATTTTGGATTTATGTGGCTTACGTCGGCACTTGAACATTTACTGATAATGGAAAATACAACCGCGACGGTCATGGCTGCTGTTGATGGTATAACCGGAAGGAGTCTGTCCGCGGCAGCCGCCGGCAAGGAACGGCTGCGGTTGGTTCTGGTGTATCCAAAAGATTCCGTGCGGGGGCTTGATCCCGGAACCTTTGTCTGCAACGGGGGTAATATCTGCCCGGTTGAAATTGAGGGAAATCTTTCGGATGCGGAAGATCTTGTTCGCGGTGTCTATGCGGATCGCTCGCTCGTAGAGAAACACAATCTGACTCTTGCCAATACCATGAATATAGGCCGGCTCCTTCCGCAGGTTTTTTTCTATATGCATGCGTTTACCCGGATACGGAAGAAAATTCAGGGGGACATATTTTATGCGGTTCCTTCCGGCAATTACGGGAATCTTGTAGCGGGACTCTATGCCTGGAAATTCTCGTTGCCGGTGAACGGCTTTGTTACCGAAGCTACCTCCGGTCTTTCCTGTGATGCGCGCGGAAATTGTCTGTTCATGGATTCTCTTGTTCCCCTGGCGGAACGGGGGCCTGCTGACCCGGCTGTTCCGTCCAATCTTGAACGACTTGAGCAAATATTTGAGCTTAACCCGCTCATGCTCCGCGGATTGGTGTATCCGTCTGAAGTGGCCCGTAAGCTCGTACCCGATCTCATGCTCGACGCGTATCGAAAGTATGGCGTTTTTATTGATTCGGATACTGCCATGGCGTATGGGGCAATTTCATCTGCCGGAGAACGAATCGATTTCGATGAAGGTTCCGTTATTCTGGTATCAAAAGATCATCCGGCTTTTGAAGCGAACCGGATTAAACGGTCATGCGGTATTGCGGTTAAAATTCCGGAGTATATGGCAGGTTTCAATGAACCGGTTTCCGGTGTGCCGCTCATACCGGCGGAGTCTGCCCGCTTGCGGTCAATTCTTGATGAATGCGCATTCTCCGGAGACTGACAGCTTCTATTGCCTTGAACCCGTTAAAACGTTATACTGAGTATGCACATGTCTTAGGGGGGCTTATGGCTTATAAACTTGACGGGGCAAAGTTCGAAACACTCGATGAACTTGTCGAGGCGTTGTTTCCCCTGTATTCCGACAAAATGTCGGAAGAAGAGTTTAAAAAGTATGCCGAAGAAAACGCCGAGAAAACCTGATTTTTCGGTTGGTTACACATAAAAAACGCGCAGCCGTTGCATTCGGTTGCGCGTTTTTTTTATTTCTTCGTTTTCGTAACCGTCGATTTTTCCCGGGGGCTGGCGGCGGCTCCGTCCTTTTTTGTACGTGCCGCCGTTTTCTTTTTTCCGGGAATCAGGCTCGAAACAAGTTTTTCAAACTGGTATCCGGATTCGGAAAAAAGACCGGCAAATCGTGAAAGAACACGTTCCATGTTCTTCACATTCTGAGCATGGAGCGTTTCCGTGGATTCGGTGAAAAGAACCATCGAAAGTCGGACAAGGTCCAGCATGTGTTCACTCTTTTCCTTGCTGAACCAGAGCACTCTGTCCCAGGGATGAACTTCCATTTGACGCTGAATCTCTGCAGCGTTGAAAAAAGCAATCCATCGGGTTTCCGTTGTCTGCTCATCGAATATATCCCGGTTAGAAATGAAATCTTCAAGATCCCTGAACATCTGGCTTGACTCAGGAGAAGAGAGTCCATAATCCTGCAAAAGTTCGAGAAGCTTCCGGTCTATGTCATACCGTTCCACGAGGTTTCTGTTCTGATCGCCGGAAAGAGGTTCTCTGGTGCAATAACGAAGTGCAAAAAGGATTGCTGCCGCTGAAATGATTTCGCAAACGGCAGGTTGAGACTTGTCCATCTGGTCAAACACCGCTTTGAAAGTATTCTTCGGTTTTACAAGATCAAAAAGACGGTCAAGGTACCGGCCATGCCATGCCGCTGCAGTTTCAGGAACAACGGTTTTGCCAGCAAAAAATGACAAGCGGGTCATTTCGGTGAAAAACTGCAACGCCGGTTTCTGCAGTGTTTTAAGGAATTTCTTTTTTCGTTCATCGCGCTTTTTCGGATCCAAAGACAGGATGTCCCTGATCGTGGAGAAATATTCCGGTGAGGCGAAGACTGCGAGAGCCGCATACAGATCTTTGAGAACAATGTTTTGTATGCCCATGTGTATGTCGGGGATACCGGTTCCGCCAAGGGACTCATACAGTTGACGGTACTGCCCATCCTTGTTGTCGTCTACTTCGTGAATATTGAGAAAGACCTGCGTCTGGAATCCGTTCAGCGAGGCAAAAAATCCGTTGGCAACCATTTCCCGGACAGTCCGAACGTACCAGAGTCCCGATCGTTGTTCCTGAAGAAGGCAGAACCGGTTTTCACGGTCTGTTAGCCCCAGTCCTTCCCAAAGGTCCCGTTGAACCAGCTGTTTTGATCCATCTGCACCTTTTTCGGCGTACGCAGCAGACTTCTGGATCCAGCCGGAAGCGTGCTCATAGACATTGTTATAGAACAGAAGCGCCCGTTCGTTTCCTGCCCGGTTCGACCATACAAACACATTTTCATTTACCGAGCCGTTTTCCCAAAAATCGTAGAGAAAGAAATGTTCTACCCCGGCAAACAGGTACCGTTTCTTCATAAGGGGGAATATTTCATGCTGATGCCGAGCAACAAGACCTGAATCCGGAACCTCTTCCCGGTAGGCCCTCCGGTATTCCATGCCGTATTTTTCTTCAAAGCCTTCAACTTGTCCGTGTCCGAACATTGGCAGCCCCGGCATCGTCGCCATCATGGTACATACCCCAAAATACTTGTCTCCTTTGCCAAACTGGGCAACGGCAGTTTCTTCATCAGGATTGTTCATGAAGTTGACGTAGCGCTTGAGAATCTCGGGATCAAATTCGATGGTATTTTTTATGGTGTTCCGGTATTTATCGTTTTCTTCCCGTTTGAGCATGTTCATGAACGCCGAGTTATATACGCGATGCATGCCGAGTGTACGGACAAAATAGCCTTCCATCATCCAGAATGCTTCTGCCAGAAGGAGGGTGTCGGGTATTTCTTTCGCACAGCGGTCAACGACTTCCCGCCAGAATTCTTCCGGAATCCGGCGTTCAAATTCTTCCCGAGACAGCGCAAATCGTGACCGTGAGGCAATATCGCCGCCTTTCCCGCTCTCCGGATACCACAGTCGTTGAATATGTTTTTTTGCGAGTACCATGGCCGCGTCAAAACGGATTATGGGGAAATTCGATGCAACATGAAGAATTTTCTTGATAACTTCTTCCCGTGCTTCGGGATTCAGGAAATCGATTTGCGCAGTGTCGTTCCAGGGCATACCCGTTCCGTCATTGCCATGGTAGATGTAGCGGGTGTCTCCCGTATGGTGATCAACCCGCTTGAATACAACCGCGCAGTCGGTCTTTGAGTAGTAGTGATTCTCAAGGTAAATACCAACCCGTCCGTCGTGTGAAAGATTCTCGCCGGTAAAATCGTATCCGGGAAACGGGCTGTCTTTTGTCTGGATAAATAGATCCGGTTTATTGACAACCCATGAAGAATCCATTCCGGTATGGTTTGGAACCATGTCGGAGGCCATTCTGATGCCGCGTTTCCATGCACGGGATCGCAGGTTGTCGAGTGCGTCCCATCCGCCCAGTTCGTTTGCTATTTCATAATCGTTCAGGCTATAGGCGCTTGCTGCGGCTTCGGGATTTCCGCAAATTTGCTTGATTCTGGCACTTGCTGGCGAGCGTTCCCACAGACCGATGAGCCACAGTCCGGTAAATCCGGCTTGCTCGAGGAAATCCAGCTCTTCGTCCGGAATGTGGTCGAGGCGGGTAATGGCTCTTCCATATTTCTTGCTCAACTGATCCAGCCAGACGAGGGTGCTTTTTGCGATCATGACAACATTGGGCATCCATTCGCGATCCGGACTGAACCGTTCGTATTCGTTGCTAATGTCGTCAAAATCATAAATTGGCATATCATAGCCGTCATTTCCCGGGCCCGGACCCCAGCCGGGTTTTTCTTCTTCGGAAATGAGATCAAGTCCGGAGAGTAGTCGTGACAGCCATTCGCCCAGAATATCAGCCCAGCGTGTCCGGACATATTCAAGCTGTCCTTTCAGATCGAAGGGGGAGTAATCCACCGGAGCTTTAAGCATGGATACGAGATCACGATTTTCCGGTCCAAAGGGAGGGTTTTCGGCTGACCAGGATCGGAATATATTCCAGAAACTCTGGTATGCCGGATCGTGTTTGAGTGTTGTATCGGAAAATATGGGGTAGAACGGCTCAAACGCGGGGTTTTCGTTTGCGAGGCGAAGCAGCACCAGCTCCTCGAGAGCAATGGTTCGATGTGCCACCCCGCCACTGTCGGTTCCGGAAAGCCAACGGGCTGCCGTTGTTTTGTTCCGGTATACGGCACGTGGCGGGAATTCCGAAACAAAGGCGAGCAGTATGCGGTCAATGGTATCTGTTCCGAGCATGTCTTCAAGTCGCTGCAGGGCTCCGGTGAAAAAATCCGGTGCTGCCTTTTCCCGGTACAGCCGGCACACATAGTGGAATATTTCATCCAGAAGGCCCATTGCGTTCAGTTGTCCGGTTCTCAGATACTGTTCGGGATGGTTTTTGCCGTCTACAGTACGATTGTACCGTTGTGCAAAATCCTGTACTGCGGGGAAATTCGCAAAAATGACGTTCCCCGTTGAAGCGAACAGGGATTCATTGAAATCGCAGGTTTTTCTCACCGAAGCATTGATATGGAATTCCATCAGCTGCCGATCGGTGCAGTGCGAACTTCCGACGGGAATTTGCATGGTTGTACTGGTGTATTTCATTCACCGGCTCCTTGAGTCCCTGCTCTGGCGCGCCGGCTTTTGGTCAAAGCTGATATGGCGGATACGAGGGAGTGATTTTTTTCAAGATTCTCAAGCGTGTCGGGAATACGCCATGTCCAGTTGAAACCGGTCACCGTTCCCGGTATGTTGATACGGTCCTCGTCCGGATTTTCCGAGCGGTACGAATCGGACAAATCAAAAAAATCCTGTGCCGGGAGAATGAACAGCCGCGATGGCGTTTCGGCAAATTTTTTCAGAACAAGGGCGGCCGTTTCCGGTGTATAGTGCGGTGATTCGGGAATGGTGTCTCCCCATGCAGACCTGATGATACGCTCCCCGTCCTCAGTTTCCCACCAAAGCCGCATTGTAGAAGAATCGTGAACCGAGGTTGTCGCAACACTGTTCGGTGGGTATGAGTCTAGAGGTTTGAGCGGCTGATCTGCTTCTTCCCATCGGCGTTCCCATCGGAGTACCTTGAGACCGAGAATGCCCAGGTCGGCAAGAACAGACGGCACACAATCCGGAATGCTGCCCAGATCTTCCGCACAGGCAAGCATGGGACATGAGCCGGTAATGGCCGAAAGGATTTCCCGTCCCTGTTGTTCCCACAGAATATTTCCGGTTTCTTTTTTGCTCTGTATGAGAGACCCCAGGTCCTGTTTTTCCTGTTCAGAGAATGACAGCCATGCGGTCGTTATATGATAATTCCATACCGGCGCGTACAGGGGTTTTCCCTTTTCATCCCTGCCGCTTTCCTGCAGTAAACGGTCTCTCCAGCAACGGATGAGTACTTCTTTAACGGCGTCCGGAACATCAGAAGCCATGATATCCTGTTCGTTCCGCAGATGGGGCTTGAAAACCCACAATTCTTCATTACCGACACGGTTCATTATTTTCTGGAGAAGACCGTGAGTGGCCAGATAATCAAAATTATTCACTTCCTCAACCATACGGGTTGGAACATGCGGTTCGGTAATCCATCGTATCCGTTCATCAGAAAATCCCCGCAAATACAGTTCTTCGCGGGTAATCGGATCATGCGGGATCGTCCAGCCCAGGAAGCCTGAACTGTTTCCTGCCGGAATGGCCCATATACGGAAAAAGCCGAGGATGTGGTCAATGCGATATGCATTGTAGTACCGGTCACAGGTCGCTATTCGCTCTTTCCACCATGAGTACCCTGCTTCTGCCAGGTTTTCCCAATTATAGATGGGGAACCCCCAATTCTGACCAAGGGGATTCATGTCATCGGGGGGATTCCCTGCCCGGAGGTCGTCCCGGAAAAACTCCGGATTTGCCCATGCATCGCATGAATCTTCGTTCATGAGGATGGGTATGTCGCCTTTGAGTGCGATTCCCTTTTTACGGCAATAGGCGCATGCCTTGGTGAATTGTTCGTCAAGCCGCATTTGCAACCAGGCATAAAAAAGATGATCGCTTTTTCGGTGCGGGCTTTCCCATCGTTTGAGTATTTCTGCATGAGTCGGCGTTTGGTGAGAATGCCACTGCTTCCATGACGCATCTGCATTGCGGTGTTTGAGGTTCATGAAAACCGCATAGTCAATTATCCATTTGTGTTCCGCAATCCATTGCTCAAGTGCGGGATCGTTTCTGATTGTCTCCTCACAGGAATCATACATACGGTGCAACAAGGCAAGTTTTGCCTCCCGTACAGCGCGGTAGGGGAATCGTTTTTCATTGGCAAATTGTGCCCTCAGATCACGTATGTCACCGGTACATGAGGTTGATTCGGGAAAATCGTCGAGGCTGGCATATATGGGATGCAATGCAAAGGCAGAAAGCGCACTGTAGGGTGAACTTTCGGTTCCGGTATCGTTGACCGGCAGGAGCTGGATTATATCCAGTCCTGTTTTTTTGCACAGATCGGCGAGCGGCTCAAGATCACGGAATTCGCCTGTTCCGCAGCTCCGGGCGGATTTTAAAGCTCCGACGGGAACGGCAATGCCGGTAACCGGGTGATCAAATTGCGGGAATTGCATGCTTCCTCCATCTTCCCTATAGAGTATAGGGCAGAAGAGTCAAAAAAGGAAGTAATACGATCAGCTGTTGCCATTTTGCGGTACAAATCCCTGGCTCCAATGCCAGATCGGTCGTGCGAGGGCGGACGAGAAGGGTTGCACCCGGGTAAAATCGGGAAGCCATGACGAGTCTTCCACCAGCTCCTGAAAAAAACCGTCTTCAATACCAAGATGAGTGAGCAGATCGGGCAATTGGTCATATTCCTCTTCAGATATATACCGTTCAGCGGGTTGCTCCCGGTCCGGTCTGTCCGATTTCACCGGGGTATATTGGGTCATAAGGGAAAGGAGTGCCTTCTCCCGGAGGTTTTCGGAGAACCAGGTGAGCACCGCGCCGGTGTCTGCCAGTTGTTCCGGTAAAACCAGATGGCGGACTATCATGGCCGGTTGAAAAGCACTGGCAGCCGCCTGTTCTGCCATATATACAAGCGCGTTTTTTGCTGTTTCGGGGTAATCGGCGGCCTGGAAAAACCGCGCTGAAACAGACGAATTCAGTGTTTTGAGATCGGGGAGCCAGCGGTCAATGAGACCGTCCAGGAGGCGGAGTGCGTCTACCGATTCGTACCCGGAGGAATTCCAGAGAAAAGGCAGGGAAAACCCGTCTGACCGGATTTTTCGAATATATGATGCCAGTGCAGGAATTGCATGGCTTCCGGTTACAATATTGATGTTTCCGGCTCCGGCTTCCTGGAGCGCGTTGCAGATGTCACGGAAATCGTCGCCGGTAACCTTTTTTCCCATCTTTTCGCGGGATATCTGGAAATTTTGACAAAATGAGCAGCCAAGATTGCATCCGGTAATAAAGATGGTTCCGGATCCGCCGGTTCCGGTAATTGGTGGTTCTTCGCCAAAGTGCAATCCCGCCCAGGCAACACGCAATTCGGAGGTTTCTCCGCAAAATCCGGTTTCTCCGGCGTTACGGTTTACCCCACAGGCGCGCGGGCAAAGGATACAGTGTTCATATGCATGTTCCATGATCGAAGACGAGTATAGCAGACCGGTTTAAAATAAAAAAGCCGGTCTAACACCGGCTTATACAGGCCTTTCCCACCTTACGGTGTCCCACCATGGTAGTGGCCCGGTTTTATATCCTGTTCCACAGGGAAACAGGTGAAAGGGTCATTCAGATTCGCCGGTCTTTCTCCGGCCGGATACGTAAGGCGGATTGGTCATATATGCCTCCCGGTATGCTTGTCATCCATGAACGAACATCCTGTACGTCCAGCTATATAGCAGTCTTCATGCCTTGCTCGTTTAAATATCGTACCGCCTCTGCAATAAGTCAATGGGTGTGTTGCCAAAATTGCCGGAATTATGTCAGTTGGTTACACTCCATGGCGCGAAACGATTATGGTCATGATGTCCGTCAGGGTGTCCATATTCATTGTCTCCGCTTCAGCAGAAACAATCTCCCGTATTTCTTCCCAGTCAGGTCCCGAAAAAACATGACTCTCATCGAATTCTCCCGAAAGAAGTGCCATGAGCGCGGCTAACCGTTCCGTTGCCGTTGCCCGGGATTCATCTGTATCCAGGAACCGTCCATAGCGCTCACTCCAGAATGCAAGGAGGTTCTCGGCGAGCGAACCATGGGATCGGGTCCATACAAGGAAGCTTCGTTCCAGTTCTTGTACCAGGGATGAGGTATTTCCCGTTCGGGTGCAATGCCCAACGGTTCGTTGCATATCAGCGCAAAATTTGTCGAGGTTTGTCATACATCTTAATATACTGAAAAACCTTGACTTTTCCTATGAAGGAACGTACACTAATGTTATGAATCTGAAGACCGTTTTGACGACTGATACAGTCAATTTGCACCTTAAGGGTACAACAAAAGAAGCTATAATCGATGAGCTGCTCGACATTCTCGTGAGTGCCGGCAAGGTAAAAGACAAAGATGCCGCCAGGGCTTGTGTTCTTGATCGTGAACGCAAGATGTCTACCGGTATGAAACACGGTATTGCCATTCCGCATGGCAAAACTGATTCTGTCGACGATCTTGTTGCCTGTATGGGTATATCGGATACTCCGGTTGATTTTGATTCTCTCGATCAGGAACCCTGCCGTATATTCATCATGACCCTTTCTCCGGTAGACAAGACTGGTCCTCACCTGCAGTTCCTTGCCGAAGTTAGCTTGCTTTTCAAGAGTGCGGAAAAACGTCAGGAGATTCTCAAGGCAACCGACAAGGCCGAGGTAATCAGAATTTTGACCGAGTAGAAGCTGCTCGAGGTATTCACGGTTGTAATAATACAGACAGAAAAGGACCCGTCGGGGTCCTTTTTTTGTTTTCAGCGGAGGTTCCTGTGAAAAGTGATCAACGGTTTTTTATTGATGGTATCCATATTCGTGACCGCGATGGGCGAACAGTGCTGTTCCGGGGCTGTAATCTTGGTGGTGACAGCAAGATTCCGGCATCTCCTCCAGGCGACCCGCTTGATTCCCGGGTTTCTTTTGTCGGCCGCCCGTTTCCGCTTGAACAGGCCGACTCCCACTTTGCCCGGTTGGCTAGCTGGGGATTCAATATTGTACGATTTGTGATTACCTGGGAAGCAGTTGAACATGACGGTCCCGGACTCTACGACGAGGATTATCTGGCCTACCTGCGGGAAATTCTCAAGAAAGCCGAATCGTACGGGATTTCGGTCATTATTGACCCGCATCAGGATGTCTGGAGCCGCTGGACCGGGGGAGATGGCGCACCGCGCTGGACCCTTGAGGCAGTTGGTATTGATCCGGACAAGATTACTGCCACCGGCGCCGCAATAACCCGTCAGGCTCTGGGAGCGGCATATAAGCCCATGAGCTGGGGACTCAACAATCTGCGCTATGGAGCCGCGACCCTGTACACCCTCTTTTTTGCCGGGAATACCTTTGCTCCCGGATTGTATGTTGAAGGGGTACCGGTTCAGGACTGGCTTCAGGATCACTTTATTGATGCAATGAATCACACCGCCCGGCGCATCAAGGACTGCGACTCGGTTGTCGGGTTCGGCATTTTCAATGAGCCGCATCCGGGCTTTATCGGTCTTGGCGGCTTGCAGGGTCATGCCCGCATTACGGCTCCGTCCGGAATTGCTCCGTCGGCTTTTGATGCCATTGCTTCCGCTTCCGGGTTTTCCCGGAAAGCGGGGCGGTTCTCGCTGTTTGGCAAGCTGCCTGCTCCCGGTTCGGAAATGCTCAATCCTTCGGGAGAGACTTTGTTCCGCGCAGGGTATGGCTGTCCCTGGAAGGCCGCGGGGGTTTGGGACCTCCTGAACGACAAACCAGTTCTCCGTAAACCGGATTACTTTTCCAAATTTCCGGAAGGTGCCGGAAACGCAGGCGCTCCGGTTTCTTTTTCGGAACATTTCCTCAAACCGTTTCAAAAAAAGTTCATGCAGGCTCTCATGAAAAAGCACAAGCACTACCTCTTCTTTGCAGAGGGGGTTCCACTCGGAGAGCGTCCGTCATGGAACCGTGAGGATCGGGAAACTCCTGATGGAAAAACTCTTCAGGTTGTTGAAGCATTTCACTGGTATGAAGGGATGACCCTGCTTTCAAAAAAATGGCGCCGATGGATATGCGCCGATGCGGAAACCGGTGCGCCGGTTATTGGTTCTGCCGCGGTGCGAAAGAGTATCCGGGATCAGCTTGCACGACTTGCGTCGCTTCCCCGTTCTGAAGGAATTCCCGCATTCCTGGGTGAATTCGGTGTTCCGTTCGATCTTGATAATCGTGTATCGTTTTCATCGGGAGATTACAAAAAGCAGGAAGAAGCACTCGGCCTTTTTCATGATGGTATCGACGCATCCCTGTTGCATTCCACCATCTGGAATTATTCTGCATCGAACACGCATGAGGGAGGCGATTCCTGGAACACTGAGGATCTTTCCATTTACAGCAGTACGACCGGTGAGGGTCGCGCCGTTCACGGATTCAGCCGGCCCTATGCGCCGGTTGTCTCGGGAACGCCGCTGGAAATGCGGTTTGACGCCAAAACCGGATTCTTTGATCTTGTCTGGGATGCTGTTCCGGGAGAGACCGAGGTGTATGTACCTGCACACTGGTATCCCCGGGGTGTGGACACGCCGGAGATTTCCCCCGGACTTCATGTTCGGGAGGACAGGGACGCCCGGCGGATGTACGTGGAATCCGGTGTGTCGGGAACCATGCGGATCCGGCTCTGCCCCCGGGTATAACCGGTCATTGTGCCGGGCGTACAGAACCCTCATTGTCTATGATATAACGCGATGCCACCTGACGTGCAAACAGCCGTTCCAGTTCCTGACGGTAGTTCAGGATGCGTGATGCGTAATCCAGCGTCTGTTTTGGCGTGTTGTTATTACGTACCTTGGTGGTTCCGGCGTTGTACATGGCAAGTGCGGTAACCTCGTGTCCGGACAGATCCAGGCAATAACTCAGATGTGAAAGACCGTATCGTGCGTTTACCTGGGGATCAAAGAAATCTTTTTCAGTCAGTTTCGGGAATGCACGGTTGTTGAGCTGAAACAGTCCGCGGTCAATCGATGTGGGGTTTTTATTGACGGCACGAATCTGGTAGCGGCTTTCCTGCCAGGCAAGGGCAAATGCAAGTGCCGGCGGAATATTGTTTTTACTGGCATTGTCGAGAATGATCCTGCTTATCTGCTCATTGTTGGTTATCCGGGTATAGAAGGTGAGTACGTCTGCGCGCGACGAATCGTGTCGGTACAGAATGAGAGCAGAATCTGCAAGATCACGGGTTTCCCCGACAGACCGGTGAAGTGATTCAAAAGGACTGGCTGACGCAAGTTCAATGGTCTCATCCTCTTCACGGGCGAAGCTTTCTTCCATGGAGTCAAACTGTGTATAGAGAACTTTTCCGGCCAGGACGACGAGAGCGAAAATAAATACCGAGAGCAGTATCTTCTTGGGATACAGTGTACTGTTTGTCTTTGTTTGCATCATATGCGAAATACTCCATCGTTTTCTAGCGATTACGGCCAAAATATACTCATGGACTTGTCTCTTGTTCAAGTCGGCTGCACCGCAAATAGCACAAAAACAGGGTATTTCACGAAAAAAAAGGCGGAAAACGTGAGTTTTCCGCCTTTTGTTACCGTGTGAATCGATTATTCTTCTTCGGCATGTACTACCGGGTGTTCCCTTCCGGCGATTGCCCGAACGGTGATTACGCCGTCAATTGCCTTGAGTTTGTTCACTACCGATTCGTCAACCGCGGAGTTTACATCGATGAGGTTG
>CAZGQQ010000014.1:0-29483 GCA_964527175.1 uncultured Treponema sp.
ATCGTACGGTATGTCCTGTCATGTCCTCTGATTTTTGTTTTTCTCGCGCATAAGGGACGCTCATCCGGCTTCGAACGCATTTGGGTGTTCGTGAGCATCCTTCTGACGGGTTTCTTTACCCTGCTTTTCTCGCTTGATATGTGGGTTGGCTGAAACCAACAATTTTGGTAGCAGTTACTTAAGGTCAACAGGTCGTTTTTCATGAATAAATGTATACCGTGCAAAACCCCATCGGCTTATAAACCGGCTCATAAATGCTTTAAACTTCCATTTTATAGTCAGTATGGCTATTGGTTTTTTCTTGTCGGCACATCGAAGGCTGTGAGTAACTACCTTTACTGGATCCTGGCCTTTGAGGACTTCGGTTCGGGCTCCGTTTGAAGCGACTTTTGCAAATTCTGTTGAAACGGGTCCTGGACAGACTGCAGTTACAATAATTCCCTTGTCAGCAAGTTCAGCACCGATTCCATAGCTAAAGCTGAGGACATACGCTTTGGTTGCGGCGTATACGGCAAAATTTCCTAACGGTATAAATGCGGCCAGGCTTGCAACATTAATGATGCGTGAGTCTTTGGCGAGGAAAGGTAGTACTGCATGGGTTATTCCCGTGAGTGTGTATACATTTAAATCTATCATGTCAAGTTCACGCTGTTTTGGTGTTTCTTCGAAAGGCCCATAGGTTCCGAATCCGGCGTTGTTGACCAGTGTGTCAATAATGAATCCGGAATTGGTATGCAGTACTGTTTCAAATGCTGTTACGCCAGCTGCTCCCGAAAGGTCGGTTGGAAAGATTTGTACACGGGGTGAGCTCTGAGTTCCCGAAATTTCTGAAGCGAGCGCTTCAAGACGGTCCCTTCTTCTGGCAAAAAGCCATAATTCGTCAATATGTCGGTAAGATGCAAGTTGGCGGGTGTATTCATACCCGAGCCCGGAACTGGCACCAGTTATTATAGCTATCCGTTTCATGGTGTGATTCTAACGTTTTATCGGTAATCCAATCAAGCTTCAGGTTTCGTCCGGGTATAGGCAGAAATTTTGGGTAAAAACAGGAAATTCGATGTTAAATTTAATTTAAAGTTCAAATTCGCTTGTTTTTCTCATGCTTTATGCCGATAATGGAGATAGTGGAGATATGTCTCCGGGAGAGTGATAATGAAGAGACTGGTTTTAACAGGTGTCTGTTCTCTGATGACTCTTCTTGCGGCCTATTCATTGGGCAGCAAGGATACAGTAGACACACCGGTTGAAAACCTGGACAGCTGGCTGGAGACTGTTGATATTTCACAGAAAAAGCCGGGAAAGTATAATATTCTCATTACTGCGGAAGATCTTGCCGGGAATCAGGGATTTGCCGGTCCGTACAATATCTTCATCGATCCGGATTCTGATCTTCCCGTCACACAGATAACCAATCCTCTCAATGATATGCGGGTTCCGGGGAACTTGAATATTGTAGGTACCAGTGTTGATGATGACGCAATTGAATTCGTGGAAATTATTCTGGATGACAGTGATACCCCGGCGCGTGCCGAGGGAAAGGAATTCTGGTCATTCTATCTGGATACTACGACCCTGGCAGAGGGTGCACATACCATTTCTGTCTATGGCGTTGATGTTAACGGGGTACGGGGTCATCCGCATACCGTTACCTGGCATCTTGACCGGAGCAGGCCGGAGACTTCCGTGACCAATCTTGAGATGGGGGCCCTGGTTTCCCGCAAATTTACCCTTGCCGGGACGGTGACGGACGGCAACGGGATACGTGAATTATATTATTCTCTGGATAATGGCGAGACGTATTTTCCTGTATCAGTCAAGTTTGATAAAGATTCCGATACCTGGCGGTTTAGTGTTGATATTGATTCTCAAGGCATGCCGGACGGACCGGCTGTTTGCTGGTTTAAATCAGTAGACGGGCAAGGTTCTGAAGGTGTGAATACCTTTCTGTATTTTGTTGATAATACTCCGCCGGAAATCGGTATTATTTCACCACGTCCTGAAGAAGCGGTGAATGGCGTTTTTTCTGTTTCAGGATATGCACATGATGTTCTTGGAATTGAGCGTCTTTCCTGGAGTTTCGGGAAGGAATCAGGAAATTTTGAGGTTATCAAGGGTAACCCGTATTGGGTTCAAGAATTTGATATTTCCGGTATGAATACCCGTTCAGTGGATATTGTGATCAGCGCTGAAGATACGGCAGGGAATGTTACCACCTTGAAGCACAAAATACCGGTAGATCAGGGTCTTGATATTCCAACCCTGGAAATTTCCACTCCCGAACCTGATGAGGTTGTTGAGCAAAGGGTTCTGGTTACCGGATATGCAAAAGACGATGATGCAATCGCCGAAATCAGATATGTCGTGGACAACAGTGAAGAAATGGCTCTTCCCTCTTCTGGATCATTCGGAGTAGCACTTGATGAATTATCTGCCGGATCTCACACGATTGAGATTTGGCCTGTGGATAGTAACGGGATTCAGGGGGAACGGGTATCACGAACTTTTGTTGTGGCCGGAGATGTTCCCGGGATTCTTATTGATTCAGTTGAAGGTCCCCTGAAGGAGATTCATCCGGAGACTGGCAGGGAATTAACGGTTATTGTTGTTTCAGAAAGCGGTCTCGATCAGGTTTCCTGGCAAATGACCGGAAGGGATGCTCAGGCCGTATCTTTACGTACCGGAGCAAAGGAGCATATTCTTCGCATTCCGGTTGGATATGATGTCCCGTTTGGACTGGTTGATCTTTCTGTAACGGCGAAAGACATTCATGGGCGGGAAACACAGCAGAATGCGGTTTTTCATGTAACAAATCTTTCTGTTTCACGGGGGGCTCCTCCCGATATATTAGCTGATTCGATTCAATCATCGGGGAATGTTGCAATTCCCGAAACCGGCAAGACTCCCGCAAGCACGGGGACTGCGGTCATGACGATTGAAAGTGTCTCGAACGGTGAGCGGTCATTCGAAAACGGTATGATCATTACACTTGCCGGGCCTGGTGCACCGCGTTCCGCGCAGGTCCCGGTTGATGTTGTTTTCGGCATTGAGTCTCCTGTTCCGGTAACAGATTTTGAATGGCGTCTTAACAGTGGTGAAGTGCGCCGGGAGAGGGTGCGGAAAACAAGTGAGACCCGGTATGAGGCACGAATTCTTCTTGCACCGGATCTTCCTGCGGAATGGACCATCATTGATGCTTCTGCAAAATTTAAAGATTCGTCCATTCTGTCTGTTCGCGGGTATGTATGTGTGGTCCGTCCTGTTCCGCCGGCCGGCATTTTTGATGATGAGCAATTTATATGGGAGAATGCGGTTCGGTCTTCCGACGGGAAGATTCTCTTGCTGGACGGGAAATCTGTTGCTGGCCTCTTCAATGGCAAGACTGATGTTACTGCCTCTTCTGTACGGTTTGACCGCCGTGTTGCGGGGCTTGAAGTTGCTCTTTCAGGTAATGTTGTTACGGTTTCCGGTTCGACCGACGGTGAATATGCCGGGGTCAGCCTTGTTATTTCCGATTCGAATGGCGGAACCTATACCTCCGCTCCGTTTACTTTTATCGTTGATTCAGCTCCGCCGGAGCTTGCTCTCAACGATTTTGACCGCCCTGAATGGTTGCAGAATTCACTCCGCATTTCTGGTTCTGCCAGCGACTCGTTCGGAATACGTACTGTAGAGTATTCTCTTGATGGTGGTACAACCTGGCAGGCTTTTGACGGTGCACGGTTTGACCGCACACTCGATATTTCTTCCCGCAATGACGGACTGCTTTTCCTGCAGGTGAGAGCAACAGACCGCAGCGGTCGTACCGCTATAGGGTGGCATGTATTTACCAAGGATACGGTTGCTCCTGTTGTTGAAACCATTTTCCCCGAGCCAGCAGACATTGTAAATGGAGAGACAAAAATCGGATTCAGGTTCTCTGACACTTCCGGTGTGGCAAGCGCAGAGTATCGTGCTCCGGGAGACCGGACTGCACGCGATCGTTCTGTTTATATTCCTCTCGAGATTTCCTCATTGACCAATACATCTATTGGTACGGTTGAAAAACCGATTGCAGAAGCAATGGAGTTCCGTTTTACTGATCCCGCAGGGAACAGCACCGCACTTTCTTCCTGGTTATTCACCATTGATTCGCAGGCTGATAAACCCGTTGTAGAGATTCATCTTCCTGTTGAAAACGATGTAATTCGCAAGGATTTTGTAATTTCTGGCGTTGTATACGACGATGATGAGCCGGCGAAAATCTGGTACCGGATTGATAATGGTGCGTATACTGAAGTTGCTACAGAACACAGTTTTTCAATTCCGGTTTTATTGCAGTCGCTTACCGACAATGAACATACAATAACCATGTATGCAGAAGATATTCACGGTGTTCGCGGAGACGCGGTTACACGGAAAATACGGGTATCGCTCGAGGAACCTCGTGCTTCTGTTGTTGCGCCTTCGTTCGAGACAACAAATAGCGGAGTCATTGATATAACCGGTGTTGCTTCGGACAAGAATGGCATTGAGCGTGTTGAAATCTCTCTTGATAACGGCAATACCTACAATCGTGCAACCGGTGCCGAGTCGTGGTCGTACCGCTTTGACACACGGGTTATTCAGGATGGAACCCATGTCATATTTATCCGGGTTTTTGACAAGTATGGTACTATCGGTCTGTATTCGAGCATGCTCAACATTGATAACACTCCGCCGTCGATACGTCTTGAGCTGCCCATTGACGGAAGCCGAATCGGCGAATCGCTGTTTATTTCCGGACAAACCCTGGACAACATCAAACTAGAACGCGTACGTGCGAAAATAAGTAATATCAATCCAAGCCAACCATCAATTCCGGTTGCACTTCGGGATATCCCTTTTGACAGCGAGCTCATTATTTCCGAAAGCATTCCGCTTTCTTCATTGGCTGAAGGGTTTTACAATCTGGAAGTAAGCGGATATGACCGTGCGGGAAACATAACCCGGGTGTCACGAAACTTTGAAGTATATCGCGGCGTTGATCGCAATCGTATTGAATTCCTGTATCCCATGAATGGTGAGAAAGTTCAGGGAATGTTCAAGATATATGGCCGGGTTATTTCTGAATACCCGGTTGAAAATCTCCTTCTGTATATCGACAAGGTTCATACAACAACAGCGAATGTTACCCCGTCCGGGTATTATGAATTTACTGTTGATCCTGAACTCATGGTAGCCGGAGAACATACGCTTGCCGTACAGGCGCTTGTCGGCGGGGAAAAAGTAATCAGGTCAGAAGACCATACGGTTATTTATTCTCCGGCAGGCCCCTGGGTGACTATTGATAATCTTATAATGGGAGATTTTGCCGTTGATCGTCCATGGCTTTCCGGTTCAGCGGGATATGCTTTTACCGAAGAAGAGGTTTTTGCTCTTAACTCGAAAGAAACATCACGCGAGGAAAAAAAGCGTCTTCAACGAAAATCGGTTGAATATGTAGAAATCAGTTTTGACAACGGAAAGACATTTTACAAAACCGAATCCGGAAAAAAATGGCGGTATCGTATTGAAACCGGAGACCTTCGTGAGGGTTACCATTTCATGCTGGTGCGGGCAACCATGAAAAATGGTGAAGTAGCGGTAACGCGCACCATTATTCAAATAGACAAGACGCTGCCCACCATTCGTCTCATTTCTCCCGGTGAAGGCGGTTTGTATAATAACGAGCTGGTATTCTCCGGTTTGAGCAGTGATGATATTGAGCTGGATTCGGTTGTTCTTTCGCTCAGACCCGGAGACAAATCCCGGTATGCCATTCCAGCCTTTATTCAGGGGTTATATTTTGACTGGCATTTCTGGGGAGCAACCTTGTATGACATTGGTATTGGTCTTACGTTCTTTGATGAAAACGTAAAACTGCAGCTCCAGTTTGGACAATTTACCGAAGAACAACGTGCTGTGTTCACCACGAACAATATGCGCTATGGCGGTAATGTTTTTGGCTTAAAACTCCTTGCGAACATTGTGTATGTTCCACTTGATTATTTCTTTGGTCCTAATTTTCAGTGGCTCTCTGCAACAGCTGCCATTGGCGCAAACTTCTCGTTGTTCACCGAGACGCAAAGCGGGCAGCCCCAGATCCTCTCCGCGATTCTTGTGCAGCTCGAGTTTCCACGAATAACTCTGGCCAAGAGAAAGACGTTCAGAACTTTCTCTCTGTACACCGAAGGCCAGTTCTGGTTTATTCCGACCGATGTTGATTCGTCGGAAGTAAACATCGATTCTGTTCTGCCGCATATTACCGGCGGAATACGGGTGAACATTTTTTAGGCAGGTAGCGTATGAAAACGAATAAAACTTTTTTGGCCGTAACGGCACTCCTCACTCTGGCAGGTTCATTGTTTATGACAACCTGTACCATCGGATTGGGTGATTCGGTTGATACCAAGCCTCCTGCTGTAGAAATTACTTACCCCCCGGTTCAAAGCATCATCCGCAATACATTTACCATCCGCGGTTCAGCTTCCGACGAAAGCACGCTTGCGCGGGTTGTTCTTGAGTTTACCAATACTGATACTTCGGAAGTATTTGACGGATATCAGGCTGTGATAAGTGAAGATGCACAATCATGGTCGTTTGTTGCCAATAATCAGCTTGCAGGCGATGTGTTTGAGCTTGCAGATGGCCCGTATGAGGTGAAAGCTACGGCGATTGACGGTGCCGGCAGACGTTCGGTAGCAACAACAACGTATGAAATAGATAATACTGCTCCGGTGCTCGTTGTGAATCGTCCAGGAACTCCCGGTCCGTTGGGAGGTGTGAGCCCGGAAGTATACGGAAGTGAATTAAAACTGACCGGTAGCGCAAACGATGATCAGTCTCTGGATCTTGTATCGCTTCAGGTGTATACCGCAGGAGGTCTTCCTGTTGGTGATCCGTTAACCTATTCAAATGTATCAGGCGTTGGCATGGATATTCTTCTTGCGAAGTATTACGAATCTCCCTCAAACGCAGAAGAGCAGGCTCTTACTGACCGCTATGAAGTATTGTATGACACGGCTACAGGCGGAACGCAAAGTTTTTATTGTCTCGTTGATATATCGGATTATGCCCGTGAGTATGACCCTCCTGCAGCTGTTGCCAGTGCGGATAACAGTCGGGGGAATGTGAGTCAGTCATTCTGGCTGTACAATGAGATTTATTCGGCCATCTTTTCCGCAACCGGATACAGTCTCACCATGCGGGATCTTACAGATATTTTTACCGGTCGTTTTCCTGATGCTGTTTTGGCAGGTGAGGTGCTTACGTATCTTGAAGGAATGCGGAAAACCAATGAAGACTGGCCCAACAGGGCGGTAACGTTTTCCCTCAACCCGCAGAACAGTCCCTACTATCAGGTTATCGGCTACGAGCCCATCAGTCTTGCGAATCCTGTTACGGCAAGTCAGGCTTCAACGAACATGAAGGTGTCTGTGCGCATTTCTGCCGGACGTGATCTTGTTCCGCTCGATGCCGCAACGTTTGTTGTGTATCTTGATCCCTGCGACAGTTCGGCTGTACCGCTTGATGGTACCGCAGACGACATAGTATTGACGCCAACCCAGATGGATAAGACAGGTGAGGACTATCTTCTTGCCCTGAATCTTGGCGTTCTTGATACCGGCTCCCATTATCTTCTTGTTGTTGAGGGTGAAGATCAGTCAGGTAACACAATAGAAGACTTGAACGGCGCATATGGATTTACCGCCATTTCAAGCGGGAACCCTCCCATTATTCAGATAACCAGTCCTTCCGACCTTGCAAATATCGGAACAGATTCAGTAACGATAACCGGAACGGTTGAAGCAGAGTCCGGTTTTGATTCTCTGGTTGCAGATGTGTCCATAACATCCGTGCCCGGCGGAGTACTCGTTTCTCAGGATTCATACAATCTTGTAGAAGGAGCCTGGTCCTTTGATATCGAAAACCTTAGCCTCCTCGGTACTGATGATCTGTATATTGCCGAGATCCTTCTGACTGCCACAGACTTGCAGAACAATGAAACGACTGCGCTCAGGCGTCTGCATATTGACCAGAAGGCTCCGGTCATTACCTCGATAACCTATCCTGATGTGAGCGGGGTTAACAATGTCGTTGGCGCGACTCCCGAATTCCGCGGAAATGCAAGCGATGGTGAAGGAACGGGAATTGTATCTGTAGAATACTCGTTGGACAACATCACCTGGCGCGAGGTGGCAGGAACCAGCATCTGGAACGCAATTCACGCGTTTGAAGAGGTTGAGCCGGAAGGCAGCAAGACGCTGTATGTTCGCGCCACCGATGCTGTTGGACATGTTACCAATCCTCCGTTTGAACGGGACTTCATATTTGACCGCCAAAGACCTACGGTAACCATAGATGATGGTTCCGAACAATTTGCCGGCGGTGAATTCTCCCTCGCGGTTACTGCAAGCGATACGTATGGTATTGATCGTCTGGTCATTACCCAGGTGGGAGACGGCACCTTTGAAAGCAACATAACACTGAACGGCCAATCGGGTACGGATTATTCGTATACCATAAACGGGTTGCCGCGTGATCCGGGCAATATTGACAATACTGTCGCCTCTGTTGCAGATGGAACATACGAATATCAGATTCAGGCGTATGATACCGCCGGGAAGATCAGCGAGTTTGTTCCGGTAACAGTAACCATAGATACTACTGCTCCCGAAACTAACACCATAACTGCTCCTGCAGTCGGAGCTGTCGATCTCAATGCGTTGTCCGGCAATGCGTATATTTTCCGTGGTATTGCCCAGGATGCCGGTGTTGGCGTTGAACGGGTATGGTATCGGATCGACACCAGCCCCATTGCCCCGGTTGTTCCTGCGGGTGATTCGCCTGTTTCTCATGGATACGTTGAACTTGCGGCTGCGGGTAACTGGAACTTTACCAGGAACCTTGTTGATTATACGGTGAGTCCCGCAGAAAATGAGCTTTCCGAGGGTGTTGGATATAACCTCCATGTTATTGCTGAAGACAAATCAGGAAACCTGACGGCTGCTGTGTCTGTTGAGTTCGATATAGACCGGAGCAGTCCGGTTGCAAATGAAATAACGGTCGGGGTTACCACACTGGTAAACCGGAGAGTGGGATTTACGTTGAACGGAACCGCTGCAGATACGCATGGTATTGCATCTGTTTCAATAACGCAAAGCATGGATGGCGGTGCCAAATTGCTTATTCCGGCAGCTCCCTCCCTTACCGCCACGGGAACCGGATATGACTGGACGCTTGATAATCTTCCCCGGGGCAATACCGTGGGGACTATTGGCTCACAAGCACTGGTGGATGGCAGTTATGAATACGAAATTACGGTAACTGATGTTACCGGAAAAACACATACCATTATCCGGCGTATCCGGTTTGATTCTACCGGTCCGGAACTGCAAGTTACCTCTCCGGAGAATGCATCATGGGTCAGCACCAGCTCGGTTACGGTTCGTGGGCTTGCAACCGATCTGACTTCTGTCGGTGGTGTCTATTATGTTGCATCCGATCCTGAGCCGTCCCTGCCTCCGCAGCCGCCGGTTGGCGTTGAACTTACAGACGCAGACTGGATCGCTGCAGGCTGGACAGCTGCCGGTGGAACTCCCGGTTCCTGGGAGATTGCGCTTTCAAGTCTTTCTGAAGGAACACATAGCCTCTGGATTTCCGCAATGGATACAAATGCCAATATGAGTGCGCCCCTGCATCATACGTTTGGTGTGGATACTGCGTTGCCGGTACTCTCCGGTGTGAATACGCCGCTCGCTGACATGAACAGCGGATTCTCTCTTTCCGGTAGTGTAACCGATACCAACGCGCTTGCATCTCCTGCCGTTGTGATTACCCAAACCAGAAATGGTGTAGATCCGGTTGAGATTGATGCAATTCCCGGAGCGGCCATAGTGAATGGTCATGAATGGTCGCTGGATAACCTTCCGCGGGATCCTCTTTCTCCTGCGGACCAGATTGATTTTGTCCCGGCCAACGATGGTGTATATGAGTATGTCATTACTGCGACAGACGCGGCGGGCAAGAAACGGGAAATAACGAGGACTGTTACCATAGATACCACGCCTCCGGAAATAGTTGTAGAGAATGAAGCAACCCTTTCGGGCTGGATCAGCTCGCCGTCGTTGCCGGTTTCCGGAACGGTGAACGATGCAGGTTCCGGTGTCTCCATTGTGCAGTATTCATTGAACAGCGGCGCCTTGCAGGCACTGTCGGTTTCGGGCGTAAACTGGAGCGGAAACATTCCGTTATCGAGCGGTTCAGGCCAAGATGTGTACTTTACCGTAACAGATCGTGCCGGTAATTCGGCCTCCAGCGGTTTGTACCTGTTCAGTGTTGATCTTGATTTGCCGGTATTGACAGTAGACAGCCCTGCGGGGCCACAGAGAACAAATCTTCTTTCCGCTTTGACCGCAGAATATACTGCAAGTGACCCGACAAGCGGCGTTGCAAATGTGCTGATAACCGCTATCGGCGGTAATGCCATAAACGCCGGAGATCAAACCTCACTAAATAATGGTGACGGTACCTGGACCGTTTCCGTTCCGTCAGGAACCCTTGGGCCTCTGGGGCTTGTTTCGGGTCAATCATATGTAGTTGTTACTACGGTGTACGACACGGCCGGAAATATTGCCACACAGACTTTCTCCATCATAGTCGATACGACTGATCCTTCCGTTGCAATTACTGCTCCGGTAAATGGTGCCGAGATAAATAAAGAGGTAGCCATTACCGGAACCGCGAGCGACGCGCAAATGCTGGAACGGGTAGATCTGTTTATAGAAGATGCCGGAACCGGTATGTTCCCGGCAGTTCCTGTACAGAGCTTTACCGGCGGTAGCGCATACAACTGGAGTTATACCTTTGACACCGAAGCATGGAATGGCGCCGGCTATAACGGACCGGTGGATATTCGGGTTGTCGCAACAGACGAGGCCGGAAACAGTGAATTGCTTGAACATACATACACGATTGACCAGGAGTCTGATCGTCCAAGGATCCGGAGCAACAATGTAGAGTTTGATGACAGTGATCCTGGCTACTATCCTACAACGTTACAGATGACCAAGAACGTCATCGGTACCATTGAAGATGATGACGGCGCGGTAAGTCTTGTTGAAATCTGGAATGCCGAAATATCCTCCTGGGACACAATAACCCTGAGTGGCATCAGTTTCATCTATGCAACTCCCGGAGATGACGGCGACAAGATTCTCCGTTTCCGTATTACTGATGCGGCCGGAACCACCTTTGAAACCGATACTGCTCTTGCGCCAAAGTTTGAGTGGGGTACGGGTGCTCCCGGCGAGTTTGACTATACTGAGCGCGAATACAAAGTTGACACCAGAATTCCCACCGCAATGGAAGACGTGTATGTAAACCGGAATGGTGAAGCCACGTTTGGAGACGCGACGCTGCTTGTACCAAACATGCCCTTTGGCGGAACTTCTGCTGTCTTTGTGCTCTGGTTGGGCGCGGACGATGAAAACGGCATCGAAACGATTACTGTTACTGTTCCCGGAGCAACCCCTGCTGTTCAGACATTGACCACGCTGGATGAAGATTTGGGAACCGGTTTAACCGGATACCAGGTATTCAGATCTGCCCCAATAGATGTTGGCAGTGTTGCCGACGGAAGTTTGACGATTGACATTGAGATAACTGACAACTCCGGTCTCGTCAGTACGGCGTCGCGAACCATCTTTATTGATAATGCCGCGCCGATAATTGATTACTCCTATCCTGAACACGAAACTGATCAGGTGTTTGGAAATCTTACCATAAGCGGCCTTGCATCGGATGAAGGTTCCGGTTTGCAGAGTATTGAATACAAGATTGGGAATGATTATGCAGCTCAACCACTATGGAACGCTGCGACAAGAAGCGGTGCTTCCTGGACAATTTCGGACTTTGCAAGCGGCACGCGTATTGAAGCCTTTACCCGCAAGGAAGTTTCGGATGTTGATATTGCAACAAATATCCTCACGGTTACCGGACATGGTTATGTGGATGATACCGAGGTATGGATTGGTGCCGATGAACTCCCCGGCGGACTTGCACACAGTACTCCGTACTATGTACGTGATGCGGCTGCGGATACCTTCCGTCTCGCAACGAGTCCTGGTGGGGCTGCAGTCGATATTACCAGCGCCGGCGATACGTCTGTTGGTGTAAGCTCCCGTGCGGTGTCTGCAGATAACAATATCTGGTATCTGCCGGTTATGATCCGGGCAGTAGACAAGGCCGGAAATGTTTTCGAAACAGCGGAGTGGGATTACCGTATAAAGGTGGATCCGTCAGGCGACAAGCCAACGGTCTTCATAACCTATCCCGATGCCGATACCACCGAACCCGGACCGAATCCGATTGTTGGCGGAACCATCCGCATGAGCGGATATGCCATCGACAATGTTGACGTTTCGGAAGTGTATATGCAGATAGATGCCGACGGCGACGGTTTGTTCAATGCTGCCGACGATAGCGCGGTATCAGTTGCCGGCACCCCCGTTGCCTGGTATGGAAGCGGTAATGGTTTGCTCGTTAACGGCAGCCGCAACTGGAATATGAATATCAATACCGAGGGAGAGTTCAATCCTCCAGCGGGAAGCCGTCGTCTCATCATGTATCGGGTACGGGCTCGTGACAATAATGGATTGTACGGTTCCTGGACCGATCCGCATTACTTTGAAATTGACGAAGGCGTTCCGAAGTTTGACGAACTTGTGTTTGAACAGGGCGGACGTACGCGAACGTACGAACCGGACATGTGGCTCAGCGGCGACTGGACTCTTACCGGAACAATCATGGATGAAAGCAATATCGGCGTTATTACGGTAGGGAATACTCCGGGTGCGTCGGCCAGTCTTGTATCCGGTACGCTCTCTACTCCTGGCTGGTTCACTATCACCTCTTCGGGTTCCCTGTACGGCTATGAGATGGCAATACCGGTCAACACGGAAACAGTATTTCCTGCGGGACAGACAAGTCATTCGTTTACCATTTCGGCAACCGATCTGAGCGATCCGCCCATGACTGCCAGCCGTGAGATACGGATCAACTACGACAACAACGCGCCGAATGTAACCGCCGTGTACGGTGGTGCGCTCCCAATCCGGAACTCGAATGGACATTACGAACTGAATTCTTCTGTAGTGGAAGCGGAAAGCGGTTTTGACCGCGTTCTGGTTGTATTGCATCGTCCGGCAAGCATTGCCCTTCAGGGCGGCCGGGTCTACAACCCGTTGTATGGTACAGGAGATGCAAGAAACTTCACGGCATGGGGGTCTCTCACCGAATCTGCAGAAGGATTGCCCTTGCGTGAGTATATTGGCGCTACCCGGTCTGATACAACATCGTTGACTCTTGCCGGAATAAGCAGTGATCCGTATGCACGGGTCGGCTACTATCTCATGATTGGCGGAATGTACTATCTCATTACCGATGTGACCGGCGATACCATTACCTGGGAAGGTGATGTTGATGTGGGTGAAACTGCTTTTGCCCTTGTGTACGCAATGGCTGTTGACAAGCTTACAACTGAAATAGTCGATGGAGATGGCGACGGCATCATAGAAGCAGTTTCCCGCAGCGGTGGAACGTACGACTGGAGTTGTTCAATAGATTCTACCAATCTTCCCGACGGCCAGATGCATATACGGTATGTCGCGTTTGACAAAGCCGGAAACCATGCCTCTCCGGCGGATATTGTTACTCGTGTCGAGAACAATCCTCCGCTGCTTGCGAAGGTATCTCTTGCAACGGATATTGACGGTAATGCGACCATAACCGATGGCAGTGGCGATCCGGCTACGATCAACGAGTGGAATCCTCCATACAGCACGCTTGTTGCCGGAGCAGAACAGAAGATTGCTGCTGTTGCTGCTGCAGACTTTACCGCAAAAGACTTCATGGAAGTTGTTATAGACGTGGTTGGCGGGAACGGCGACCTTCAATATGAGCTTGAAGTAGATAGTACGACTGTTCATTCTCTGGTTGCTGCAAATCTACGTACCGGTGAATACAACGAACTTGATCCTTCAACCGACACCATAACGGTTACCCGGGACCAACTCTCTGCCATGGGCGACGCAGAACAGGATTTCATCTTTACTATTTGGGACTCGACTGAGACCTATGCACTTGGTGCCAGTACCGATTTTATGGCGGAACTCACGGTAACCCTCACTGTCGATGTGATTGATGACGTTCATCCGGTAACGGTCGTATCTCCTTTCTACTGGAACAATGCGTCCGACAATTCCCTGTACGGTAATAGCCGGTTGAACGGACACATCGAGCTGGAAGATGATCTTTCGGCACTCATATTCAACCAGGCAAGTGGTTTGTTTGATACCGATCCCAAGGTGTCCGGCCAGATAAGCATTCGGGGAACGTCATATGACGATCAACGTATTACCGCGCTGTGGATGTATATTGGCGATACGGCAGCTGACGGAAACTTCAGTTTCCCGCCAACGGTAGCTACCGAAACATTCGGCGGAAAGACATATTATCGTATGGCAACATTTACGCCGGGAACAGGATGGGAAGTGAGCGCGAGTGTCATGGCAACAAATGGTTGGGTTTTCTCGGTAACAGATGAGTATCTGAACCAGAGCGGGCATCTTGTGAACTGGAAGCTCGACTGGGATACTGCAGGACTCGATACCATAGCAGCCGTTGACCGGTATGTGCGTATTGTTGCCGAAGACAAGCGTACGGATGCTCTGGGCAATCCTGCTCCGAATCCGTCTTCCGAAACACTCGCCTCCAACCCCGGAGAGGTGGCGACGAACAATGTTCCCTACTATCGTATGGACGTTGTGCCGTATGTTACCGCGATTTCCACCGCGGATAACCGGACGCTTGGCGGGCTCAAGGATGTCAACATTCGTTCGTCCGACGGCAAGTATTCTGTTCTGCAGGGTTCTACTGCAACATTCATGACACTCACCGGATTCAATCTTGATCCCGATGCGGTGCGAATCGTTGCTTCTGCGGATGTTGAGACCAATACGGTTGGAACAACAAGTGGTATCGGCGTTACCCATGCAGCCGGCGCGACAACAACTACCATGACGGTTTCGAACGACATCTCATCGTCAGGATATCTGGAAGTATTCACAAACGGTGTTCGTGCGCTCAACAATGTGAACGACGATGACGCCGCGGGAAGCTACACAGAAACTGATCCGTTACAGCTCTATAACCGCGAACCGGACCTGTATGTTCGAAAGAATCCGACGCTGTCCGATAACCGCTACATCCGCCTCTTCAACATGAAGGACACCGGAGTAAAGAACGGATACTATCCGGAAATGCTCCTTGAAGGCGATGATCCGGTATTCGCATATCTGAATTTCTCCGGCGGTCCTGGAACTAACCCCGGAACTGCTGCAGGAACAGGCGCAGGTACGTACAGACCAACCAATGCCATGCCGCAGCGTGCGAAGTTCAACGGAACAACTGCCGCTGAAATAACAACAGAATACCTGATAAAGGGACTTGCTTGGGATCAGATGGCCATGGCCCGAGATGAAGGTGGCCGGTTCCATCATGTGAGTGCCGGTAATTATGCTGAAGATCGTCTTGCGTATGTTTATGACCGGTATGCCGAATTGCATTCAGCCGCATGGCTTGGTACGGGAACAGGATGGGTTGAAGGCACCCACTATAATAACTATGACACGTATGGCGGAAATTTTGCCAATTTTGTTGACAACAATGCGATTTCTATGGACAGCAATAGTTATGCACCCGGATTGTTAGTTGGCCGCTATCAGGGTCTTAAAATGAAAGTTACCGGTAATTCCCGTACCAACGGAAATTATGCAACGGTCTTCATGGCTTACTACGATGACAATACGGAAGATAAGGATCTTCTTTTCCGAAACTTCCGGGTTGGGCGGCATGCCAGTGTCGGCAATGCGTTATACAGTGGAGGAACCTCTTCCACCGGAGATGCTTATGCACAGTCGACCAATATTGGAGATCCTGAAGATGATACCCGATTAATTGCTGCGACGAGTGCATCAAAGCATTTTGATATTGGTATAACTTCCGGAGGAAGGGTTGTCATAATTTACTATGACGAGTCGAATAGTCGTCTTTATCTCCGGTATTCGAATGCAGCTGTCGATGGGTCAAATCCTGATGGTGTCATAGCCTGGACAACTTCATCGGTAACTTTCCCAAGTTATGTAGGAAACTATGTATCAATGGATATTGACGGAAGTGATGGTATTCATATCAGCGCGTACAATGCTGCTGACGGTGATCTTGCCTATCTGTATCTGCCCTCGTACAGCTCCACCGCGCTTGAGCATGTTACAGTTGATGCGACATTCTCGGTTGGGTACTGGACGAAAATTAAAGTGCTTGAGGATGGCGGAACCATAACGCCGTACATTGCGTATTACAACAGTACCGAAAATGGACAGCGAGATACCATCAAGCTGGCATACACCAAGAGCGGCATAACTGCGGGCAGCATTCCTGGCGGTGTTGACGGTTCAGGGTATACCACCGGTGACTGGGAATATCTGAATGTTCCGGCGATTACTCCGCCGCAGGGTGGGGATAATCGGTTCAAGCAGGTAAGTCTGGACTTCGATACGGCGAATCGGCCGGTTGTTGGCTACCTGGGAACAAACATCGAGTTTGGAACCTGGGTTGATGAATAGCTGAAGGTGCTGAAGGGCCGGTTTGCCCTGTTACTGGTTCAGCGGTTTCCCGCCGCTGCGGATGTACGAGCGGATTTCTTCTGCAAAAGAAGCGATTCTGGCCGGATCGTCAATCGCCGCGGTAACCGGATCGGGAACAAGAACACGGGAGGCTGCGCCCCAGTAACGGACATCATATGCCTGTTTGTCGTGAACCGGGGCTTTCGCATTGACCGGTGCGAAACCGGTTTCCCGTGAGAGAGTTTGCTGGACATCTTCAGCAACCAGGGCATACAGGAACAGCTCTGCTGCATCTGCAAACAGTTCGTTGCGTATGCGTATTCCTCCATACGTAACAGCGGTAAGGGGATAACTTGATGCGGTATGTCCATTCGGGAAACGGGATGCTTCATAGTTTTCTGCGACTGCCGGATCAAGGGTTCTTCGGGTAGAAAGCGGCATGAATACAAAAGCCGCGTTGTCAAAGCGCATGAATGCTTCAATATCCCCGTTGGTCATTTCAAGCCATTGCGGGTGGAGAAGCCGTTCCCTTCTCCAGGAGAGCAAGGTTTCAAGTACGGCACGGAGGGGTGTTTCCGCAAGGAGTGTTTCAAATGAATGGGCCGCACGGATATGTTGAACCAATTGTTCATACGCTTCAAGACCGTGCAGGGAATGTACAAGGGATCCTGTGAGAAGTACAAGATCTTCGTCGCGTGCACCAGCGCAAATAAGCGGCCAGGTTTTCGGATTTTTGACTGCCCTGGCTGTTTGAAGCATTTGCTCCATTGTTTCCGGGGCGGTGCTGTTGTTTCGCTCGAGAATGGTTTTGGAGCAGGCCAGCTCAAAGTGATCCAGGAGCACGGGCAGGGCATAGTTTGTCCGTCCGGACGTTCCGCTGTTGCGGATAGTGGTTGGCAGGAGGCGGCGTATCTGTTCTGAAGGTTCATGGACTTTCGCTGACAAGGAAGCCGTTGCTTGTCCAATTGGTGCGAAAAGAAGGCTGATTCTGTTCTTATTCTCTGTCAGCTGTGGTTGAAGGGGTTGTGAATCATCCAGCCTGATTATGGAAAATGCATGCCGTCCGGTTATTTCCGGATTCGATGCCTGTTGTATGAGCGCTGTTTCGATGCTTGCCGGAATCCGGTAAAAGGCAACGCCCGGATTTTTTGGACGTGTCAGCCAGGAAAACAGTAAAACGCCGATTAGCGTAGCAAGGAGGATTACTGTTGCCATGAGCATGATCGATTTCTTTTTCTTATTGGTCATGACCTGATTTTATCATGAGAACGGGGTGCCGGCAATGTGCGTCTTACTATTGCAGAATATGGAGAAAATTAATATTTGCACTTGTATCCTTTTCGGCAACCGACTAAAATTAGGGTATGGGGTTACAACCGGTGTATTGGGGTGCTGTATGAGAAAGCTTTTGTTTGTTTCACTGTTTTCATTTCTGGCAGTTGCCGGAGTTTTTTCACAGACAGTGGTTCCGGATTCCGTATACCGGGAGGTTGATGCAGTCATTTCACAGCCCGGTGCTCCCGGTTTGGGTGACATCATTTCATCCTATGGTACCCATTCCTGGTATCCCCGTCTTGAAGATTTTGTTTTGAAGCGCTCCCGGCAATTGATTATCAATGATGATCTGGATCAGGCGTCTGCGGTTTCGCTCGCCCTGGTCGATGCCAATCTGGATAATGTTGAAGCATTTGAATTGTATCAGTCCATTGAGCGGGCAAAAGAACGCCGGGAAGAAGAACGGCAGCGGGAAGCAGAAGACGCCGCTCTGGAACTGCACAAGCAGCAGGTTCAGGAAGCAAAGATTCGTGAAGATGTTGACAAGACGTACAAGGCACTTGTTAACCCGACCAGCGGACAAACCGTATATCTGGATCAGCAGGTAAATTCTCAGTACCGGGATGTTAACTGGGATGCAATGGTCGGCCTTGGGGTTCTTTCCCATGTGCAGGATCCGGACAAGAGCGCGATAAAGTATGGGCTGTCCGTTTCGGGTAGTGTCATTTTTCGTGGTGAAGGTTTTTCTGCAGGTGCCGATATTATTGGAGAGGTGCTGATTCTTACTCTCACCGGGGATGAAGCCATCAACTGGAAAGCTGGTGGAGTTTTTTTGCTTGCAAATAATGCGTTGAGCCGTAATGCTTTTATACGGCTGGGTTATTGTCTGTTTGGTTTTGATTCGGGCAGCGAAGAATATCCCGAGAAAACGTTCGGCACCCCTGTCGCCGGTTTTGAGTTCAGGGACATCCGTGTTGGTTCATCGGGGTTCTTCCAGATGGGAGCGGACTGGTATGCAGGTCACCTGTACGATGAAGATATACTTGCAGCCATGGGCTTCCATATGGCACTAACGGCTGTTTTTGCCGATATGCCCGAGTTTGATGTGTTTATAAAGGCAGGTATTCGTGATTCCCTGTTTTTGATTAACGGGGGCGTGCGAAATGATGCTAAACTGACGCTTTCAATTGGAGTAGGCAACTATGAATAAAACGTTTGGTATACCACTGATCATAACCCTTGCTCTGGTCCTTTTTTCCGGGGTTCTGTATTCAGAAGACGCACTGGTGACCCGGTATTTGAATGCGGCGAATAATGAGTATTCGGCCGGGAACCATGCACGGGCATTCTCCTATATCAATATTGTACTCAATTCATATTCTGAATCGGCAGTGCCCCAGAATGTTGAGGTTCTCGCCGAGACCATTTACCATTCGTATCTCGAGCAAATCAAGAATGCACGCAACATCGCTTCTTTTAACCAGGTAAAGGAAAAGCTCATCGAATTTCCGTTTTTATCGACCGAACGCATTAACCGGCTTGTACGGGTTATGAATACACAGGTTGCACAAGATGCAACCTGGAGCGGCCGATCCGGAGCGTCTTCGGCAAGTGCTTCTGACCGGAACAATCTTCAGTTGCAGCTCGAAGTAGAAAAAACGCGGCTTGAAACGGAAGAAAAAAACCGGGAAGAACAGGAAAAGATTCGTCGTGAATTGGCAGAAACACAGCAAAATGCCTTTGACCGTGCGTTTGAACAGGCAACCGAAGCCAATGGTAAAACAACACGCATCATGCTGCTGGTAGCCCTTGTTATCGGAGCAATTCTATTTATTGTCTTTGTGGTAGTCATCCTCAACCTTGTTGTCAACATGAAGAATGCGAAGACGCAGCATGAAAAATTTGTTGAAACCCTCAAGGTAGTATCACAGCTTAATCGTTTGCCTGCTTCTCCCTCCGGGGTTGAAGCGCTCCCTCCCGTATATGGCGAAGACGCACCGCTTCAATTGATCGGGAATTCATCCATTGCTACCGGTTTGCCTCCGGAGCCGGAAACAGCGGAAGACAAAGCGGAGTTTGACGCGCTGACAAAGAAGTGCCGGGAGACAGGACTGGAGATAGACCAGGCAACAAGCAGGAAGAATAACTCCAAGAATGTTGCCGAAATGGTATTCAAGATTTCCCAGGAGATGGGTCTTGGCCATTTTGAATCAATGCTCTTTTTTAATGTAGCACAGGTCTATGATATAGGATTTCTGGAAGTTAATCCTTCGCTTTTCGGAAAAGAGGATCTCACAAAAGAAGAAGTGTTTGAGATACGGAATCATGTGAAACAGGGGCTTGCGCAGCTTTCTTTTGTTCCGGAAAAATATCTGCCGGTGTTTGCCGACGGTGTGCTCATGCATCACGAGAATATAGACGGGACCGGTTATCCTGAAGGTCTTGCCGAGAGTCGCATTCCCTATATAGCCCGGGTTATCAGAATCGTAGAATCATATGTCGCGCTTATTTCCCGGCGAAATTACCGCGAAATTTACGACAAGGAATCTGCAATTGAAGAACTTCGGAAAAAACCCGGATTTTACGACAGTGATCTGGTGACAATTCTGGAAACAATTATTTGAGGATACCGGTCAGTCAATAACGAATGTTCGCCCTTCATGAAGGAATATGCTGTGCCGGAGGTATCTTCTGACTGCTTCAACCAGTACCCGCCGCTCAACATCTTTCCCCATACGAATGAACTCGTCCACAGAGCAGGTGTCTGCGACGGGAATGACATCCTGAAATATGATGGGGCCCTGATCAAGGTCTTCTGTTGCAAAGTGTCCGGTTGCACCGATAATCTTTACCCCTTTTTGCCAGGCTTGATGGTACGGACGGGCTCCCTTGAATGCGGGAAGGAATCCATGATGAATGTTGATAACCCGCGATTCCCATTTTCTGCAGAACTGCGGACTCATAACCTGCATATACCGGGCAAGAACAACAAGATCAATCGAGTATTCCTGCAAGATCTCCTCAACATCTGCTTCGTAGGCTTCCTTGCCCTTTGCGGTATCCACTTTGTAGAAAGGGATATGAAAGGCAGTGGCAATATGGGCAAGATCGGGATGATTCGAAATTATTACCGGAATTTCACAGTCCAGTTCACCGTCTTCATGCTTTAAAAGAATTTCGTATAAGCAATGGCTTGTTTTTGAGACCAGCAAGGCTACGCGGTCTTTTTTGCTGTTATTGAAAAGGTTCCATTCCATTGAAAACGTTGAGGCTATCGGCTCAAACCGGTTGGTAAACTGTTCTTCCTTGAATTCGGTATCGACCGCGAAAGAGATGCGGCAAAAGAAAATATCGATGTCTGTCGCTGTGTGTTGCGCCAGATTAAGGACGTTCCCGCCGGATTGTGCAATACAGCCGGTAATGGCAGAAATAAGGCCGCTCTGGTCTGCGCAGCGGATAGTCAGGGTAAATGTCTGATCGTTCATGGGGTAGAGAGTATACCGAATTATCTGTTTCTGCAATATGGACAAAAAAAGACCAGCCGAAAGGAGGAGGAAAACGGCTGGTCTTTACGCTGCTGCAGCTACTATTTGTATCACGCTCCAAGTATACGAATTTCAGCAAACAAATTCAAGCGTTTTTCCGCATATATTACGGTTTAATGCAAAATAACGCTGTTTTAACCAATTTGTAACAATTAATCAGGGAATTGTCTGAATTTGATCCTCAAGAAAATCGATGCACAGAATGATATAGGATCCGTTGTTGTCTGCTATTTGTACCGAAAAGGTTCGGCATAAATTTCCGGATGCGAGGGACAGGTATACGTCGGTCAGATAGCGTTTGACATGGAGTGCCTCAAAACAGGTAAAGTACTGCTTGAATGAGTGTTTTGCCCCTTTGAATGCCGGTGAAAAAAGGCCGGGGCGGAGCCGTCTGAGTACGTTGGGAGAGGAAATGGTATCGGAAATTTGGGTTCCTTCGGAGTCAAGAAGGTAGATACATTCTATTTCGTTGTTCATTGCCATGAACTCCTGGAAGACAAGGTTCAGGCAGTCGAATTTATCCGGATCAATCTGCCGGATGAGCCAATCGGCAAGAACATTGATATCTCCGGTAAGCCGCCGGCGAACACGAAGCGCATCAAGAGACGATTGTCGAATGTCCTGCTGGAGTTCTCCGATACGAATACGTGTTTCCTTTTCCAGATGGCGAAGATCAGGATTTGGAAATGCAATGGCAAAACCCTGAAAAAGATCGACACCCAGAAGATGGCAGGCACGAATTTCCTCTATTGTTTCAACACCCTCGGCAAGGCAGAGCGCGCCGGTCATCTGGGCCAGGGAATTGATTGATTTGAGAATGGACTGCCGGTAGGGATCTTTTTCAATATTACAGATTATGCTGCGGTCAACCTTGATTACATCCGGTTGTATCTGTATGAGCCGGTCAATATTTGAATGTTCACAGCCAAAGTCATCAATTATGATCAGAAATCCTGACTCGCGATAATGGGCAACAAAGTCGATAAGTTCGTTCGAAGAAAACGCCCGTGACTCTATGAGTTCCAGACCGATATGCTGCGGATCAAACCCCATCTGATTTGTAATGACATTGATATTCGGCCGTTCGGGGTTCTGGGGACTGATTACCGATGTATTGATGTTCATGAACATCATGGACGGGGACTCGCTGTGAAATTTCTTGAAAGATTCAAGAGCCTTTTTTCGGCAGAGACGGTCGAATTCAATGGATATTGTTTCTATCTCTGCTTTTTTGAAGAGCTCACAGGGGGGAATGAGGAGGGTAGAATTATCGCGAATTCCCCGAACCAGGGCTTCATATGCAAAGATCTCTCCCGTTTTCAGGCTGACAATGGGTTGAAAAAAAGTACAGATCTTTTCATTTTTCAAAATTTCGTGCAGTACAAATTCTTCGCAAGAACTTTCCATGATTATGATATTTTAGCAGAAATTAAGAAAAAGGTGTATAAAAATTGATAAAAAATTATAAAATGGTATACTATTTTATCTATGAAAACCGGCAAAAATCAGCAACAGGATGCTGATGGCATGTTAACAACCGACATGATTATGGAAATGACCCCCACCATGGTCATCTTCCTTGATTCCGCGGATATTGTTCAAAAAATAAGTGCACGGGCCTGTGCCTATCTTGGCCTGGAACGTGGTGATGCTGCTGTCGGGAAATCCATTTTCAAACTGATTACCGATCCCGTTTTGCTGTTGCTCATGAAAAGGTGGACACAAACACTGGGGGAGGGATCTTCTGTAGACGAAATTTTTCCGGTCGCCCAGCGGGGAACCGGACGGTACGAATGGATCTCCGTAAAAGCGCAACCGGTTTACAAAGATTCCTGTATGGTAAGCAAGGGCTTTTTCCTCAATGATGTAACAGAGTTGTATGCCCAAAAGAACATTCTGGACACCCTCATGGTTTCGATTCCGGGAACCGTACTCGTGTTTGACCGGGATTTACGTATTCTTTTTGCAAGCGAGGCTCTTGCGAAGAGTAACGGATTTGCATCCTGGCGGGATGTAACCGGGAGATCGGTGAATGAACTCCAGAATGTTAACGTGGATGCAATACGCCGTATGCTTGAGCGCTTGATTGTCTCTGACATACCAATTCGGGAAACAATCAAAACAGAAATTCCGGGATCCGGAATTCACTGGCTGCATGCAGATTTACGGGTAATCCGGGCTTCTGCCTGGACGTTTGGATATATTTTGACGCTTTTTGATGTAACTGACGAAATAAAGCCAAAAGCGATTCTCGAAGCCCTCATGGATTCAACAACAGATATTATCACCATTGTTAATCCCGAAGGGTATATTGAATATGTATCAAAAAGTCTGACCGAAGCACTCGGTTTTGAGTCCTGGCGGTCTCTGGTTCACAAACCTTGGCAGGATTTGTTTACCAATACCGGTGAAAACAGGGAAAAGTTTGCCGAACTCTTTTCCGGAGACAATCTGGCGGATGTGCGAACCGGTAATCATACCCTTACCTTTGACACGGTCACCGGAAAGCAGGTTCTCAATTACCGGATACATGATCTGAACTATCAGGAAGAAAATTTTGGATTCATCAGTCTTGCGACAAATGCAACTGCCCTGGTACATGCCCGGGAACAGGCAGAAGCGGCCATGCGGGCAAAAGCCGCGTTCCTTGCCAACATGACACACGAACTGCGTACCCCCATGAACGCTGTTTTGGGTATTAATGAGCTGCTTTCCCGTACTTCGCTGACACCGCTCCAACGCAATTATGTATCACAGGTTCGTTCCTCCGCGTCCCTGCTTCTTTCGGTTATCAATGACATCCTGGATTTTTCCCGCATTGAGGCCAAAAAAATGGAATTGGTCTGTGCTCCGTATAAACTGATGGATTTGATTCAGGATGTGGTCAATCTCATTGGTGTGCGTATGAATGAAAAAGAGCTTTCTTTTTCGGTTACCATGGAGCCGGATGTTCCATCCATCATGATTGGTGACAGCATTCGAATAAAGCAGCTCCTGATCAATCTGTTGGGGAATGCCGTAAAATTTACTGGAGAAGGAGAAGTGGATCTTGCCATTTCTGCAACCAGTGTAGGGGAGACGGTTATGCTTTCCTTCTCTGTGCGTGATACCGGAATCGGTATTCCGAAAGAGAAACAGGCGGAACTCTTCAAGGAATTCAGCCGTGTTGATAATTCCATGGTCCACCCGGTAGAAGGAAGCGGCCTTGGTCTTGCCATTTGCCGGGGGTTGGTGAATTTGATGGGGGGAACGCTTTCCCTGGAAAGCGATACGGGAAAGGGATCAACCTTTACCGCGATTTTCCCCCAGCAGCTGACTGAATCAAGCCATCCCGTTGCAAATTTTCCCTGTACCCGGCAAGTATATCTTCTTATATATGATCGGGATCCGGCGAGCAGACGTTCGCTGGCTCATATGGCTGAGCGTGCAGCTATCCGTTTTGATATGTGTTCAGACTCTATCTCCTTTAACAGGGCTGTCTCCGGAGACAGTTTTCCCTGGACGCATGTATTATTCGAATATGCTGCCGCCTACGATCTCGTTTTGCAATTGAGCAAGACCTTCTCCGGTGTACGATGGCTGGGACTTCTGTCATTGTCCGATTTCATCGGCCGGGGGAAAGATCCGGCTGTCAGTTTTCTGTTCAAACCACTGCTCATTACCGGGTTTGATTTGTTTATCCGTGACGAGTATGTGGATTTCAGCACCAGTGTTCCCATGCTCAATACACTCGGGATTAGTCCGCAGTATTTTCATGCCGAGAATACGCGGGTTCTTGTGGTTGATGATAATACGATCAACCGCAAAGTCGCAGAAGGTTTTCTGCGTACATTCGATATCCGGGTAGACGAAGCCGCAAGCGGACGTGAAGCGCTCGAAATGGCTTCAATAAACAACTATGATCTCATTTTGATGGATCATGTCATGCCAGAAATGAATGGCGTTGAAACGACACGCCGGCTTCGTGGTCAGGACGGATATGAGGATATTCCCATCATCATGCTTACGGCAAACACCACCGGAGAGCATGAAACGGAGTACCGGGCTGCCGGCATAAACGATATTCTTCACAAGCCGATCGAATTTAACCTTTTTGTAAGCTGTATGCAAAAGTGGATAAAAAGCAAACCGGCGAATACAGTTCTGCAGCATGAACCGGAACTTCCTTTTGACGATGAGAAAACCGGTTCCGAAAACGCTGCTCCTGAAACGCCTTCCTGGATTCCTTCTCTGGATCGCGAAAAGGCAATCGAATATACCGGCTCAGAAAAAAACCTCTCATTGATCCTCAAGGTGTTTGCCCGGTCAGCGCCAAAGCTTCTTGATGCACTGGAGGCAGCACAACGGGGAACTGATCGTGCGGCGTATCGGACTGCGGCTCATTCTCTCATAAGTGCGGTTGCCAATATTGGCGGAACCGAGCTCTCTGCACGTTTCCGCGAGCTGGAACAGGCCATCCTCCATGAACGGAATGCAGAAGCAGATGCGCTCTATCCCGATATCCGTGACAGTCTTGCCGCTCTTATTGATGCAGTACAGCACTATGTAGGATAATACCGGGAAGAAAGCTGCCGAATACCAGGAGGAACAGCATGATAACAGGAATAATCGGTGCATTGCCGGAAGAAATTCAACTCTTGATACAGGAACTACAGATTGCCGGTGATCCCGTCCGTGAGATAAAACGGGGCAGTATGGATTTTCATGAGGGGACTATCCGGGGAAAGCAGGTCGTTGTTTGCCGTTGTGGCGTAGGAAAAGTTCATGCCGCCATGTGTGCCCAGGTGCTCATTTCGGAATTCGGGGTAGACAGGATAATCAATACCGGGGCCGCCGGTGCGCTCGACAGCCGCCTTTCCCTTTTTGACATAGTGGTTTCCACAGAAGCGGTACAACATGATTTCAATGTAACACCGTTCGGATACGAACCTGCCTGTATTCCCGGTTTTGATTCGCCTTTTTTCCCGGCAGACCCTGCTCTTCGTGCAGCTGCCCTTGACGGATATGCACGGATTCTGGCCAGTTTCCCGGAAGGGGCTCCCTCTCCCTCCATTTTTGAAGGCCGCATAGCGACCGGCGATGTTTTTGTTGCCGAGAACTCATTGCGGGCAGAGATTTTCGAGCGGTTTTTTCCCGCCTGTGTGGAAATGGAAGGCGGTGCAATTGCACAGGTCTGTGCAAGTTTTGGCATTCCCTTTGTCATTCTCCGCAGCATCAGCGATCTCGCCGATAATTCTGCAGATATTTCATACGATGAGTTTTCTGAAAAAGTATCAGGGTTGAGTGCACTGTTGCTTATTGAGATGCTGTCATTACTGTAAAAAAAAACAACAATTCTGGTAGCAATACCTTCGAGGAGTCGAACATGAAAGAGTCACGTAATGTTGAAAGTTTCAGTCTGGATCATACAACCGTCAAGGCCCCGTATGTCCGCCTTGCCGGTCAGAAAAAGGGACCGGTGGGCGATACGGTGTCAAAATTTGATGTCCGCTTTTGCCAGCCGAACGGGGAAGTGATGACAACCGGGGCCATGCATACCCTGGAACATCTTATGGCGGAATATATCAGGGACGAGCTTGACGGCGTTATTGACCTTTCCCCCATGGGTTGTCGTACCGGGTTTTATCTGGCTGTATTCGGCACTCCTGCAGAGGAGTTTATTGCCGGCAAGCTTCGCGCGGTACTGGTCAAGGTTGCCGCCTGGCCCGACTCGGAAGACGTTCCCGGGGTTGATCCGGTTATGTGCGGGAACTGGAAGGATCATGATCTGGCAGGTGCGCGCATGTGGGCGCAAAACTGGATAGACGGCATAGCCAGGAAAGGCTGGGAATGTTGCTGAGACCCTGAATTTTCCAACAATTTTGGTAGCAGTCTACAGGAATTTCCGGTATGTCCGGTACTTGCCGGTAAACGGGGCATACCGGAGCGGAACATCCACACCGAATCCCTTTTGTACCACCGACTTTTCACGGGTGAAGGTCCTGAAGCTTGCCTCTCCGTGATATGAACCCATGCCGCTTGGTCCGGTTCCCCCAAACGGGAGCGCATGAGAGGCCAGATGCATGACTGTGTCATTTATGCACCCGCCACCGAAGGGAATGAGTTGCATGAGTCGTTTGCTGAAGGCCCTGTTTCTGGTGAATACATAGAACGCCAGTGGCCGCGGGCTCTCAAGAAGGATACTGGTCAGTTCCTCTTCCGACTCCCATTCAAGGATCGGGATAAGGGGCCCGAACAGTTCTTCCTGCATAAGCGGATTGTCCCGGGAAACGTCGATAAAGATTGCGGGTTCAATATGCATGGTTTCCGGAACAGTTCTTCCTCCCGAAATCAGTGTTGCTCCCGAATTTTGCGCGGCCGTGATCAATGCCGTTAACCGGTCAAAATGTTTCCGGTTGATGATGTGGGGAAACTCCGGATTGGTATGAGGGTTGCTCCCGTAGAAACGGGTAATATGGGTACGGAGTTTCTGTACAAATGCATCCCGTACGCTGCGGTGTACCAGGATATGATCCGGGGCAACACAGGTTTGTCCCGAATTGATGCATTTTCCCCAGGCGGTGCGTTTTGCCGCGAGGTTGATGTCCGCGTCCGGGCCAATAATGCACGGGCTTTTACCGCCGAGTTCAAGGGTTATCGGGGTCAGGTGTTTGGCCGCCTTTTCCATGACAATTGATCCAACCTGTGTCCCTCCGGTAAAGAAGATGTAGTCAAAATGCTGATCAAGAAGATTCTGGTTTGCTTCCCGTCCTCCACCAACCACCGTTATGTAGGTGGGATCAAAAGCCTCCGAAATGAGTCGGGCCATGATATCCTGTGTTGCCGGAGCGTAGGCCGACGGTTTTACAATGACAGTATTGCCACCGGCGATGGCTCCAACAAGCGGCATGATGGTGAGTTGAAAGGGATAATTCCATGGCGACATGACAAGACAAACGCCATGCGGGTCATGATATACCCGGGCACTGCCGGGAAAATTGAATATGCCGGCTGAACGGCGTTCCGGTTTTGCCCAGCGGTTAAGGGAGCGAAGCATAACGGCAATTTCGCGGAGTACCAGGGTAATTTCTGTGGTAAAAGCTTCAAAATCGCTCTTGCCCAGATCGGTATGCACCGCGGAGAGGATGTCCTTTTCGTGGAGAAGTATGGCCTGTCTGAGCTTTTTCAGCATGGCCCGCCGAAAGGATATCGGGCGTGTCGCACCGGAATTGAAGAAGGTGCGCTGTGCGTTTACCAGATCACGAATCGATTTCTCCGTATGTATCATTATTCCCCCCTGAACGGGGAAGCAAGTTCTCCGTCCTTTTCAAGAATGGTTTCCCGTCCGTCTGGATAGACAACGGTTATGGTCGGATTTTTCACCAGGCAGTCGAGATGTATCATTGCTTCGGCGTCATTATCATAGTTGCTGCCAATGGCAAAGTGGCAGGTGTGAAAGGCCTTTTCGTCTTCGAGCATGTTTCCCCGGATTTCTGCCGCCGGATTAAGGCCTATTCCCAATTCGCCAAGACTTCGTGCGTTCTTCCGGTATGAGTCCGCCTCTTCGGGAGACAGTTTGCCGGTCTTGCCGAATTCCGTTGCCTTGTCTTCTCCGTCCCGGATGGAAGCTGCAAGCAGGTCGGCTTCCTTCCCGCCGGAAATGTCGGTAACGAATCCGTTCTGAAATACAACCCGTACCGGACTGCTGACAAGCATGTCTCCCCCGGTCAGGCTGATTGAGCCGTCGAATACGATGACGCCTTCACTTTTTCCGGGAAGCGGGCTGATAAACACTTCGCCTGCAGGAATGTTTCCGCCGGAGCCTCCCGATGTGAAATTGCCGTCATCGCTCATGGGTTCCCGGCCGGCAACCGGAACGAGTATGTCGGTTCCTCCGGGAGCGGTAACCCTGATTGATTCGGCGCCGGTCATTGCCGAACAGAGCGTGGCGCATCGTTTCTGGAGAAGCGGGTAGTCAATTGGCGCCGTCCGGGTAAACATG
>CAZGQQ010000015.1:0-29132 GCA_964527175.1 uncultured Treponema sp.
ACCCGCGGAAAATATCTGGCGGAAGGAGCAACCATCGCGCTCACCCATCATGAGAGGTGGGACGGAAGCGGGTACCCTGCCGGCCTTTCGGGGAATGACATACCCCGTTCCGGTCGTATTGTCGCGATAGCCGATGTTGTCGATGCGCTTTTCTCATCGCGGGTATACAAAAAACCATGGACAGTTTCCGCTGTCATGGATTACGTCCGTGAACAGCGGGGAAAGCATTTTGATCCGGAACTTGTCGACATTTTCCTTGAACATCAGGAACTGTTTTTACAGGTTCTCCTTGAGAAATAGACCGGTTTGCACTGGACAGCGTTTTTTCTTCGATGTAGAGTAATCTCATGAACAGCCGCACAGACGAACAACTTCTCGTGACAGAGAATCTTTCATTCATGGATTTTATCCGGTATCCCGATATGACCATTCCGGTGAATGAGGTTACCTTCCTTACCGGCGAAAGCGGTACCGGCAAGAGTACCCTGTTGCGTCTGTTCAATAACTCGCTTTCTCCCTCGTCAGGAACGGTGTATTACCGTGGAACGGATATACTCTCCATAGATCCGATTGCCGTGAGAAGATCAATTCTGCTTGCAGGTCAGGCAGTATTTCTCTTTGACGATACTATTGCCGCCAACTTTGAACATTTTTTCTCCTACCGTGACGAGACGGTTCCTGATCCATCCTTCATCAGGGAGTGTCTTTCCATTTGCCGTGCAGATTTTTCACCAGAGGCACAGTGCGCAACACTGTCCGGTGGTGAACGCCAACGGGTATATCTTGCCCTTTTTCTGGCAATGGAGAGCGACATTCTCATGCTTGATGAGCCTACATCGGCCCTTGACGGAGCGACCGGACGACAGGTGATGGAAAATATCTGCACTTTTTGCCATGACCGGGGCAGAACGCTTGTTATGGTCAGCCACGATGAGAGTCTTGTGAACCGGTTTTCCGACCATACAATAGTGCTAGTGAGAAAGGAGAACGCATGAACAGCATCGTGAAAATGAATCTTTTCCAGTTCTCCCTCATCTACCTTTTGCTGCTGATAGTCCTTGTTCTCATGAAAAAGGCACGCATACAGCAGAGCAAACTGCTTCTTGTTGCGAGTTTTCGCATGTCGGTCCAGCTGGTTCTGGCCGGTTTCGTTCTTACCTGGATTTTTGAAAATCCGCATCCCCTGCTCACGATTGGCTATATAGTTTCCATGGTGGTGTTTTCGATACATCGGGTTCTGTCCCGGTGCAACCGGTTGAACCGTCAGTTCAAGATAATTGTTGCGTGTTCCCTTGCCGGAACCGGGGTGTCACTGGTCGCCTATTTTGTGGTGGTTGTTGTAGGCATGCCGATTTTTAATCCCCAATATACCATCCCCATCAGCGGCATGATCATTGCCAATTCAATGAATGGGGTTGCCCTCGGTTTACGTTCATTTACGGATTCTCTCCGTTCAAATACCGCCCGTATGGATTCGCTGATTAATGCAGGAGTTCATCCCAGAAGAATACTGCTTCCCTTTGCAAACAGCGCTCTTGAAACCGCACTTATCCCCACACTCAATTCCATGGTCGGCATGGGGATCATTTCTCTCCCCGGCATGATGACCGGACAAATTCTTTCCGGCACCTTGCCGACAACCGCCATTTTATATCAAATTGCCATCATGATTGCCATATGTACCGCAGTTTGTGTTACCGTTTTTGCCTCCCTGTATCTGGGGTACCGCACCCTGTATAACAAGCGGTGTCAAATACAGATTTATTGACCTGATTTTTTACCAGTAAGGATTACATTGTGTCGGCTAAAGAAAAGAATGTGCTCATAGTTAAGGGCGCGCGAGAGCATAACCTCAAAAATATTGATATTGAGCTCCCCCGGGATAAACTTATTGTCATATCCGGCCTTTCAGGATCGGGTAAAAGCTCTCTTGCTTTTGACACCATTTTTGCTGAAGGGCAGCGGCGGTATGTCGAGTCGTTATCTGCCTATGCACGCCAGTTTCTCGGAAGAATGGACAAGCCGGATATTGACTACATTGAAGGTTTGTCACCGGCCATTTCGATAGAGCAGAAAAGCACGCATCGTAATCCCCGTTCAACGGTTGGCACGGTAACGGAAATTTATGATTATTACCGGCTTTTATATGCACGGGTAGGTCATGCCCATTGTCCGGATTGTGGCAAGGAGATTCGTGAACAGTCCATAGACCAGATAATTGAAACCATTTTTACTTTCCCGGAAGATACAAAACTCCAGCTTCTTGCACCGGTTGTCAGGGGTAAAAAGGGAGAGCATCAGAAAATACTGGACGATGCCCGTACCGCCGGTTTTGTACGCGCCCGGATAGACGGCATGCTTGTTTCTCTGGATGAAGAAATCAGGCTCGACAAACAAAAGAAGCATACCATTGAAATTGTTGTGGACCGCATTGTTCTCAGGGAAGAATCGCGCAAGCGTCTCGCCCAGTCGGTAGAAACTGCATTGGAGAGTTCAGGCGGCATTCTGCTGGTATCGTGCCGTGACAAGGATTCGGACGTTGATCATGAAGTGTTCTTTTCACAGCATAATGCCTGCCCCGATTGCGGTATTTCGATGCCGGAACTTCAGCCACGACTGTTTTCATTCAACAATCCGTTCGGTGCATGCCCGGAGTGTACCGGTCTTGGTGTAAAACAGGAATTTGATATTGATCTCATCGTGCCGGACAGAACCCTTTCATTTAACCAGGGAGCGCTCATACCCTATAATCCTGATTCTGCATGGAACCGCAGCCGTTTTGAAGCACTGGCAAAGAAATACGGATTTTCCCTTGATACCCCGTTTGATAAACTGTCAAAAAAGGTGCTTGCCATCATATTTGATGGAAGCGGAGATGAAGCAATTGATTTTGTGTACCGTAACCGGGAACAAACTGGTCAATTCAAATATCATCAGAGTTGGCCGGGTGTCATTGCAGACATGAAGCGGCGTTACAACGAGACTTATTCGGAATCCCAAAAAGAATTCTATGAAAAACTCATGTCTACGCTTGAATGCGAACTCTGTCATGGAAAGCGCCTCAAGAAAGAGGCGCTGGCGGTAACGGTTGGCGGAACCAGCATATTTGATCTTTCATCCCTTTCGGTTTCAGACACCATTTCCTTTTTCGAAACACTGCATCTTTCAGAAACCGAAAAAGAAATAGCCCAGCAAATTCTCAAGGAAATAACAGCCCGGCTCAGTTTCATGAAAAACGTGGGGCTGGATTATCTGTCACTGGAACGGAAAGCTTCAACACTTTCAGGAGGGGAGGCACAGCGTATCCGTCTTGCTACCCAGATTGGCTCAAGTCTTATCGGTGTTCTGTATATCCTTGACGAACCGTCGATCGGACTTCATCAACGGGACAACCAACGGCTCATTGATACATTGTTATATTTGCGAGATCTGGGAAACACGCTCATTGTTGTTGAACACGATGAACAAACACTGCGAACGGCCGACTATATTGTTGACCTGGGGCCGGGAGCCGGCGTTCATGGCGGTACCGTGGTAGCTAGAGGTACACCGGAAGAAGTCATGAAGGTCAAAAAAAGTTTAACCGGTCAGTATCTTGCCGGAACACTGACCATGGACATACCCGCACAACGGAGAGACGGTAACGGAAAACACCTGATATTGGAGGGTATTACCGAACACAATCTCAAGGATATCACCGTTTCATTCCCGCTCGGAGTTTTCACTTGTGTTACCGGTGTTTCCGGATCGGGAAAATCAACCCTTCTTTCAGATGTTCTCTATCCGGCAGCTTCAAATGCACTCATGAGAACTCATTACACGCAAGGAGCCTGCCGCTCAATTTCCGGGTTTGAACATCTTGACAAGGTAATAAACATTGACCAAAGCCCTATCGGGCGCACTCCGCGGTCAAACCCGGCAACATACGTGGGAGTATTCACGGCGATTCGTGATCTCTTTGCCAATTTGCCCGAATCCCGCACCCGCGGATATAAACCCGGCCGGTTCTCATTTAACGTGCGCGGAGGGCGGTGTGAAAACTGTCAGGGAGATGGAACCATAACCATCGAAATGAATTTTCTCCCCGATGTATATATTACCTGTGATGTGTGTCATGGTCGCCGATTTAACCGTGAAACACTCGATGTGCGGTACAAAGGAAAAACAATCGCGGATGTTCTTTCCATGACCATTGAGGAAGCCGCAGAGTTTTTCTCGCCCATTCCCTCAATAGCACGAAAGCTTGAAACATTGTTATCAGTTGGTCTCGGGTACATCCAGCTCGGACAGTCTGCACTCACATTGTCGGGCGGTGAAGCACAGCGGGTGAAGCTCGCGAATGAGCTGGCCAGACGGAGTACAGGCAATACGTTATATATACTCGACGAACCCACTACGGGATTGCATTTTGCCGATGTCAAGCAACTTATGGCCGTTATTCACCGTCTGGTTGATCAGGGTAATACGGTAATCATGATAGAGCATAATCTTGATGTTATTTTGCAAGCTGACCATGTTGTTGATCTTGGTCCTGAAGGCGGTATCCGTGGCGGAACAATCATGGCAACCGGAACGCCCGAACATGTTTCGCACGTAAAAAAATCCTGGACAGGAAAGTATCTCCGTGAAATGATGGAACGGAACCCATGAGAATAACGGTTTTTTTTGTGTTGGCAGTACTATGCGTCTCGTCCGGATACATAGTGCAGGCACAATCTGCAAAACCGGTTTCAAAACGCATTGTTACCATTGAATCCGCAAAAACCACTGAATACATAAAGCGGCCCGAACCGGCAGTACCGGAAGACGATGCCGAAGCAGCAACCGATACTGAAGGAGCGGTCTCCTCGGGAACACTGAGTTCGGAAGTTATCCGCTTGCGCGGGAATGTATCGATTATAGTAACTGAAGGATCCTCAATTTCCACCATAAAGGCAGATGATGTATTGTATGACAAGGAGCGGGAAACTCTCGATGCCCGGGGTAACGTTGTATATGAACATACGAGCGGAGAACGGGGCTTTCAGCGTTTTGAAGGAGAGGCCCTCCTTTTTGATATAAAGAACGAGGAAGGTGTTTTTCTCGACGGAGTGCTTACACGTGACTCGGGAAAACAGGAAGGAGATCCGTTTATAATTCATTCCGATTTGACGGGTCGTGATACCAGCGGAACCATTGCCTTTAAAAAGGGCGTTCTGACAACGTGCGATGATCCTGATCCACACTGGTCAATCCGTGCAAGCCGGATATGGATGCTCCCCGGAAACGAAATAGCAATGCTCAACGGCGTGTTCTTTGTTGGTCCCTTACCGGTTTTTTATATTCCCTTTTTTTATTATCCGGGTGATGAAATGATTTTTCATCCGGTTTTTGGTTACCGAAATCGGGAAGGCTATTTTGTCCAGACAACCACCTATCTGTATGGAAGAAAACCCCTGCCGGAAAAAGAGAAGAATAATGAAACAACTTTTGCGGACTTCCTGCAAGGTGATATTCTCAAGGAACAGCGCCGGGAGGGATTATTCCTCAGAAATCTTGATGAAGATGCAAAAGAGTCCGGAAAGGATTATTTCAAGATCATGGCGGATGTCTATTCGTCACTGGGTTTTATGCTCGGATTTGACGGTTCCTTTACCGGATCAGGATACGTAAAATCATTCTCGCTTCTCGGATCAATAGGGTTCTCCAATACGCTCTATGAGCCGCTTTCCGGAATAACGTATACAACGTATGATTCCGCAGGCGAGGAACATGATAATTCGGGATATTTTTTTGGCAAGAAGGTTCCTTTCAGGTATCGCACGGATTTCTCCCTGTCGATGGACAAGGCACCATTTCAGATAACCATGAAATTTCCGCTGATATCGGATCCCTTTTACAAGAATGATTTCTTTGAACGATCAGAAGATCTTAACTGGTACAAACTTCTCTTTGATCAGGAAGAGGAGGACACCGATACTGATTCAACCGATATTGATGAAACGTCCTATGCACTCGCGCTTTCGGGATCTGTCCGGCCCCAACTCGAGAAAACAAAACCCTGGCTTGAAACTTTTGCGGTAAGTACCATCCGCGGTGATTTCACGTTTAATTCCAAAACCAATGAAACACTCAATGCCGAAGACAGCATCTTCTCACCGGAAAGGAAGTTTTATTATCCGGAAATTATCCGTCCGGAGATTCGCATAGCCATGGGGGGAACCCTGTATACTACCTCAGCTACCAGGAATGTGAGTACACTAAAAAAGGCTGATACGGGTAAGATTGCGAATCCATTCATTGACTCTGATGACAAGCAGGACTCGGGGAACAAAGAGGCCGAAGAAAAAAGTGCTGCCATCAGTGTATACGATCGTTTCATACCGGACCCGGGAAAACCGGTTGCTCCATTTAAACCAATGACCGATCATGTGTTTTCGGTTACCTGGGGGTTCGATCCATCGTATGTTCATGAAACACGGTATGACGCAAGTGACTGGGAGAGCAGTGCAGATATAGACTGGGGAGAATACGCCTCGCTGTATAATCAGTTCAAGGCAAATGGCCGGATAACCGGTGCGTATTCGTATGACACCAGTTTTCTCACAGTCAGTTCTTCCCTGAATTTTGCGGGAACGTACCAGGATCATCCCTGGCTTTCGGATTCAGTATACGATACCGAAGCAAAACGTAATGCAGTAAAAAATACCGATTACACAGCCAGTGTCTTCAGTATCAAGAACGTCGATTCCGTGGTGTTTTCGCCATTTCACCGGGATCCATACCTGCATCCAATGTCGCTTTCCTGGAAATTTTCGGGAGATGTGCTTCGTCAGGATTTTATTGGCTCGGCTGATGATCCCGAATGGGAACTGAATACAATCAAATGGCAACGAAGTTATATCGATACACACGAAACCAGTTCAGTTTTTGGTGTTGCTCTTGGCCCCCATGAGCAGCGGGTAACGTTTGTGAGCAACTTGCCACCGCTTCTTGATTCGTATGGCGGTAACCTGTATATGTCCTGGCTGTATGGAAACATGAACCTTTCAACCCGCTTTTTTGAACGGGAATCCGGCAATGAAACAGAGCATATATGGGATCCGTTCAGGGCAAAGATTTCATGGAATATACCGCCGGGAATAACTCTGGGTCAGGAATACATATACGATATAGAGGAAGAAGAGCATACTCAACTTCATTTCACCGCGGGGTGGCGGTATCTTTCAGCGTATTATACAATTTCCAGAACAATCCCCTACAGGATGGTAGCAGGATCCGGGTGGGTGGAAAAACCGGGCGGAGAACAATTCATTCCGGCAGCGTTGGGGCTTTCGTTCAACAACTCGGCAAGTCCGCTGGTGCTGGCAGCATGGAAAGATCGTATAGCCCTTCAGACAAGAGTTCTTTCAAATCTCAAATTCGATCTGGTCAAGCTTACCGAATCCAGTTTCACCTTTTCTCTGGAATTGACATTAAAAATCCATGAGTTTCTGGATATCAGCTTCAGCTCCACGAGTACCAACGAAGTTATTGCCCGTTATTTTCAGGACTACCTCGATTTGCCTGCTCCATTACCCGGAGAAACCAATGTCTTTGTGGATTTATTCAAATCACTCAACTTTTTTGACATCCAGGACAGAAAAGAATCGGGATTCAAGCTGCAAAGCCTGAATTTTGAGCTTACCCATTATCTGCATGACTGGACCATGCATTTGAGAACATCACTGAAACCGGAGCTGAGAAATGACGGCGGTACATACCGCTATGAATTTTCTCCGGTTGTATCTTTTATTGTACAGTGGAAACCAGTCACGGATCTCAAGACGACCGTACGCAGCGAAGAGGGCGTTTTTTCGCTCAACGATCCAAAAGTTGAGGAAGAAATGGCCAGCTTCATTCCCCAGCAATGATGCTTGACGGTTCCGCCATCTTGTATGTACACTCAGTGGAGAGGTTTATTTGGAAACAGGATATACGATTGTTGTCGGTAATCATGAAGCCTTGACCGATTTGTGCGGAGTTAACGATTCCAATCTTGGGGTCATCGAGGAGTTCCTTGGTGCACCGGTAGTCACCCGGGGAAATGAATTGACCATAGCGTCTTCAGATCCGGAGATTTGCCGAAAATTCCAGCTTGTGGTTGATGCTGTAATGTCTGGTTCCACCTGTCTGCATGATTGCCCGGATTTGATACATTCGGTTCTGGGCAGTCTGAAAACAGATGATCCCGAAAGCTATTCACAGATATTCATTCACATACCGCAGGCAATTCGCAGGGTGTACCCCAAAACAGTACATCAGGCTGAGTTTATTCGTGCGCTTGATACCCATGAACTGGTATTGTGCCTCGGTCCGGCCGGAACCGGTAAAACGTTTCTTGCCGTTGCGTATGCCCTGAAACTGGTATTGACCAGACAGGTACGAAAAATTGTGGTGACACGACCCGTTGTTGAAGCGGGGGAGAATCTCGGTTTTTTACCGGGAGACCTTGAACAGAAAATAAACCCGTATCTGAGACCAATACGTGATGCAATGGAAGCATTGCTTCCTGCGGATGTATTGAGGAAAATTGAAGATTCTTCCCTCGTCGAAGTTGCCCCGCTGGCATATATGCGGGGAAGAAGCCTTAACAATGCAGTGGTTTTGCTCGATGAAGCACAAAATACCACAACGGAGCAAATGAAGATGTTTTTAACCAGACTCGGCGAGAATTCCCGGGCTATTATCACCGGAGATTGTACCCAGGTTGATCTGCCTCGCCGGTGCGAGTCGGGACTTGTATCGGCAACGAGAATACTCTCCGATATTCCGGAAATTGCCATTCTCACCCTCGGAACTGAAGATGTCGTTCGAAACCGACTCGTTCAAAAGATAGTACAGGCATATGAACAGCATACAACCCGATAAAGGCCTTCTGTCCGGTTTGCTGGCAAAACTTCCGGATGTCAATACAATCATTCTTCTCTGTTCGCTCTTTGGTTTGCTGGGTATTGTCAGTTATTTCAGCACCATAGAAGTTAACGGACTGCGTCAACTCACACTCTCGGATTTTGAGATAGGGCGTGTTGCAGACCGGGATGTGGTTGCCAGTCGTGAACTGTCGTATGTTGACGAAGAAGCTACGCGTATCCGTATGGAAGCCCGGAAGAAGCTTGTCTCGGCAGTTTTCCGTCACGATGATACTGTTTCCAATACTATGCTCGAGAATTTCAGGGGATATGCCGAACACCTCGAAATGTTGCTTGCAAAAAAACTTCCCCGACAACAGTTCATTCTCGAGTTTCAGCAGGAGTATCCGGGATTGGTTGATCAGGAGCTGTTGGCACAACTCCATGGACACCGTGACTGGAATATGGTTTTGCGAACGTCCAGCAATGTTTTCAGACAGCTCGTCAGCGATGGCATTACTGCGTATCCCGAAGAAGGCATGGAAGAGTTCAATACTGCAGAAATAGAATTGATTCAAAAACGCAATGGCCGTGATGAAAGTACTGAAACTCCGAAAGAAGCGGTTGTTGTCAGAGAATCCCTGGAGAAATGGATAGCGGAAACTTTAAACTATCTACCCTCAAAAAATGTGTCTGCAGCACTGGTATTTGCGCTTATCAATCCTTTTATTCGTGAAAACATACTTTTTCAGCGTGAGGAAAGTGACCGTAAAATGGATGCCGCGATGCGTCAGGTTCCGCCAGTAATGGTTACCATCCAGAAAGGGCAGCGCATCATCAAACGCGGTTTTATTGTTTCCGAGGAAAGCTTCCGGCAACTTGAGGCTCTGGCGCGTTCAGGGGCTCAATTGAACATCCGCAAATTTCTCGCTTCACTGATATGGCTTGTGGTAATTGGTTTTCTTTCATTGTTCATGTATTCCAGACAGGTTCTGGGTCGACGTATCGATTTTCGCATGGCAGTTGTAGTCTCTGTTTGCTTTCTGGTACTGTACCTGGTGGCACTTCTCGCAAGAAAAACAGTTACGCTTTCCCTGCCGGTTGATGCTGCGATAATTCTTCCGGCTGCGCTCGTTACCATGCTCATAACCATTCTGATAAGCAAACGGGCTGCAGTGATCAATGCCCTGGTATGTTCACTCGGGGTGTATATTGCGTCGGATTTTGGTGCTGCAACTGCTGTTTTCTCCCTGTTCTCGGGAATAGCCGGCGCCGCTGTTATACAAATTTCCGGAAAGCGTATTGACCTGGTAAAATCTGCCTGTCTGCTTGCGCTGATCCAGCCGGTATTCATCGGTGTATTATTACTGATCCATCCCGTAACGAATCTTGATACCTCAACATTGCTTTTTGCTTCTTCGGCAAACGGTTTTTTGAGCGGGTTGCTGGTTCTCGGATTTTTGCCCATACTGGAGACAATTCTCAACACCTCGACCAGTTTCAGATTGATTGAATTTTCAGACTTGAATTCTCCCATCATGAAGAAAATGCTTCTTTCAGCGTCGGGTACATATAATCATTCGATAATGGTCGCGACGCTTGCGGAGAGTGCCTGTCGAGAAATTGGTGCGGATCCTCTCCTGGCCCGCGTTGGAGCGTATTATCACGATATCGGCAAAATGGATCAAAGTGAATATTTCGTGGAGAATCAGACCGATCATAACCGCCATGGCGACATTAATCCCCGTCTTTCGGCAACTGTCATTCGCAGTCATGTGAAACAGGGTGTTGAAAAGGCCCGGCAGATGCGTCTTCCCCGCGAAGTAATCGACATCATATCGGAGCATCATGGCAATAGCCTGATAAGCTACTTTTACAATGAAGCTGCCAAAATGAACGACGGCGTAGATCCGGAAGATTTCACCTATCCCGGTACACCGCCAAAAACCAGGGAGTCGGCTGTCGTCATGCTGGCAGATGTGGTTGAAGCAGCATGCAGAACTCTTGAGAAACCGTCTGTGCCCCGCCTTGAGAAATTCATAGACGAACTTGTAACACACAAGATAGAAACCAAACAGCTGGACAACTGTGAACTGACATTTCGGGAAGTGGGAATTATCAAAAGAACGTTTTTAAAAATTCTGGCCGGATATTATCATTCGAGAATTGAGTATCCGAATCAAAAGGAAGTACCTGACGGGGGTTCTTCTGAAGGAACTGATGAAACGGGTGTCGTTCAACAAGATAAAGACGTGATTCAACAAAAAAAAGGAAGGAAGAAAACCAACAATGCCTAACGAGATAGCTGTTTCCTGTCATGAAAATACCGTGGAGCAACCCTGGATGGACTCGGTTTCCCCGTTCATTCAAAACGTACTTGAAAGCCTTTCACTCGATCGTTGGGAAATTTCTGTCATGTTCTGTTCGGATACCTGTATAGCAGAGCTGAATTCCCGGTACAGAAACATTGAAGGACCAACAGACATTCTTTCATTTGAACAAGGTGACGACTATGTCGACGATTCGGGAGAAACCTGGTTTACCGCCGGTGATCTGGTTATCAGTCTTGATTCGCTCGCAGACAATGCAATCCGGTTTGGAATCTCGCAAAATGAAGAACTGAAAAGATTAATCATTCATGGTATCCTTCATCTGGACGGGTATGATCATGCTACCAATGATGCAGAGGAAGAAATGCTTGTTTTCCAGGAGAAACTGGTTGATTCCTTTTCTTCTGTACAGCTTATAAGGGATTAGGTAATGGGGTATTTCAGAAACATTTTCAGGAAAAAGGGAAACCACAGCGATACGGTGCTCCATGAGAGCATAGAAGAATCGCTCAATGACGAGAAACGGGACATGATCCGGGGTATAGTTGACCTTTCCGAGACCTCGGTAAAGGAAGTCATGGTTCCGCGAATTGATGTCGACTTCATCCCAATCGATACAAACAGTGAAGAGCTCATCGGTAAAGTAACCGAAAGCGGTCATTCACGGTTTCCTGTATATCGGGATTCAATCGACAATGTAGTCGGCATACTCTATGTAAAGGATCTCTTGTCGCTATTGAATGGTAAAGAAGAAATCGATCTTGAAAAGATTGTCCGGAAACCGTTTTTTGTACCGGAATCAAAGAGGATAGATTCGTTGCTTCGGGAGTTTAAACGGCGGCATGTTCATATTGCCATAGCAATCGATGAATACGGCGGAGTTTCCGGTATCGTTTGCATGGAGGATATCATCGAAGAAATTGTTGGCGATATCCAGGATGAATTTGACAACGAACGGGAAGACATTCTTCCTCTTGGTGATGGCATATGGCTTTGTGATGCACGAATGAGTATTGACGAGCTTGACGAGATTTTCGCCGGTGAAATTGGAGATGACGAGGAATTCGAAACACTGGGCGGATTTGTTTTTGATTTGTTCGGAAAAATTCCGGTAAAATATGAGAAAGTATCCTGGAAGAATTTTGATTTCATCATACAGGATATGGAAGGACACAAGATCAATACGGTCAAGATCGTATTAAAAAAGGACGGATAGACATGAAAAAACAGGGATTTCTCGCATGCATATTTTTGACAATCGCGGCGGCCCTGTTTGCAGATCCTGTATCGCTTGTTGCATCTGCCCGGGAAAAACAATTCAATGAAGATTGGTATGCAGCAATAGAACTCTATCAGGACGCCTTGCGGGAAAATCCCTCATTTCTTCTGGCTGAACAGGGACTGGCTGAATGCTTCTACTCGCTCGGTGAGTATGAACAGGCTCTTGTCCACGTTACGCGGGCATCGCGTCTCAAAAAAGATGATCCGGCTCTTTTAAATTTGCAGGGATTTATATCAATCGGACTTGGTGATCTCCCTGCCGCCTCGCAGCTTTTTTCCCGTGTGCTCACGCTTTGGCCAAATGATATCAGCGCCCGGTTCGGTCTTGCAGAAATTGAAATTCATACCGGACGCATCTCTTCCGCGACAGGGCTCTACCGTGATGCACTTGCCAGAAATCCTGAAAACAGGAAAGCGCTGCTTTCGCTGGCAATTGTGAGTCATGAGACCGGAAACCCGGCACAGGCACGTGAATACATACAACAGGCATTACGCTATCATGGCGAAAATCCGCAAGTCTTTTATTTTGCAGGCTATCTTGCTGTTCAGGACGGACGCATGGACGAAGCCGAAAGACATGTACGCCGGGCATTGTCCCTGAGAAAAGAATATGACGCTGCGCGGGAACTTCTCGCGATTATCCTGTACCGCAACGGCCGCTATGGCGAAGTGGTGGCCGTTTGCGATGAACGGATTGCCGCTGACCGCAAGAGGGCAAGCGCATGGTATATGAAGACCCTTGCCCTTGAAAAAACTGCTGCCTATGAAGAAGCTCTCACGGCAGCCCGAACCGGTCTGGACGTATCACCGGAAGATGATATCCTCCGTTCCCTGCTGGAAATAATCATTATTGAGCAGTTGCCCTTTGAGGACCCCCGCAGAAAGACATGGAGTGTATGGCATATAGAGCGGGCTAAACGTTTTCAGCAACAGAATCTTGCCGAACAGGCTCTTTTTGAATATCGGAGAGCCTTGCGTGTATATCCTGATGATGTAGATACCCGATATGCGTATGCCCGCCTGTTGCTGGCACGGGGATACCCGGCACAGTTTGTATCACAATTGGAGTTTATTCACTCACTCGGAAAGAGCACTACAACCATCAATGATGCGATTGAGTCATACGGTCGTCTTCTTTCAACCAGTGTACACAGGGTATGGAAGATTGAACCGTTGTATCTGGACAAGGGCCATACGACCATAGGTCTTTTTTACCAGAATGATCCGTCTAATATACTTCATCCTGATTCAGAGCGGATTTGTACGCATATGCTCGCACAGTCATTCACCTATAATCCGCGATTTGTCATTCACAGTGCAGAACAACCGGTCAAGTCCTATTCGGAAGCATACCGGATATCCCGGCAGCGGGGCGACGACTATTTCATACTCCTGAAATACAGTGAAAATGACCGTGATACCCGTATTCGTGCGGAAGTACATATATCGGATACCGGTTCACCCGCACAGACTCTTTCAGTTTTCAGAACCGGTAATGACCGTTTCCCCAATGCCCTCAGAAGAATGGCCCAGATGCTGTCAGCCGTATTTCCGCTCAGGGGTACAATCCTGGCAAGACACCATAGCGATGCGGTGGTAGATATTGGTATGGTTGATGGAGTTCAAAAGGACCAGGTATTTGATATCGTGGATAGCCGGGCCGTTCGAATAGCGGGAAACGAGATAGGACTCTCCTATGAGAAAAGTGCCGTTCTGGGAACACTGGTTATAACTGAACCCGATGAAGATATCGCAAAAGGAACGATACGGAGAACCGGTTTTTATGATCGTATAACCGTTGGAGATGCGGTAATTCTTGCTCCTCAGGAAGATGAAAAAGAACAGAGCGGGGATACCGACGGATTACAGTCGGCTCCGGCATTGTTTCGTCTTATCAGACAAATACGTTAGCGCTGTTCTGCCATTTTTTCGAGGGTGTACTGTATCCATTCCCGGGATTGATTATAGTACCGATCCTGTACAAGCAGGAATTCCAGTAACGCTTCGTGATACTTGCCGGAGAAATACAGTGCTTCACCGATATAAAAATGAACACGGGCAGCAGTCGCCGGCGTACGCCTGATTGAAAGGAATCGCTTCAGTTCTGTTACTGTCGCTTCCCATGTTCCGGGAATGAAAGATTTCTGTAGAATGCTTCTGAGCGCCTGTTCTTCCCCACCGGAATCATTGTTTAAATCAATGGCAAAAAGGTATGGAGTTCGTTCAACAGGTTTCGTTTGTACTGATGAACGTACCATGTTCTGGATCATTCGCTCGGTACCGGATGAAAAAGTTACCGGATCCCGGTATGGACGGTTTCCCGGGTTTAGCCAGGGCAAGGGCATTGAGCGAAGGGGAGGGAGGGTTCCCCGTTCAATCCTTGAAAATTGTGAGGATACTTCAACAGCCATGCGGTTGGTGTTTTCTCCCGGTATGAATTCAACCGTTCCCGAACGAATGGAATCTTCTTCAAGAACCGCATAATAATACGGTATGCCGGGAACGGGATAATCAACATACGGCGTACCATCATCAACCAGCGTCGCTGTTACAACCGCTGTTACCAGACTGGTAATGTCGAGAAATGGTGTGTTTGACCGATACAATACCAGGTTTTTACCGGTTCTTGCCGAGTCCCAACGGGTAATAATGGCATCGTTTCTCGTGACTGCCTCAAAACCGGTTATACGAACCGGAGCAGGGGGCTCCTGATTGACAATCGTCACTGGTACCAGCAGGGAATTACTGGCAGGAAGAAAAAACTCATAGGCAGTACCGGTGTGATCAACCGAGAGGATTGCATAGTAATACGTGCCCGCGTTATCGACAACATCGGTGTAGGATGATTCGCTGTGGGGAATTTCAGCGATACGGGTAACGGTTTCGAAATTTGCGGCTGTTATGGGGCGATCCGACCGGAGAAGAATGCTGTGGCCGTCAAGATCGGGGGCTGGAGTCCACTCAAGGATGACCGTGGTATCCTGAACCGTGGCAGACAGGGAAGAAACAACGGGCGGCGGCGGTACATCACGATCCATGTCCGTATATTCGTCTGCCTGAAGGCGGAACAGGGCAAGCAGAAACAGACAAACAGTTGCTGGTTTTTTCACACAATATCTCCTGATATCCATTTTCGCAGTTAATCCATGATTTGACAAGATAATTTCTTTCCCGTATGCTAAGACATGTTTGTTTCAGTAGTTCTTGATCCCGGTGGAGAAGAATCTGCCAGACACCTTGCAGAGGTGCTTGCTTCGTACGGCTTTGAAAAAGCCCAGCGGGCTTGCTGGGAATCTGCAACAATAAATGACAAAACGTTGGCCAAACTCAAACAGGACATTGACCGGGTTACCGATTACTATGATTCAGTACGGTTATATCAGTTCCCGGTTGATGGTGCTTTCGCGGTTACGTTTCTCATGAAAAAAAGCTGGAAACGCATAGTAATAAAACCACCAGTCGGTACTTCCCGTACCGCCCGATAAGGAGACAACGCATGATTCTCGAAGAATTCAAGGGACCTATTGCCGAGGTAAAGGCACAAATACTCGAAGTCTGGGGGCGTCTTTGACCCGGATCACATTCGCAAGAAGATAACAGAAAAAGAAGAATTCAGTTCGACTGAAGGTTTCTGGAATGACCAGAAAAAAGCAGAAAAAACAATGTCCGAACTTCGTTCTCTGAGAAACCGGATAGACCCCTGGGCGGATTTACTGACACAGGTTCAGGATCTTGAAGCACTTTTTGAACTGGCTGTTGAAGCGTCCGACGATTCAATGATACCGGAACTCGAGAACTCGCTCGAGTCGGTCCAAAAACGTTTTGACAAACTTGCAATCGTGAACATGATGTCCGATGAAGTTGACCGCAATGGGGCATTTTTGACCATTCACGCGGGAGCTGGCGGAACCGAAGCATGCGACTGGGCTCAAATGCTTTCACGCATGTATGTTCGCTGGGCAGAACAGCGCGGCTTCAAGATTGAAACGGTGGACATGCTCGAGGCGGATGGCGGAATCAAATCGGTTACCCATCAGATTACCGGCGACTATGTTTTCGGATATCTCAAGGGTGAAGCCGGTGTACACCGGCTGGTACGCATAAGTCCGTTTGATTCTGCTGCACGTCGCCACACCTCATTTACTTCGGTATATGCGTTTCCCGTTCTTGATGATACAATAGAGGTTGATGTACGGCCGGAAGATTTGCGTGTCGATACCTATCGTGCCGGAGGGGCAGGGGGACAGCATGTCAATAAAACCGACTCGGCAGTTCGTTTTACCCACTTGCCGACGGGAATTGTTGTTGCCTGCCAAACGGAACGAAGTCAGCTGATGAACCGGCAAACAGCCATGAATATACTCAAGGCACGGCTCTACGAGTATTACCGGGAACAGAAGGAACAGGAAAACATGAAATTTGCCACGGAGAAAAAGGATATCTCCTGGGGCAACCAGATCAGATCCTATGTTTTCCAGCCATATACGATGGTGAAAGACCACCGTACAAAACATGAAACAGGTAACATACAGGCCGTCATGGATGGTGATCTTGATCCTTTTATGGAAGCCTGGCTCAACATGAAATGGAAGGGTATCCCCCTGGAAGGAGATGAAGACGATCTATGATCGCCATAGTTTGCCGTTCAGCGTATCTTGCCTCAGCAATAGCGGGAATGCTTCCCGGTGAGGATGTTCAGCGGTGTACCGCTGCAACCTCTGCAGAAGGGGCACGATGGTTAGCCGCACTCCTTTCCGGTACCAGAGTGTCTGTTGTATTGTATGAACCATGTTTTTTTATTGATCCGGCACCGTATCGTAGCATGAGTCCGGCTACCCGCTTTATCATACTTGCAGGTCCCGGTGAGGAACCGGAAGGGCTCCGGGCTCTATCGTGCGGCGCCGCCGCCTTTCTGGGAAAGCCGTTCGATACATCCGCGATAAACGGAGTTCTCAAGCTTGTATCCCTTTGACCCGAATAGTACACGTACACTGTTCGCAATCATGTTCTTTGCTTGTGCCGCTATGTGCCTTGAAGCAACTGAAAGCGATACCTGGATTCTGGCCGCCGAGTCATTTACCCTTAAAAATGTTCCCGAAGTTCATGCCGGACATGCAAAGAATATTCCACTCATGTTGCTTGGACGTCTGGGTAGCATAAGTTCGAGAAACGTAGCACCCGAAGAATTGCGATCCCGAACGATGCGTGAGATTCAGGATACCCGCATGAAACTCCTCCTGGAAAGGAATGCACTGGTCAATGAACGGGATACCCTGATGCTGAGCGACAGTACCAGACAGACAATCCAGAAAAAAAGACGTGATATTGATGAACAATTAGAAAAAAAAGATATCCAGATACGTGAAGTTGAACAAAGCATCGAAGCGCTTGAACAGTCAGAACAGGATACAGAATCACGTCTTGCTACATTGGTGTTATGGAAAGACGGCAAGGAATTATATACACGCAACGATTCGGTATCGCTTTCAAGATCCCTGTCAAAGGACGGTATTTCAGCCCTTATAAGCGGCACTATCGAAGATATTGGCGGATATTTCATTGTATCGGTGTCACTTGATACCGGATATGGTCAAACTGAGCCTGTGCTTGTACGGGAAGCCATGCCCTACGATGATGTGCAGCAGATTCTGTACCGTATAACGCAAGTTCTGGTACCTTCATTGGCAAACCGGACGCCGGTTTCTCTCACCTTGACGGTTGATCCTCCGGAAGCGAGCGTTTTTATAGATAACCGGCTTGTACTTGATCATACCGAGCCCGTTGTTGTGTTTTCCGGAGAACATTCAATTCAGGTCTCTGCTCCCGGATTTGAACTTGCTGAACGAACAGCAATGTTTGACACTCTGGACCGCTATTCTGTATCGATCACCCTGCAAAAATTGTCCACCGTACAGGTCGCGTTTGATACAACAGCGCAACCGGTAAGCGTGTATTTCCAGACAAAACACTTTGGTACAACACCCCTCATTGCCGAACTGCCGGCGACAACACTGATCGGAGAAGCAATGCAGGGAGGAGTCAAGACGTATTTTCTGTATGAGCATGATGATCGTGCACAAAAAGAAATCCGTTCAATGATAATTCCCCTGAATAAACAGAATACCGAGCAGCGTATTGAAAAACAGCGAAAAGTACTGTACTGGTCCCTGGGGTTGCTATATTGTTCATTGCCATTTTCAATGATTTCAAACGGAATCGCACAAAACAAGGTGCGTGCATATGAAGACGGAAGAATCAGTGGAACCTCGTCACAAATGGACGAGATAAATGGCTGGTTGCTGGCATCGGATATCACCAAAGGGGTCAGCATTGTCCTCGGAGCAAACTTTTTATATCAACTGATACGCTATCTGATAGCTGCAGATCAAACCATTCCCGCATATGCTATTGAACAACTTGAGGAGTAATATCGACAATGGCGAAGAAATCATTTTCCGAAAACCTGAAGAGTCTGTTTAGTGCTCACCGCCAGCTCGATGATGCATTCTTTGACGAACTTGAAGACAGTCTTGTTGAAGGTGACATAGGAGCAAAAACGGCATACGCACTGGTGGACGAACTCCGAAAGGTTTGTCGCGCCGGTAACCATGGCGAGCGTGAAGCAATACTGGCCGAGCTCACCAAAATTCTTTCTCCCTGGGTACGGGACATCGTTCTGGAAGCTCCTGCAGGCAAGGTGTCCATATTCATGGTTTTCGGTGTTAACGGAGTGGGGAAAACAACCACCGTGGCAAAAATGGCAGCACATTATGCTGCAGCCAATGTGGCTCCGGTACTTCTTGCCGCTGCAGATACCTTTCGTGCCGCGGCAATTGAGCAACTTCAGCATCATGGTGAAAAAACCGGCTGCCGGGTAATTGCCCATCAGCATGGAGCCGATCCCGGTGCCGTAGTATATTCCGCCGCAGATGCAGCACGTGCTTCGGGGGGTGGTCTTGTCATTGCAGACACAGCAGGTCGCCTGCACAACAAGGACAATCTTGTTCGTGAGCTGCAAAAAATTGACCGCATTGGTTCAAGCCGTGCAGATGAAGGGTGTTACAAAAAAATTCTTGTTCTTGATGCAACAACAGGATTGAACGGCCTCAGACAGGCGGAAGTTTTCCATGAACACATTGGTATCGATGCACTGGTACTCAGCAAATATGATTCAACCGCCCGGGGAGGAACCATAATCAGTGCCGGAAAAGAACTGGGAATTCCGGTAGCCTTTGTTGGAACCGGGGAACGGTATCAGGACCTTGAGCGTTTCAATCCGGCACGATATCTGAAACAATTCCTGGATGGTGATAAAACTTGAACCGGACCATTTGCCGGTATTTGTTGGTACTCTTTTTTTGTACGGCAGTAATTCATGCAGAAGAACCGGACGGGTATTCATATACCGGTCTTGACGGTGTGCTGTTGAGTAACAACGATACCTGGTATTATGAAGAGTATGATCCGCTCGGAAGGCCGGTAACCGGCACCAGATGGGAAAACGGTACAATTGTTACAGAGACTATCTGGTTCTATCATGGAGACAGTCAGCATCTGTACCGGTCGGTTACCACAGACAAGCATGGTATTACCGAGACAGAATACGACCAGCATGGTAATATTCTGCTGATTCGGGAAACGGCGAAGGCAGACAATGACCCCGCTGCCACTGATTCAGCCGATGATCCGGATGCGAGCCGGATACTTGAATATGCATACGATGAAAACAATCGCCTTCGAAAGTCCGTTCGAAAGGAAGGACCGCTCATTGTTACCATTCTGTTTGAGTATCATGAAGACGGATCGCTGGCGGAAAAGCGGAAACTCAGGAACGGATCTCTCACGGTACGGACCGTGTACCGTGACGAAGAGAACTGGACCGAAACAGTATATCATGACGAGGAACCCCTGTTGACGGTTGTCTATGAAAACGGTCAGCGAAAGAGAATGAACTATGAAACACCATAATGGCTGGATTCAATTTATCGCATTCCGTTTTGGATCTGTTGATTCACGCGGACGGTCCGCTCTGACCAGCGCCTTGTCTGTTGCCGGAATAGCATTTGGAGTTACAGCACTCATCGTCATTCTTTCTGTCATGAATGGCTTCCAGATGGGCTACATTGAAAGCATACTCGAGGTAAGTTCGTATCATGTGCGGCTTTCCGGAACCCCCGAAGAAATTGATGCCGCAGCACAATTACCCGGGGTTCGTACGGTTATACCATTTACAGAGGCGCAGGTATTGATACAGGGTAATCATGCACGGCAGCGGGGAGCGTTGCTCAGATCTGTTCCCGATGACCTTCTTGAGCGGGATGCATCTTTTTCATCTTCGGTAGAAACAGTTCGCGGTTCATTCTCAATTCATGATACCGGTACTGTTGTTCTGGGTGCAGAGCTTGCCCGGGGTCTCGGTGTAACCGCAGGAGACCGTATCACTGTTGTTGCTGCTTCCGGTTCATCACAAACCAGTTTGTTTCCCGAAAACAATACCCTGACCGTTACCGGTACCATAAAAACCGGCTATTACGAGATTGACAGTACCTTTGCATTTATATCGCAAAAGTCTGCGAAAGGGCTTACAGACGGTCAGGACATGATTGGCGGAGTGAAGCTGGAAAATCTGAATGAAGATGAACGTTTCATGGCAGTGCTTAAAAAGACAATACCCGGTATTACCGCCGAATCCTGGAGAATGTATAACCGATCATTTTTTGGAGCACTCAGGGTAGAGAAGGCAATGCTTCTTTTTCTGGTTATTCTCATTTTCTTGGTCGTCATGGTAAACATTTACCATGGAATGCGGCGTGCAGTATATGAACGCCGTGAAGAAATATGCGTACTGACTGCCCTTGGCGCTACACCACAATCAATTCAGCAGATATTCATTCTCAACGGGCTTCTTATCGGAATTTCCGGAGCGGTTTCCGGACTCTTGCTCGCTCTTTTTATTACAGTTCATATAAACAACCTGTTTCAGGCCGCCGAGTTCATCATCAATGCTGTGCATGCTTTTTTTGCCGCACTGTTTCAAAATGAGTCCGGTGACGTTTTTTCCCTGTTCAGTCCTGAATTCTTTTATATGCAGGAAATACCGGTACGGGTGTTTTTTGGAGAAGTATTGTTTGTATTTGTTTTTGGTTTGTTATCTGCAACTGCGGCAGCATTGATTGCAAGCCGGAAAATAACAGCAATGAAACCGGCGGAGGTGCTGCGGTATGAATGAAACACTTGTTTCGGTACAAAAATTGACGAAGTCCTTTGATACAGCTGCTGAACATCTGGTTATTCTTGATTCTCTGGACCTGGATATTCCCGTCCGGAGCAAAACGGTTATTCTGGGAGAATCCGGGTGCGGAAAAAGCACCTTGCTGAATATTATCGGAGGTCTCGAAAGCCCGTCTTCGGGAAGCGTGATCGCAGGTTCTTTCAGGGTTGATGCTCTTGACGAACATGATCTGGCGCGATACCGCGGTTCATACATTGGTCTTGTGTTCCAGTTTCATTATCTCCTGAAAGATTTTACCGCGCTTGAGAATGTCATGTTGCCGGCATACATGCAGGGAATGAAGAAAAAAGACGCGCTGGACCGCGCACGACAGCTTCTTTCAGATGTGCATCTTGATACCCGCATGAATCACTTCCCGTCACAGATGTCGGGGGGAGAGCGTCAACGTGCTGCTGTTGCACGGGCGCTGATTAATCAGCCACCGCTTGTTCTTGCTGACGAACCGACCGGTAATCTTGATCCGGCCAATTCCGCCATGGTTATGGAAATTCTTTTCTCTGTTGTTACGACATACGGGAGTACCCTGATCATGGTTACCCATGACCAAAGCACCACGGCACTTGCAGAATCGGCATACCGGCTCATCGGCGGGAAACTGGTTAAACAATGAAAACAGCAGTATCTCTTCGTCTGGCATTATCATTTCTCGGATTCGGTTCAAGAACCGGTGAATCGCAGGCACGAAAAAGTCTCTATGGCGCAATAGCCGGAATCGGTATTTCAATTATTCCCCTTGTGGTGGTACTGGTCGTATCCGACGGGATGATAGAGGGAATCACCAGCCGCCTTCTGGAGTTGTCGTCGTCACATATACGGGTAACCGATTACTACCGCACGTCACCGATTTCCGATGATCCTGTGGCCTTCGCAACGTTTGCACGGTCCCTGGTTTCAACGGATAACTCAGGATCAATTTTGCAGGCCTTTCCGGAGCGGGAAGGAATGGCGCTGGTTGTTGGAAAAAACGGAAGATCTGGAGGGACCGTCCGGTCTGTTGATCCTGCGTTCCTTTCTCCGGAGAACCCGGCGATGGATCTTCTCCGGGTAAGGGCAGGAGAGAGAAAACTCGCCAATAGTCATGATGCGGTTCTGGGTGAGAAACTTGCCCGTGACCTTGATATTGCCATTGGAGATACTTTCAGGATACTTACCATTCGAAAAACGGAGACGGGCAGGGTAGTACCGCGTTTTACCCGTTTTACGCTCACGGGAACGGTGTCCTCCGGGTATCAGGAACTTGACGCATTGTGGGTATTTATTCCGTTTGAAACCGGATGCGAAATTCTCTCCCCGGATTCATCAAATTCATTCATAACAATTCGTACTGCAGATCCCTTCGGCTCAATAGAACGTTCCCGTGTTGAACTGCTGCAAAAACTGCCCGAAGGATTCAGGGTATATACCTGGAAAGAGCTGAACCGCTCACAGTTCCATGCGTTTGCAACCACGAAAACGCTGCTCGTTTTCATCATGTTTCTCATTCTTTTTGTAGCAGCAGTCAACATTTCATCGGCACTGGTCATGCTTGTCATGGAGCGGCGAAAGGAAATTGCCATACTCAAGAGCGTTGGCGGTGAACCGGCGACAATCAGTTTTGCCTTTTTATTGGCGGGATTTATTACCGGTTTTTGTGGTATACTGGCGGGGCTTCCCCTTGGTGTATTGTGCGCATTGCACGTCAATGAACTTCTGGCTCTGCTTGAACGGGAAATCAACACTGCAAACCGGTTTTTTGTTGCCCTTGCCGGAGGCATGCCGCCACCGGCAGTACGTTTGCTTGATCCGGCTTTTTATCTGGAACGTATACCGGTTACCGTACAGATGAAAGAATTGTTTATGGTAACGGCAGGTACTCTCGTACTGTCCGTGTTCGTATCCCTTTTCCCGGCTATTCGTGCAGGACGGGAAAAACCGCTGGAAACCCTGAGGAAATTGTAAATGAAGTGTGACATTTGTCAAACACGCCCTGCAGTTATATTTGTTCAACAGGTATCCCGTGACTCTTCGGTTGAGCTGCATTTGTGCGAGCAGTGCGCCAAAGAGAGGGGTTTTTCAACATCCGGCAATAAAATTGATATATCGCTTGGAGGACTCTTTTCCAACGTAATGGAGAAAAAAGATCAGGGAAGCGATGATGCACCGGTCTGTCCTTCCTGTGGTTGTTCGATTCAGGATATACGAAAACACAAGAAGGCGGGCTGTGCCGAGTGTTACCGGCATTTTCGTGCAGAAATCATTACACTTCTCAGACAGGAAGGTGTCGAATACGCCTATACCGGTTCAATCCCGGAGAAAAAAGACGGGAATGCCGGTCAAACCACCCCGGAACAACTCAAAAGGGAATTACAGCGTGCCATAGAACGAGAGAACTATGAGTTGGCAGCGTATTATCGGGATCGTCTCAAATTCATGGAGCAGGACTGATGTTTGACCGAAACGCTGCAACCGCCGCATGGTATACCGAAGAAGGCCAGGATAACGATGTTGTGCTTTCAAGTCGTGTTCGTCTCTCCCGTAATCTGGTTGGTTTCAGCTTTCCCCTGACTATCAAATCAGATGATGCAGAACGGGTTCAATCGCTCGTATTTGATGCGTTCAATCATCAGGAAGACGCGGAACAGTATCAAATCCTGCAAATGTCGAATCTGGATGTTTCGGGAAGACGAATTCTTTCTGAGCGGGGTGTTATTGAAGCCGATGTCGGCAATGAGCCATGGCGTGGGTTGATTGTCAGAAATGACGGTTTTCTCTCTGTTACGGTCAACATGGAAGATCATGTGCGAATTGCAGCGTTTTCCGCAGGGCTCTCGCTGTATTCCTGCAGCAGCACAACAAAAAATCTTGAAGAACTCTTGCAGAAAAAACTTGAATTTGCCGTAATGCCCGGGTTTGGATATCTTTCATCGGGTCTTTTTTCGACCGGAACCGGATTGAAAATTTCTGCCCTGGTTTGTCTTTCCGGTCTGGTCATGAGCGGATTGCTCGACCGTGTTATGCGTGATTTTCTTGCCAACGGGTTCGTAATCAAGGGATATTACGGACAACGGAATGGTACATCGCCTGGTTGTCTGTACCAGATTTCAAATTTTTCCGCAGCACAAGGCGACGCTGAATCCCAGCTCTCGGTCATGAATCAGGCAGTGACCAAACTTGTGGCTCTTGAACGCAAAAGCAGATCAGAATTGCTCAATTCCAGCCCAACGATTGTTGAAGACACCATATTCCGGGCAATTGTTACGGCAAAGTATGCCCGTTTGATCCAGCTTCCCGAAGCAATAGACTTGATTAACCGGATCAAACTGGGAGTTAACCTTGGCCTCGTTCATGGAATTGGCAATCATGAACTGACTGCGCTGTTGTACCGTATACAAAATGCACATTTGCACTTTGTTCTTTCCGGCGATAGTATTACTATAGAGAGTGATATCGTTTCCGAAGAAACACGGATGGATCGTTTACGGGCCATGATCATTCAGGAAGTGCTTAAAAACGCCGATATCAGGGAGAGGAGAGGATAGTGTTCAAAGGGCTTTCGCAACGTGCACAAAAATTGTTGACCATGCTCAGTCAGGAAGAAGCGAAGAGGTCAAATGCCGATCAGCTGTTGCCGGAACATGTGCTTCTTGCAATGATTCATGCTGCTGACGGAACAGGTTTCTCCGTGCTTCAGAAATTGCGTATTAATCTTCTTTCACTCCAGTTGCAGCTTGAACAATCCCTTCCGGCACGGGTGGGAACAATCGTTTTCGGTGATATTCCGCCTTCCCGACGTCTCAGGAGTTTGCTTGATGCAGCCTCCATTGAAGCCCGAAGTCTCCGGCACGACTACATAGGTACCGAACATATCCTCCTTGCCTGTATACGGGAACCGCAGAGTGTTTCTTTTCTTTTTTTTGAAAAAGAATCCATAGCAATTGATGAAATCAGAAATGTTGTTCAGGAATTAACCGCAAACAGGGACACATCGCTCATTACACGACAAAAAAGGACTGCTTCACCGGAAACAGCGCCACAACGCAATGCAAGTCTGCTTGCAGAATACAGTCACGATCTTACCCGTATGAGCAAAGACGGCAAGCTTGATCCGGTCATCGGCAGAGATAATGAAATACGACGGGTCGTACAGATTCTTTCCCGCAGAAACAAGAACAATCCGGTTCTTATCGGAGAACCCGGGGTTGGAAAGACCGCCATCGTTGAAGGCCTCGCCGAGCGTATCGTATCGGAAAAAGTTCCGCGCAATCTTGTAGGCAAAAAACTCCTTGTTCTGGATCTTGCCTCAGTGATAGCCGGTACAAAATACCGGGGTGAATTCGAGGAACGGCTCAAACGAATCATGAAAGAAATTTCCGAAGCCGGAAACATCATACTTTTTATTGATGAGCTCCATACAATCATTGGTGCCGGCGGTGCCGAAGGTGCCATGGATGCCTCAAACATGCTGAAACCGGCACTCGCCCGTGGAGATCTTCAGTGCATCGGCGCGACAACACTGGCCGAATACCGCAAGTACTTTGAGAAGGATGCAGCCCTTGAGCGCCGGTTTCAAACCGTACAAGTGCAAGAACCGTCCGCAGAAGATACGCTTTCCATTCTTGCCGGAATAAAGGGCAGATACGAGCGCCATCACCATGTTCACTATGAACAGGACACCCTGGAAACAATAGTCTCCCTGTCCGGCAGATACCTCACGGACCGGTTTTTTCCGGACAAAGCGATTGATGTTCTCGACGAGACCGGCGCCATGAAAAAAATCGAGGGTGATATCAGACCGTCCGAACTTGAAGATCTTGAAGAACGTATTGCAGCGCTGGGTCGGGAAAAACGGGAACTGGTACAAAACCAGGATTATGAACGGGCCGCTCTGGTGCGCGATGAAGTGAGAAAACTTCGTGATGAGCTGGAAACAATCCGCGTAAAATGGCAGCATCCGGATTCACTCTATATACAAAATGTAACGCCTCAAGATGTTTGTACGGTTCTCTCGGTTATAACCGGTATCCCGGCAAGTGCGCTCAATGAAACGGAGAGTGCCCGTCTGGTTCATCTCGAGGATGAACTTCATCGGACCGTAGTGGGACAGAATCAGGCAATTACGGTCATTTCCAGTGCAATACGGCGCTCACGCGCCGGAATTTCCTCTACAAAACGGCCGCTTGGCTCGTTCATATTCCTTGGACCTACCGGTGTCGGGAAAACACTCCTCGCGAAAACCCTTGCAAAATTCCTGTTTGGCAAAGAAGAATCCCTGGTCAGGATCGACATGAGCGATTACATGGAAAAGCATAACGCATCACGGCTCGTTGGAGCCCCTCCGGGGTATGTTGGTTTTGAGGATGGCGGTGTACTTACCGAAAAAATACGGAGAAATCCCTATTCAGTTGTACTGCTCGATGAAATAGAAAAAGCACATCCCGAGGTTTTCAATCTCCTCCTTCAGGTGCTTGAGGAAGGGGAGCTCAAGGACAACCTGGGTCATACGGTCAATTTCAGAAATACGGTCATCATCATGACCAGCAACGCCGGGGCACGGCTCATTACCCGGGAGAACCGCCTCGGATTTGCTTCAGATAATGGAGACGGGGTGCTTGATTACAGTGACATTCAGGCAAGCTCAATGAGTGAATTAAAGCGTATGTTCAGTCCCGAGTTTTTGAACCGGGTAGATGACATTGTTGTTTTCAATGCCCTTTCGAAGCCCGAAGTTTCTGCCATTCTCGATCTTCAAATCGATGAGTTGGCGCTTCGTCTCGGTGAACAGGACCTCACGATTGAACTTAGTTCAACCGCACGGAATTATCTTGTTGCTAACGGGTATGAACCGTCATTCGGAGCTCGTCCCATGCGCCGTTTGATACAACGGGAAATTGAAGATCCGCTTTCAATGCTGATAATTACCGGCAAGGCAGGAAAAGGCAATACCATTCGGGTAGAAACACGCAAGGGTAAACTGTATGTTCGAACCGTCGGGGAAAAACTTCCGGCATTGCCGGCAGGTACGGAAGAGCCGGAAACTCCATCCGGAGTTTCCGATTGTGAACCAAGCGAAGCCTGCACCAAGCGGTAAGGCTCCAGCGGGTTGTTACAGAACGCTTCCATCCGGAATGCAGGCATTTTTTGTGATTACGTACACACCGTCAACCACGTGAAATTCACCATAATCGCCGTCTTCGGGAATTGTCCCCTGTCCGATTGATACGCCTTTGCCTATCCGGGCATTTTTGTCGATAATCGCACGCCGAATGGTGCAATTCTCTCCGATACCGATGTCAGGAATTCCCTGGGCACGGTTCTGTTCACGTTCAGTATCAGTCTCGTAGCAATCCGCTCCCATACATACGACATCTTCCAGAACAGAACCGCTTTCGATAATCGATCTGATACCGATTACCGAATGACGTATGGTTGCATTGGTGATAACACAACCCTCACTTGCATTGGTGCGATCCAGCGATGCATTGTTTATCTTGGACGAGGGAAGATTCCGGTTATGGGTATAAATCGGTGCGTCCTCATCATAAAAATTGAATTTTGGTTTGATGTTGGTAAGGTCCAGCGTAGCGTCAAAGAAACTCCGGATGGTTCCGATATCCTCCCAGTATCCGTTATATACATAGGCGGATACCTTGAACCGCTTTATAGCATCGGGAATTACTTCCTTGCCGAAATCGGTAAGGGTGTTGTTCAGGGATTCTTCCATTGCCGCGGCGTTGAACAGATAAATGCCCATGGACGCGAGATACTGTTTCTCCGGATCATCGGAATTGGCCAGGGCCTGGGGAGGAATCTTCCACTCGTCGATGTTTTTATCGGGAGCCGGTTTCTCCATGAATTCGGTAATACGCCCGCTCTTGTCGGTCTTGAGAATACCAAAACCGGACGCGTCTCGCCGGTTTACCAGGGTACACGCGATGGATATTTCCGCGCCGGACTCCTTGTGCTGACGCAAGAACTCGTCAAGATCCATCCGGTACAGCTGGTCTCCCGATAGAATGAGGTAATGGGTCGGTTTTTGGGTCTTGAAGTGGAGAAAATTCTTCCGGACTGCGTCGGCTGTTCCTTCGTACCAGCCGGAATGTTCAAAGGTTTGTTCAGCGGCGAGAATCTCGACGAAACCGCCGGAAAAGGTATCAAAATTATACGCCTTGGCCACGTGCATGTGGAGGGATGCGGAATTGAACTGGGTGAGAATGTATATCTGGTTGAACCCGGAATTGATACAGTTTGAAATGGGAATATCGACGATACGGTGTTTGCCTCCGAAGGGTACGGCCGGTTTTGACCGTTCTTTGGTGAGTGGATACAGACGCGTCCCTTTGCCGCCGCCAAGAACAATGGATAATACCTTGGACACTTGAT
>CAZGQQ010000016.1:0-26827 GCA_964527175.1 uncultured Treponema sp.
CATTAATGACATCTCCTTTACATAGGGTATGTCATCTATCTTGACTCATAGGGGGAGCAGGCAGTGACCATCTGCTCTCGTTCACCTCCCAAGCTGGCACTGGTGTCGGTATAATACCCCAAAACGAAGTTTATACAGAACAGGATAACACCTCGAAATCGGTGCTTATACAGCGACCTGGGGGGGGAGTTATAGTCTTATGGTCTTGAATAAATCCCTAAAAACAAAGCTTGACAGCGTAAATAGACTTGAAATAAACTTTCGGTTGTCGGCGTTGCCGAAAAATCTGGTCGGATCAGTTGTTCGGGCTGGGTAAACAGTTGTGGTTCGGGGTAAAAGCCGATTTTCGACGCAAACCCGCAAAAATCCGGAAATGGCAGTTCCTATCAGTCTTGACAGCGTGAATAGACTTGAAATAAACTTTCGGTTGTCGGCGTTGCCGAAAAATCTGGTCGGATCAGTTGTTCGGGCTGGGTAAACAGTTGTGGTTCGGGGTAAAAGCCGATTTTCGACGCAAACCCGCAAAAATCCGGAAATGGCAGTTCCTATCAGTCTTGACAGCGTGAATAGACTTGAAATAAACTTTCGGTTGTCGGCGTTGCCGAAAAATCTGGTCGGATCAGTTGTTCGGGCTGGGTAAACAGTTGTGGTTCGGGGTAAAAGCCGATTTTCGACGCAAACCCGCAAAAATCCGGAAATGGCAGTTCCTATAAGTTTTATTAGCCAGGGAACGGAGTGAAAACTGCATGTTGATGGATTATTCGCCTAAGCATACACAAATGTCAAAAGGCACAGAATTATGACCATACTTAGCCTTTTTTTAAACAACGAAATCCGCACCGGCGGACACCGCCGTTATCTTGAACTCCTGGAAGATCTGGCTGAAAAGGGGCACCGTGTGCTTGTGCTTCTGAATGAGGACCTTGATTATACTCCCCGGAGTTTTAATGAGGTCCGTCTTAAAGCTCGCTATGTACGCTGTAGTTTTCCCCCTGTTTCGACGGTATTTCGCACAGCCGTACGTAGAAATCTCGGAAAAATTATCACAGCCGCGAGCAATGTGGACTGGATTCTGATTCATGGAGAAACACATTTACTTACTGCTGTCTTTTTAAAAAGACGGTTAGGGTGCAAACTGCTGTTTGGTATTCGCAGCAATGTGGTACGTTGGAGCAGTATCTCCATGCGGGAAAACCGGCTTCGACCTTTGACCTTTTTCTCCGCCCTGAAGGAACATTTGACCTACCGATTATACGAAAAAATCGCGGCAAAAAACGCTGATAAGTTGGCGTTTCAAAGTACTTACGATCGGAATGATTTTATTGAGCGTGCACCGAAGGGGGCCGGAAAAACAGTTATCATAGGCGGGAATATAGGCGAGCCAAGATTTAAGCCCGGACACCGAAATATAAACTCAAGCACTGCTGTAAATAAGCTCCTTTTTGTCGGAACCCTCGGAGAAAGAAAGGGTCTCAGATACCTTCTGGAAGCACTATCAATTTTGAGAGAACGCGGTATTGACAACCTGGAGCTGGATGTCCTGGGGCGAAATAATAACGATACAGTCCATTCCGTCTTTGTTGAAGGGCATGGCCTTCAGGAACAGGTCCGCTTTCAAGGTAGGGTTGCCGACCCTTTTCCTTTCTATGCTTCTGCAGATCTATTGGTTGTGCCCTCTCTATTCGACAGCTATCCGGACACCATACTGGAAGCCCTGCATACAGGTACTCCGGTTATAGCCTCCAGGGTAGGTGGTATGCCGCACCAGCTTCTTTACGATGAACTGCTTTTTCCGCCCCGGGATTCCAAGGCTTTGGCGGATATACTTGGAGAATTGTTTTCTAATCCGGATACCTACCTGAAGCTGCGGGAATTGTGTGCCCGGCGGCAGGAGGCTTTTCATTTTGATTGGGCTAAAAAATGGGAAGTAGCTATGGAGAATATGATATAGGGTTCTAAAACTACCTATAAAATTTCGAGGAAAAAATATGTCACATATTCCATCTTGTATCTTGAATAGCCTAAGTATTGACACCGGAGAAATAAATTTAAATTATAATATTTATCTGTTTGCTGTTATAAAAAATGAAGAATTTTTTATTCCTGCTTTTCTTGATCATTACAGAAGTATAGGCGTTGAACAATTCCTTTTTTTAGATGATAAATCCAGCGATAAGACCAGGGATATGCTAAGAAAGGAGTCAGATTGTGTTATCCTTTCATCACAATATTGCTTTGGTGATGAACTTTTTTTTACTAATGACAAAGGACGGCAAAAAAAACAAAGGGCCGGAAAACTGTTAAAAGCCGCCATTCCGGAAAAGTTTTTAAGAAGTAAACTTGGTATCTATGCAGACGCAGATGAATTTCTGGTTCTTCCACCAGGAATCAATAATATGCAAGAGCTCTATAAAATTATGCGCGAGAAAGGAATCAAAACTGTTGCTGCAAGCCAAATTGAGTTTTATCCTAAGGACTTGGAAGAGTTGTCAGAAACAAAAAATTTTTCTTCTTTTAAGGAAATATTACACTCATATCAATATTTTGATGCAAAACCTCTTGTCAAATTGCACGAAGGAAAACAGCCGCAGGAGGTAGGAGATTCTGCCTCTAAAAGATTGTTTGAGCAATACCATATTGCAAAACCACTACGGTATATACGTAAAATTCCTCCAAAATTTCTTCAAAAGATATTTCGTTTTCCGGTTGATGATTCATCGGTATATAAGACACCAGTACTTTTATTTGAAGATGGGGTAGAATTAATTAGCAGTCATAATGCTAATGTCGCCCCTACCGACAAAATATTATTAGGATTGTTTCATTTTAAGTACACCTGTGATTCAAAGCGTCGAATTGATCAAGCTCTTGAGCTTAAATCCCATAGAAACAAGAGCCTTAAGTATAAAAGCTATTATCGCTTATTCAAAGAAATGGAAGGTAAAGAAAACTCATTTCTTGGGCCAAATAGTAAGGAATTCAAAGATCTAAGGGATTTGGAACATGCAGGTTTGATTAAGAATGATTTTTTCAAAAAAGATGTGAGATAATGTTGTATGCACATTCTCATTCTCACAAACTCCTTCCCCCACACCTCGGAAACCTTTATCCACAATCATATTCAGGGGCTGGCAGCCCGGGGCAACCATGTCACGGTGCTTGCAAAACGTGCCAAGCAGAATTCCGCAAAAGCTGATCCCGAACAGCCGTACCGAATACTGTATTACTCTTCGGCGCGAAAAAAAAGCGCTGCCCTTTATGCGTTAAAGAGTGCTTTTTGCTATACCCTGCGGCATCCCCTGCGCTTTGGTTCTGTTCTCGCTTTATGTCAAGATAGATGACACAGGGTCTTTGAAAAATAACTCACGAAGCTTCAAGCTCTAGAGTTTCCAGGGAAGGATTAAGCAGCACAGTTTGAGGGCTGATTAACTCTGCCATTTTGCTAGACCAGCGGATTCGTTTCGCTTCATAGGCAATTCGCTTAACTTCATTCCGGGCAGCAATTATTGATTCTGCTTCTCCCGAATGTTTTTGGTTCGGCGTAACATAAGCTATCGACGAATGTAAATGCCGGTCGTTATACCAGTCGAGAAAATCAGCAACCCAGTATTGAGCGTCACTGAGTGTTTCAAAATACTTTGGATAAGATTTCATATATTTGAGCGTCTTGAAGAACGATTCAATGTATGCGTTATCGTTGGAAACTCGAGGTCTTGAAAATGAAGGAATGATTCCTAGCTTATAGAGCGTCATAAGCATCGTTCCCGCTTTCATCGGATTACCGTTGTCTGAGTGAAGGAATACTTTTTTCAACTCGTGTGCTTTCATTACACGCTTGAACAGATGTTCTGAATGTTCATAGTTTTCGCTGTTCTCGATAGACCAACCAACAATTTTCCGGCTCCATACATCAATAATGGTATACAGATAAAAGTACATGCCGGCAACGGAGGTTTTTAGATAGGTGATATCCCATGCCCAAACCTGATTTGGCCCTGTGGCAACTCGTTCAGGTGGTCGATGCTTTTTCGTTCCTTTTCTCGTATTTCCCCTGAAATGCACCATGTTTTCAGAGCGAAGAACACGATAAAAGGTTGAAACACTTCCCAAATAAACCTTTGCATCCAAAAGAATTACCTGAATTTCATAGGGCGTGAGGTCTTGATATTCTTTGCTGCAGCAGGCATCGATAATCGCTTGTCGCTCTTCCGAAGTAAGTTTTTTAGGGATGTTCTTTTCAGATCCCTTACGCTGATCAATTATTCTACCGGACTTCCACCGTTTGAAAGTCCTTACCGATATTTCCAGACAGTCACATGCCTTACTGATTCTTGCACCTTTAGTCTTTGCTTCTTCAATAAGGCATATGGCTTTTTTGCGTTCTTCTTGCGTAATTAATCGCCCTCGTTGTCCCCCCAAATCGCATCCGCTTTTTTTTTAAGTGCGTAGAGGGCGGACATTTCAGCAAGAGCTTTTTCAAGCTGGTCTTTCTCTTTTTGGGCCTTTTTCAATTCACTTTTCAAGTTCTTGTTTTCTTGTTGTACTCTTTTGATGTCGGTATTGTCTGCCATTTTTTTCGCGAGCTCCTGTTCCCAAAGTGTAAGGTGCTCAGAATGTAGCCCATTTTTCCTTAGCCATTCCCCTTTGCTTTCCTCTGGTATGGCTTTGCTTTCAATGAGCAACGAAAACTTTTCGAGCTCTGATTTGAATTTCGGAATCTGCTCTTCTGGAGTACCTGGTTCAAGACTATCATCTTTAACCTGTTGCATCCACTTGTAGATAGTCTGAACGGATATTCCAGACTCCTTGCTCACTTCATGTACCGCCCTGTTATTCGGTGGCAGCACCTTCTGAAGTATCAGCATTTTGTGCTTGATTGAGTAGCCCATTAATGACATCTCCTTTACATAGGGTATGTCATCTATCTTGACTCATAGGGGGGGGATATTATTGCCTTCATTTCGAAGGTAGTGCTGTATCTGCTGCATTATTTCCTGTGACATGCCCGGTTACAAATTCCCTTTGAATGAACTGTCAATATTGACCTGAATCGAGTCGTTGCGATACAGATACCGTATGCGGTAGTCATGATACGGATCTTCATATATCAGAACCGGTTCAGACCGCGTTGATCCGGTGCTGTTCATGGGACTGTCAACAATCAGGGAATCACGGGAAATTTCTGTACCATTGAGATTCAGTGAATATTCAATGGTAAACCGGGTGGTATCTGCCGTGATTTTCTCACCGGAGACGGTAAGGGTAACCTGACCGGTTAACGAAACTTTCTCCAGGGTTTTTTCTTTGTAATAAAAATAGTCCTGTTTTGAAGTACGGGTGTCCTGGACACGCATTTCCTCCTGGAGAAACAGATTTACCTGTGCACTTGGAAGTTCCGAACGGGTGAATTGTACGGGCAGGAAATTCTCTCCGGCGGATACCTCGAATTCATGGAAATACCGGACAAGATCCGAAACAACGAAGTGTACAATATGACGGCCTGGCTGTATTGGTACCAGTGACTTTTTTGTATTGTCAGTTCCTTCCACCCGGGCAAGAACCAACGGTGTTTTCAGATCGAGTATTGGTTCCAGTGCATTGAGGGATATGAAGAATACCTCAGGTGTTTTTTCGGCACGGGGTGCCGCCGGTTCCTCATTTTTGCTTTCAGCGGTTGTGTTCGCGCGCGTTTCGGCAATGGCGGGTTTGTCCTGATCCGGTTCAGGAGACGATTCAACCGAACTGGTTTCAACCGGATGACCAGCCGCCCCCGGTTGCGACTTGAGCACGAACAAGGCGGCAAGCAGCAGGAAAATGAAGACAGCTGCCGCAGCGCCAAGCGTTATTGTGCGGCTCGTCTTACTATGTGTGCCTTTTGGGGTCTTGGGTATTGTGATCTCCCTGTTATAGACTTCATAGATATCTTCCGGTTTGTCTATTCCCTTGAGCCTGTATTGACCATGGTGTTTATACCCGGCGTATTCGGCTTCGATAAGCCAGGATTTGACACTGTCAAAGACGGGATAGGAAATGAGAATATGGCCTCCGTCTGCCAGAGATTCAATGCGCGACGCTTTGTTGACATGCCTGCCGAAAAGATCCACATGCATCTTGTTTTCAAGAACGGTTTGTCCCATGTGCAACCCGATTCTGACCTGTATGTCTTCGTACTCCGGATTTTCCCGATTGAATTCCCGTATTTGCTTTTGTATTTGCAATGCCCGTTCAACAGCTGCGGTCGGTTCGGAAAAAATGGCCATGACTGAATCGCCAATATATTTTATAACAATGCCGGCACCGTTCCGTTCTACACAGTCGGTAACAATTCTGTCGTGCTCCTCGTGGAGGCGGTGAACATACGATTCTCCCCGTTTCTCGGTAAGGGCGGTGAACCCCTGAATATCGGTAAACATGATCGTCAGAACAGCGCTCTTCCTGCTTTTCCTGAAATTTTCTATGTTCTTGAATTCTTTCGCCGTCAGTCCAAGCCCGGGAATGATCCTGTCCCTCACCATGTTTTCCTCCTGCGCATATCCAATACCTTGTATTGTCAATTTCGGTTGTGGAATTGTCAATCAGGATTTTATTCAATCCCGTAATAAATGGACAGAAATTCCGGTATTCAGTAATATTGACGGGAATACCGCCGGTACGACCTGCCTCATGCGAGCCGTGCCTGGGGCAGGACGATCGTGAAGCGTGCGAGGTCCTCGTCATTCTCGGCGGTAATTGAGCCACCGTGCAGGTCTACAATTGCCTTTGCAATTGAAAGGCCAAGCCCGGATCCGCCTTCCGGTCGTGAGGAATTGCCCCGGTACATTCGGTCAAACATCCACTCAATATCATCTTCCGGAATATGTCCGGTATTTTCGATCGTGATGCGTACGTCACTGTATTTTGTTGAAAGCAAAACCCGGATAGTTCCCCCGCCTTCGGTGTGCTGCAGCGCATTTTGAACGATATTGGAAACACATCGTTGCATGAGCAGTTCGTCCATGGAAAATATGATGTCTTCACCGGAGCATTCAAGCGCAATATCCGACTGCTCGCAGAGAAAGAGAAACCGCTCCCGGATATTATCCAGAAATCCCGGAGAGCCTATGAGTGCGCGTTTGATGTTCATTTCCGGAGATTCGTACCGGCTCAGTTCCTGAAGATTCCTGACGAGCGCCTCAACATGATTCAGTTCGGAAAGAAGCTTCTCCAGTCTCTTTGCGCTTGTATCAAGGACGCCGTCGACCATCGCTTCAAATTGTATCTTGATTGCCGCTACGGGTGTCCTCAGATCATGAGAAACATCCTGCATCCATTGGCGGCGTAACCGCTCTTCACGGTCAAGGCGCCGTTGAAGCGTTTCTGCGGACTGCGCAATAAGCGTCAATTCCCTGGTTCCCGATTTCGGAAACGAGACATCGCGGTCACCGTCACTGATGGAGACAATTCCGGCGGCAAGCGTTTTTGTTTCATTCGAAAACGAGGTTGAGAAGATAATGGAAACGGTGAGTGTAAGACCAACCGCGATGAGGATGCCAATGGTGATCGCATCGCGCATGGTTTCAACAAATTGCCGGTTCGCCTTGTAGGCAAGAAAGTCCGCGCTGTCAACGGAAAGATAGGCAATAACCTGTGAACCGTCCTTTATGGCAAGCGGGGGGTTGCGGTTGAGCAGCGATTGGGGGGCGCGACCCTCGTCGCGGAGGTCCTGTATGCTGATGCGCCGGCCCTGTTCTATGAGTAATACCGCCTCTTTTTCCGCGTCAAAGACATACACGAACAGTGAGTCCGTCATGTATGGCAACAGTGAGGCCTCGAGTGCAGATTCTGTAAACCCGCCATTGAGTCGATGCGCTTTTGCGATCATCGGAACGAGAATCGTCTCGAGATCCTCTTTTTTTTCCCGGTTCCAGTTCATGATTGATGCCTTTATGGCAAGCCCGGTCATGATTGACATGACGACGAGAACAACCAGGGACGACGCAAGGAGACCGGAAAAAACTTTTGCAAAGATGCCTTTCGGAAACAAATCGCTACGAATCATCACTGCGGCTCCGTACTCCTGCAAAGCGGTATCCGTATCCGCGAACGGTTTCTATCCAGACCGACGCTCCCAGTTTTCCCCGAAGGTTCGCGATATGGGTATCTATGGTACGCTCTGATCCTTCAAAGAAATAATTGAGACATTCGGACAGGAGTCGCTCTCGGGAGACCACGAGACCTTCCTGTCCGGCGAGGTATTTCAGTATTTTCCATTCCGCGTCGGTCAGGTAGAGTTCTTCGGTATTGACCGAGAGTCGGTGTGAAGCAGAGTCGAGCTTAAGAACATTGCCGTCGAGTATCCAGGAGCAGATGTCTTCTCCCTGGCGTGTGGTTTGCGAGTACCGTTTGAGGAGGGCCTGAACACGCAACTCGAGTTCTTTCGGTGAAAACGGTTTTACCACATAGTCATCGGCTCCAAGTTCGAATCCGAGAATACGGTCCGATTCGGACGATTTCGCGGTAAGGAATATAAGGGGAATATCAGCAATCTCTTTGATTGTCCTGGCAAGATTGAATCCGTTGCCGTCCGGAAGCATGATATCCAGTATCACGAGATCAACAACGCCCCGGCGGATTGTGTCGGCAACGCCTTTTACACAGTCAAACTCAATAATCTTGTGTCCATCAAGCTGGAGATATCCTGCTGCCGCCTCCCTGATAAACGCGTTATCCTCAACAAGTACAATGCATGCCATTTTTACAAAACCTCATTCCGTGTAGATGTATTCCCTGAAGACAAATTTTCCGTTCGCCTCGTGCCGACTCACCCAATTACCCATGGCGTCGTATTGGTATTCTGTATGAGAACGCAGCCGGCCGTCCGATCCGTATACATTTTCTTCTATTGTTCTGCCGTCGGTTCCGCTTATTCTCTTTATACGCCGTTTGAGCGATCCGTCCGGTGCGAAGGTCTTGCAGATCGCGAGATATCCGTCGGCGCCATAGGCGTATTCTTCCCGCTCGTACAGTCCGTTTGCATCATACCGTTCCTCCATGGTCTTTCTTCCCTGCGAGTCATAGAAGTACATAACACGCTTGAGGAGTTTTCCGTCTGAATACAGGGTAAGCCGGGCGACAAGACGGGATTCATCGTCATATTGAAAAGTGTCCTGCAAACTGACAATTCCAGCCTTGTCATACCGCGCTTTGCCTGACAGTCTTCCGGATTCATCGTACGAATAGGTTATTCGGCCTTCGAGGTTCCCCGATGAATCATACGCGGATTCCGATGCCGGCCTTCCCCGTTCGTCGTATGAATATGCGTATCGCCAGGTGAGCTGCCCGGTTGAGTCTGTTCCGCGGATCTCCGCAAGAAGCCCTTCCTTTGAGTATACGAAGCGTGTTTCACCGTTGAGTGTTCCGTCCGCTCCGTAATTCCGTTCGGCCGAGGGTTTCCCGTCCCGTCCAAAAACCACACTCCGCTTCAGCGCGAGGAGGGCGCGCTCGTCCCGTTCAAACTCCATAAACTGGGAGACGTTGCCGCGCAAATTGCCCGAAAGACTTTCCGGAAGCGATGTATCCGGCGGATTCGCTGCCACCGGCTGTTGAAAAAGTACTACTGCAACTAAAAAAACCGCTATTCGGTACATTGCCATCAGTGTACATCTTTCAGTACATATTTCTAGACGTTTTTTGCGTATTCTGTCATCCCGAACAGCCGTCCGGCGCAAAATCTTTGCAAAATCTTGACACAACCGGGAAGTTTCGTTGACAAATCGTGTCTACACTCATGCATGACGACGGTGTCGCCGGTGTTAGTAAAAACAACCAGTGGAGTGTGTGTATGAATAGAGTATTGAAAAAAGCATCCCGTGTGTGGTTCGCCATAACGGTATGTATTGCAGTGTTTGGCTTGCAATCCTGTGCCTCGGTGGAGCCGGAGCTGGTTAAGCAGCAGGATGGATACTTGTACGGCTACGGGAAAGGAGAAACTCCCGAGGAAGCCGAACTGGAAGCAAAGCGCGATCTCGTTGAAAATGCGCTCGAGTTCTCCATGCAGAAGAGAACGGGAGAAGCACGCCGTGTGTACGTGTCCCGCCAGAGTGCGGGAGCCCTGTCCCTTGAGACAAAGCGTGTTGCAGAACTGGAAGATGAAACGTCCATGAGTGTTACCCTTCGTGTCAGTGAGGAAGACTGGATGGCGTATGAAGCGGAGCGTGAAGCAGCGTTGCGCCAGGATCTGGATCCGGCGCTTGCTCGCCTCAACGGAGACCTTCCGTACGCACAGCGTGCCGGGGAAACCGCGGAGATCCTTTCAACACTGGAAATTGCCGGTGTAGACGGTCTTTTGGCCGTTGAGAGTGAAGGACCGCTCCTCTTTGATGTTCTCTCGGAGACTCTTGAAGCTCAGGCGGAACAGGTGTCTGTTTCGTTCAGCCCCGCGGGCGGTATTCTTTCCGAAGATCCGGTTGTAACCGTGAATGTTACACATACAGCCGGCAAACCGCTTGAAGGAATCCCGCTGACGGCACTCTGGTCCCGTGACGGCGATCCTGTCGGAGAAACCGTCAGTGTACAAACGGACGGGCAGGGGACAGCGCTCATTCGTTTCCCCGTCGACGGGGATACCGGGTCACAGTCACTGTCGCTTCGTGTTACGGCAAACTTTGCCGGCAAGGCAAAGCCGGATACGCGTCGAACCGCCGTCCGTCTCTCCGCAATAGATGACCGGATTTCCGCTGAAGCGACCTATGTGATGGGCGAATCACTTGCCAACCGTTTTGGTCCGTTTATTCGTGTTGAAGCGGGACCGTTTGAAATGGGTGCGGTTTCCGGCGATAAACGCGCTTCAAAGCGCGAAGCGGCACGAACGATGGAAACCGGAACGTACGATATCGCCGTTCAACCGGTAACAAATGCACAATACCGTCTCTTCCTTGACGCGACAGCGTATGAAAATGTCCCGGAATTTCTTGATAACCCGGACTATACTGTACCGGAACAACCGGTTGTCGGTATAACCCGCTCAGACGCCGAAGCATTCGCCGCATGGCTTTCCGGTATTATGGGAACAACCGTTCGGCTTCCTACCGAAGCTGAATGGGAAAAGGCGGCGAAAGCAGGACAGAATGTAGCCTTCCCCTGGGGAAATGATAGTCCCGTTGACGGTATACGGGCAAACTTCCGTGGAAATGGAAAATTCAATCGACCCTCCCCGGTTGCATCCTTCCCTGACGGGGTGAATCCCTGGGGCTTGCATGATATGGCAGGCAATGTCTGGGAACTTGTCTCGACGCTCCCGGAAGAGGTTCCGATGGCAAAGGGCGGTTCCTGGATGGAAGGCCCGAACGATTTGAGAATATCAAACAGGCGGGAAATAAATCCCGAAAAGACGTACGCGGACGTTGGATTTCGCGTTGTTATGGAGGTCAAGAAATGAAAAGACATGCAGGTATCAAACGATTGGCTCTAGCCGTTGCGTTCGCCGTGGCCGTGGTGTCGTGTGCAACGACCGGAAAAAGCGGTACGCCGGATGAACAGTCTGTTGCGAAAGGCATTGACGCGTGGAACAGGAGAAATCCCGAAGCTGCACGGGGATACTGGGCCGATATCGAAGATCAGAAGGTTCGAAAGACATATCTCGGATACATTGAATCATTCAAGAAGGGTGATGCGGCTCTTGCCGGTGTAACTGATGGAGAGAAGCATAGTGAAGCAACATTGCTCGCTGCGTGTGATAAGGCTCTTGCATCGTTTTCTTCACTCGATGAACGGTTGATCCTTCCGGACAGTGTACGCAGCGACGGTGCAAACCTTTCCGAAGGCCGCATGCGTGTCCTGCTTGCGAACGGAAACGCCGCACGAGCCCGGGACATCGGAAGAAAGTCGGTACAGGCCTATGGGGAAAGTGAACAATTGGCCATCCTGCTCAAGGAAGCAGAAATCGTAACCGCTTCACGAGCTCGTGCCGCGAAGGCAGAAAAACTCGCGCAGGAAGGACGGGAAGCCGGGGATTTTACTGCGAAACTTTCAGCCTTTGACGGTTCTCTCGAAACGTACCGGAAGGCAGAAACCGCGCTTGCATCCGACGCTGCCTCTGCGCGACTTGCCGCCGGAGCAGGAATTGCAGCCGAGCATAAAATACTTCGCCGTGAAATCCAGAACGTTTCCGTTGAACGTGAAGGTGCGATACGGGCACAGGCGTATCATTACAAGGACCGGATCGGCGAGGAATTCGCCCGGGTTCCCGAGAAAGGGAAGGAAGGATCCATGAGCCTTGAGGAATTGCTTGCGCACCAGGAATCGGTCAAGGCAAACATAGAGACCGTACATCAGGAGATGCTCAGCTTTGCGGGGAATTACCCGGAAAGTATCGGGAAGGACATTCTCGATGACATTGATGGCCAGAAACGGGATCTGAATCTGAAAATTGCGCAGATCAACAACGAAATTCGCACCGCGAAGGAAATCGCGAGCAGGGGAAAGGTGGTTATGCCGGTTATGATCGGTCTGTTTAACCCGGCGCCTTCAACCGGCGATGAGGGCAAAAAGAGTCGTCCTGCCGTATTCTCTGCCAAGAAAGCAAAGAAAGAAGAATACTGGTGGGGAATGGTATCGATCCCTCGTGGAGAGATGAATGATCTCGTTATCACCATGAAAGATTCCCGGGGCATTCGTGTGTTTGGAGAAAATACCAAATCGGGAAAACTCATCAAAAAAAATAATATGCCCGATCTGGTTAACCGTACCTACAAGGTTGGTAATTCCTGGCCGGTACTCAATGCAGGCGGACAGCTCCCGTCAAACAAGTATTTCTTTGAAGTACAAGAGGGAAAGACCAATGAATACGAAGGCGAAGTTGTTGTATACAGCTCGTTTATCATGAGGATGAGGTGATAGTAATGGATACAAAGAACCTGTTTACCAGGCGGAATATACTAATCGGGGTTGCCATATTTGCCGTTGTGCTTGGCTCGGTTGCAACCCTTGTCATGTGGAAAAATCAACCGCGCGGAATTGTTGTCGCGGTGTCCAATTTGCCCGACTCTCTCAACCCGGTTCTGGAACAGAACACATCGGGAATGAATGCGTCGGAACTCGTATTTGACGGGCTGGTCAACTTCGAAGTTGATGCCCAGTCGGGATCCCTGTATCCGCAGCTCGCGCTTGCCGAGAGTATCGAGCAGGATCCAAAAGACAAGAAAACGTATCAGGTACTGTTACGCCAGGCATTCTGGCACAACGGAAATCCGGTCGTTGCCGAAGACGTGAAGTATTCGTTTGACGCGTACATGAACGAGGATAATGCATCACCCAAAAAAGCGTATCTTGAATCGTTTATTCGCGACGTTCGCATCATCAATTCCAGTACGGTAGAAATTGAGTTCGTCAATCCGATTCCGGAGTTCCGGGCGTACCCGGTACTTACCTTCAAGATCATTCCGTCAATGTACCACGACCGAAAAATGGATACGAACATGCGTTCGGGCGAGAATGAACGCAACTTCGCGGTTGATCCTGTCGGCACCGGTCCCTATCGTCTTACCGGTTGGGAAATTGGTAAATGGGTTGGCTTCGAAGTAAACGGCGCGTATTTCAAGGGTGTGCCGAAGGCGACCGGTATTGTCATAAAAAAGATGATTGATCCGGTTATTCGCATGAATGAACTCAGGAAGGGCCGCATCAATCTGGTTCTGGAAACCTCTCCCATGGACCGTTCGAAGGTTGCCCGTATGAGCGAAGTGGATATCAATTCCTACTTGCCCTATGCTTTCTACCAGGTTGCCGTCAATCTTGAGTCGTTCCCGAATGTTGATGCCCGAAAAGCGCTTGCCATGTCGCTTGACCGGCCTTCACTTGTTCCATCGATCACCGATCAGGAAGTTGGCGTTGTGCTGAATCCGGGGCCCTTTCCCTCCGATCTCTTTATGCGGAACATTCCTGAATATGTTAACGACGAGATGCCCAATCATCTTCCTTATGATCCTGACGAAGCCAGAAGTCTCGCAAAATCGGGCGGTATTGCCGGGCAGACTGCCATTCTCCTCTATCCTGACTCCATGGGAGAGTTCGGTACAAGAATGGCCGAAGGTATTGTTCGTCAAATGGCATCCATCGGTCTCGAGGTCGAGGCAAAGCGGACCGGCGATCAGGTATTTAAACGCATAGTGTTCGACGAAAAGTCGTACGAGCTTGCGCTTGTCTATTGCGACGGATTTGACAACCTCTATTCCGATCTGGGGCGCTGGTATCGCAGCAACGGAGATTTGAATGTCTCCGGCGTGGCGGACAAGGAACTCGATTCCCTGTTTGACCGCTGGGATCGCGAGGTAATTACCGCAAACTGGGTTGATCTTACCCTCAAGCTCAACGAACGCATTTCGAATATCGCTCCGGCCATGTACCTGTGTTCACTTGAAAAAGATGTGTATACACGGGGCCTTGGCAATGTTGCCATTGCCACAGACAACCCCTTCCTTTCGGTTGAGAACTGGACATTGAGGAATTGACAGCATGAGACTACTGCGTTTTTTCGCCCGCGAGTTTTTTATGCACGGCATTGTGTTCGCGCTTGCGGGAACGTGCGCCCTGGCGCTGTTGTACCTTGTATCGATCGGGGCGCCTGCCGAAAGTTACGCGGAATCCGCCCGGTCATTCATTTTGCTCGTGACCGGGTCGGAGGATTTTTCCACGGCGCATCCCGGTTTCAGCGCTGGCCGAATTATCGCGAGCGGCGCCGCGGTAACCCTGCCGCTTGCGCTCGTTTCGCTTGCCTTTCTCACCGTTATTTCGCTGTCTCTCGCGGCAGCGTCGAGTGCATCGCGGTATCTCGTGAACCGTCATGGTTCACGGGGCGCCGCGGGAATGTATGCCGTGCTCGATGCCGCAGTTTCTGCGCTTGCCGCCTGCCCGCTCTTTGTGGGGTTCTGGACGCTGGCGCAGGCATTCGGCAGCGAGACGCCTTTCGTATTCATCGCGCTGGTTACTGTTCTGCTCGGCGGTCTTTCCTGGGATGCGGCACGCTTTCTGGGTGCCGATATGCTCGCCCAGGCGGATACGACTCACGCAATTGTTTTCGGTACGCTCGGGAATCCTCTCGGAAAGAGTTTCCCGCTTCCGGGAACCTGGTCCGGCTACCTCTTTGCCTCGAGTCTGCCGCGGTTCCTGCCGTACCTCGCGGGAAAGGTTCCCGCGATTGTCGGCGCGGTAACGATTGCAGAAATCGTATTCTCCTTTCCGGGGCTCGGCAGTACCTTGCTTGATGCGCTGCTCGCCACGAACACGGATCTTCTTGTAGCGTCCGTCTTCATTCTTCTGTGCCTTAACGCGGTCGTCACCTTCGCGGTGAAGACGGTCCTTTTCCTGGTATATCCGAGGTGGTATGAAAAATCGGTCTAGTTTCGTGCGATGCCTTGCCATCGCGGCACTAATTTCTCCCCTGGCTCTTTCCTGGGTTCCGATCGACTCTTCGTCAATCTATGCCCTCATAGGCGCACGGGATGTTTCCTATTCACGGGGTATCTTTGCCTCGTTTCGTGAATTGTCAGTTACGCTTGGTGCAACATTGCTGGTTGCCATGACCCTTTCCGTGGCTCTTGCGTACTTCAGTGTTCTATCCATGAGGTTTGGCCGTGCGGTTAAAAGCGCGTTCTCCATGGTGGAATCAATTCCATCAATCCTCGTCGCATTGTTTTTTTATGCGCCTGTTTCCGGTTATCTTGCGCGCCATGGAAGCGAAGCTTCGGCTCTTGCGTCCCTGGCAGTGTTTATTGGAGCGGCAACAGTAACGGCGCTTCCCGAAGCGGTTCGCGGTATTGCGATTCCGCTTACCGACCTGTATTACCGAAAGTATAGTGTGTCTTTCCGATCCTATGGTTTTACCAAAGGGCGGATACTCGCCATTCTTACGGGAAGCCGGGCAATTCGCGGTTCAATCGCGCGTGTCGCGGCAACCGTGCTTATGAAGACACTGGTACTGGACTGCTCGTTCGGTTTCGTAATTCAGCTGGGATTCGGCAGCTATGGTACTCCCGCACATCTGAGTCCCGGTGCGCTTATTGCCGCTAACCGTGATGCGCTCTTCGAGGGAGGGAACCCTGCCCTGTTCTGGCTTCCCTCTCTCGCGCTTGTCGCAATTACGGGAGCTTTCATGCTTGCGATCCAGGGCGGTCGCGGAAAGGAGACTACATGACGCCTGTTTCCCTCAGGGATTTTTCAATACAGCTGGGTGGACGTACCCTGTTGTCCTCGAGCAATTTTGAGCCGGTTGCGGGCGGATCTACCGTGATTATCGGTCCAACCGGAACGGGTAAATCCGTCTTTCTCAAGGCGATCGCCGGAATTCTTCCGAATGGAATTTTTCATTTTGACGGATCCATGAGCGTGAATGGCATTGCAGCCTATAGCTCCGGCAGGAAGACGTCACATTCAAGCTGGGAGCAGATCATGCGCTCCGGTCTCGTGTTCGTCCCGGCAGAAAGCGCGCAAGCAATGAATCCCGCACTCACGCTCGAACAGAATATCAATCTCATTGCGCCGGGTATGATGAGTGTTGTTGCACGGCGGCTTGCGCAGTACTTCAACCTGGACCTTGCCTCTTTTGCCCGGCTTTACCCGGACGAGGTTTCAGGAGGCGAGTTGCAGCGGGTTACCATCATGACCCTGTTTTCTCGTCCGGGCAGACTCATTCTTCTCGACGAGCCAACCGTCAATCTCGACCGGAATCTCAGGCAGCGTTTTGCCGAATTCCTCAATTCGGAGATTTTAAACGACCGGAATAAAACAATACTGATGGCAAGTCACGATCTGGATTTCATCCGCGCTCTTCGCATGGATGAATCATGGGCGCTTGGTAGCGGAAAACTCGAAAGAATAATGACCATCCCTGAATCGGACGGTTTTAACAAGCCGGTTCGCACGCCTTCCGCCGGTGGTAGCCTTGCGTTGACCCGTGTGTCGCAAAAGTATTTCAAACGTGGCATCTTTGGAGAACGTCCGTTTATTGCATTCTCCGGGTTGAACGTGACATTCGAGCGATCTGTCGTATACGGTATTACCGGACCGTCGGGATGCGGAAAGTCGAGCATGATCAAGGCAATTCTCCGGCTCATGGACGGTACGAAAGGAACAATAGTTCTCGATGGTACTGATCTTGTTGCGCTAAAGCCGGACGAGCAGGGATGGGATCCTGCCCCCTTCAAACCCTTTCGGAAGCGACTCGCCGTGGTTCAGCAGGATTCACGCTATTCATTTTTTCCCGATTTGAAGATTGCCGATTCGTTCCGGCATATCTGTCCGTTTGATCATGATGCCTCCGGTCTTCCGCTCGGACTGGCCGATAATCTGGAGCGTGTCGGATTAACCCGGCTTCATCTTGAAGCCTATCCTCATTCCCTGTCGTCCGGGGAAATGAAGCGCATGGATATTGCCCGCGCGCTTACGGCACATCCGGAGGTATTGCTTCTTGACGAGCCGTTTGCCCATATCGATTTTGAAACACGTTCACGGGTCATGCATGCTATTTCTTCATACCTTGCGACTCATGACACGATTCTTATTGTGGTAACCCATGAGGATTTTGATTTGCGATATTTTGTGGACGTCAATCATGACTTCCCGGAAATAGTTGATCAGGCCGGCGCGTGAGGATGGACTGTTCAAGATTAAATTAATATTAAAAAATCTTGATAACCGGGAACACTGTGCTACCTCTACAGGTAGAGAAATAAAGTTATCGGAGGTATTTTTATGTTATACCGGAATATGGTACTTGTTTTGTCTACCGCAATTCTTGTGGTAGCTCTTTCCTGTGAGGCGGGAACCGGATCGGCAGACCCCGCTCCCGGCCCGGGACCGAATCCTGAAGTACCTGACGTACCGTCAGGACTGGCCGCCGACGCCATTACCGGTGCGACCATAAAGCTGACCTGGAGTGACAAGTCCGATAACGAGGAAGGGTTCACCCTGCAACGTGCCGTTAACAGCTCATTTACCGGTGCGGAAGAGATTGCCATACCGGCGAACGAAGAGTCTTATCTGGATACCGGCCTTGCAACGGGCTTTACCTACTATTACCGGATCCGCTCCTGGTACGACACTCTCTTGTCCGACTGGTCAAATGCCGTGGACGAGGAACTGCCCGTAATTGTCACACCCCCGGCGGCGCCTGAGGGCATTTCCGCCACGGCGCTGTCGGCCACATCGGTCAGTATCACCTGGGATGACAAGTCCGATAACGAGACGGGCTTCCTGCTGCAGCGTGCCCAAAACGCCGCGTTTACCGGAGCCGTATCACTGCCGCAGTCAGCGAACGCCGAGGTGTATACCGATACCGGCTGCGCTGCCGACACCAATTACTGGTACCGGATCCGCTCGGAAAACAGTGCCGGTTCATCAACTTATATTCAAACAGGTCCGGTAAAGACTCCGGAGGCGGGGAGCGATACGGTTATAAAGGTACACTTTACCGACGGTGTCGAGCATGGCGGACAAAAGATCTATACCATCTGGTTGGCCAATCCGGGTCAGAATTTTTACCGCAACATCTTTGTCTGTAACCGCATCAACTGGCAAAATCTCACGGGAACCGGTCTTCCGAACTGGCAGGAGAATATCCGTCCTCATTTCACATCCTCCGAGATTGATGCCGTTTCGGGTTCCACGGTCGTCGATGGCAATTTTGTACAGGAAATCACCCTGGATAAGAATGCGCCCCGGCAGTTTACCGTCTACTTCGAAGTGGACCATTCCTGGGATGGCAATGACTGGTTCTCCGATCAGCCGGCGGTTACGTTTGCTGCAAATATAGATCTGGATAATCCCCAGACGACGTACACCATGCACTTTATCGGATGGACGCCAAATGAGAATACCAAAGGCGGAACTCCCGGCGGTGTATACGGGGTCCTGAATACGGTGCTGAAATACATACTTGAAAAAATTGACGGCACCGAAGAACCCGAACCCGCTACCGATCTTGTGGGGGATTTGACGGTAACAATTGAATAGTAAGGTACAAAAAAAAATGAAGCGCCGGAACATGTCCGGCGCTTCTTTTTTTGCGGCGATTGATCAGGTGCGGGGTATGGATGGAAACGGATTTTCTGGCAGGATGAATCCGGCCGGTAACTCGGACGGTTTTTTCTTCCAGGACTGGTTCCGGCCGAAGGGGCCAATCTTGCCACGGACGATCAGGTCTCCAGTCCCGGCATCGCAACTGATTTCACAGCCATAGACCTTTCCTTTGGCGGGGTCGCAGATTTTCCCCCTTGCCCATTTATCACCTTTGATTTCCATGTCCCAGATCATGTCCATTCCGGCGTAATAGGGCTGGTCGGGCATCTCTTCTGCCCGGTCGGTGGGGTTCATCCACGTATCCTTTGGCAGTTCATCATCGTCGTACGTCATCACAATACGTCCGTAAAGCTTCTCCTGGTATTTATAAATGAGAATTACCGATTTTGCTTTACCGGTCTCATCGTCGATGGTTTTCCAGAGGCCGAACACGTCGTTCAAACTCTGGGAAAACAGCAGCACGGTTACAAGACTCATCACGAGAACAATAGCCAGTCTTTTTACTGTGTTCATAAAACTCTCCCGGTATGTTTTCCTGAATTGTAATTCCCTGAAACGGTATTTGCAATACAAAAATGAAAGCAGGATGGGGCACAACGCGTCACGGGAAGTGTCGTGTAATGACGAGAGCGGTGAACTCAGTTCCCGCTGAACTGGATTTCTTCGAAGAGCAGGCTGGGTGTGTGGACCGTGCTGTATGTCCAGGGGTCATTACCTGTCTGTACCAGTTTATTCCATAACTCTTTGTGATTCCCGGAGATGTTTGCTTCCGAGACGGCTTCGGCGAGGCGGCCGTTTGTAATCCGTGTACCATATACGCCGAGTGAAAAATCTCCGGTTGTGGTGTTGGAATTGCCACCGATAAAGCCGCGCACGAGAATACCGTTGTGAACGTCCTTCACCAACTCGTCCAGTGATTTCCCTCCGGGAGCGAGCACAAGGTTTGAGCGGTTTCCGGTAGTCGGCCGGCGTCCCAGTTTTTTCCCGTAGTAGATATCGATGTAAAAATTCTTCAGCACCCCCTGTTCCACAAGGGGGATTTTCTTTGCCGAAATGCCTTCCTGATCAAAGAGGCGGGAGCCGAATCCGCTTTTGACAAACGGATCATCGATGAGCGAAAACACGTCGGATGCCATCTTCATGTTTTCGCAGTTTTCCAGAAAGGAACGTTTCTGCTGCAGCAGACTGCCGTTCAATGCGGAAAAAAGACCGTCCAGAAGCCGTTCGGCTGCGCGGTTTTCCACGATCATCGGACATTTTTGTGTCTGCAGCCGTTCCGGATTCAACTGAAGCATTGCCCGTGCCGCAGCCTGCTGCCCTACCGCTGTGGCATCGATCATGTCGCGTGCAAAACGGGTTCCGAAAACCTCCCATCCTTCTGCAAGTCGCGCTCCGGTATCCTTCAGTGATATTTCGGTATACAGCCAGGCCTGGGTCTCGGCAGCATATCCTTCAAAACCGTTTGAATGCAGTTGTACTGTTGCTTCGGTATGTGTTTCCATACCGGCTTCCGCGGATACCGCTCCATCTTTCGCCTCATCCATCGCCGCGGCTTCCGCTTCCCGTGCAAGATCATTACGCCGTTGTGTCGTCAGGGATTCGAAATCGGGATCAACTATTTTCAGGTCCAGACTCTCGCGTCCCCGGTACAGGGAGGGATCCGTCAGTTCACGGAATGGATCCGGTTCCATTGCCCTGGTAAGCGCTGCCGCATTGTCAAGAAACTGTTCCAGCGCCGTTGCGCGAAAATCGTTCGACGTGTTCACGCTGTAGCGGTTGCGGTCATACAGGTGTACTGATACTTCTTTTCGGGAGGATTCCTCTACCTTGTCGATTCTGTCCTTGCGGTACACGGTGGAAATATCCCGTGATTGCCTTACAACGACTTTTACTTCTGAAATACCGCGTTTGTGGGCGCCATCCATCAGCATCTGCGCAATCTGTTCCGGCTTCTCATCCTTTCGCTCTGTCATGTGTTTACTCCGCCTACGGTAATACCGGAAACCTTTACAGTTGGAAGACCCAGTCCTACCGGAACTGATTGCCCGTTTTTACCACAGGTCCAGGTTCCCCGGTCAATCGTTTTGTCGTTACCGACCATGGTTATTTTTCTCAAACTGTCCGGTCCGTTACCAATAAGGTTTACATCCTTCACCGGTGTTGTCAGTTTCCCGTCTTCTATCATGTATCCCGTTTTTACATAGAAACTGTAATCTCCGGCACCTATGGCCACTTCGCCATTCATGAAGTCCATGGCATAGAGCCCTTTCTTCACTGACCGGATTATCTCTTCCGGTGAATGGGGGCCACTCTCCATGGTGGTTACCCGCATTCTCGGCAGGGGAATTGAGCGGAAACTTTCCCGTCTGCCGTTTCCGGTCTGCGGAACCTTGTAGTACTTTGCGCTGATTCTGTCGTGCAGATATGACACGAGCCGCCCGTTTTCAACCAGGATGGTCTTTTGTCCCGGGCATCCTTCGTCGTCCACATTGACGGCACCGCGTGCTTCCGGTTCAAGGGCAGTGTCCACGATTGTGACGAAATTTTCTGCAACCTGTTTGTTCATCATGGTGGAAAAAATTGACACGCCCTTGCGGTTGAAGTCCGCTTCAAATCCATGACCCATCGCTTCATGCAACAAAATCCCCGACGTGCCGGGCGCCAGTACAACCGGCATTTCTCCTGCGGGCGGTACGATTGCGTCGAAGAGGAGCATGGTGTTATCGACAGTCTGATTCGCTATTTCGTCAATAAGATTTTCCGAATACAGGTCAATGCCCCGCCTGGCGCTGCGGGAATAACCGTTTGATTCCACCCGGCCATTTTTTTCAGCAGTACAGGTTGCATATACAACGGTCATGGGCCGATAGTCTTCAACCCAAACGCCGTCGGTGTTGGCTACAAGAATAACTTCATCAGAATCGGAAAACCAGGTGCTTGCCTTGATTATTGCCGGGTTGCGCGCAAGCATTTTCTCGCCAATGCGGCGGGGAATGGCAATCTTGTCCGCCGGAGGAACATCCAGCCATACGGGTTTTTGTGCGTAGAGTCGGGGTACTTCCACGCCGTGGAAGATGTCGACGGGGCTTCCCGGTGTTGACGAGGCAATGGATGCGGCCGTCTGTGCGGCCGAGACAAGCGACTCCGGCGTGAGTTCCTCGGTGTAGGCATATCCGGTCTGCTCACCGTTCAACACCCGGATACCGGCGCCAAGATCAACGCGTGCATGGGCGCGGTTAACCTGTCCGTCCTCATATCCGATTTGATCTGATACTTTGTGCTGAAAATAAACTTCTGCAAAATCACCGCCCCGGCTGACGGCGGCATGGAGTACCTTCCGTACCAGAGCACGGTCGATTCCGAATTTTATTTCAAAATAGTCGCCTGCTGCCTGCGGAACCTGCCCGGCCGCTTCCGGATGAGCGGCTGATGTATCTACCCGGTTTCCCGCTGTTGCAGAATGATCGTTACTGTTTTGTCGGTTCATGGATTCCTCTTTGAATTATTTCGTGTTATCGGTGACATTCCGCCGTGTTGTCTTCCGATTATTCCTCCGGTTCCGTATCATCTATCTCCCACCATGAGATATCCGACTGTTCAGTGTAAAAGTCCCAGCCGGAACCGATTTCTTCAATGGAAATGAGTTCTTCGCAGGGAAGGGGCTTCTCATACGACAAATCTCCGCCTTCGTCATCCGAGTAATTGCCTGTTGTGAGTACAGCGTTACCGGCGACATAGTCCAGATCGAGTTCCCAGGTTTCACCGGTATTCCGTTTTGTCGTGTAATTCGTATAGGAAACAAGACGTAATGCATTGTCCTGAAAACGGAAGGTGAACTTTGAGTCCGAAGTGTACCAGGTCCCTGCGTTAGCCCACAGGTGGAGGTATATCTGAATAGTGCCTGCTTCCATTTCGGCGAGGCTGAACGGATCGTCAATACAGGGATCTTCATGTCGCGGTATGAAGTCATTATTCTGGAGCACCAGTTCATAGCCGCCGCCGGGAAGGGCAAAAGCCACGGCAAGGATCCGGGGGTTCGCGTCCCACTCGTCCACGCCGGGGCTAGCGGGATCATTGGTGATTATATTCGCAGGATTCTCCTCTTTCAGTACAAGAAGAATGTCGTCCCGTTCGTCCGAATTTAAATCGCCCGTTTCCATGATTTCGATTGTCCATCCGGTCGGAACAAACGATTCTGCCGCATCTGCGCTTCGGGGTAATTCGGGATACTCCGCTTCCGGGATGTCATAGGCGCTCACCGGAGCGAGGCTTGAGAAAAGAAAAAAAACTGATACCGACGTGCGAAACAGCTGTGTCATGACAAGCTCCTGGCCGGCAGGGAAGTACCGGCATGAATCCATACTGATGCCACAGCTTCTGTCTGTCAATATCCGTTGACCCGGGTAACACCGGGACCCGGTGCGAAAACTGGTTTTTCTATAAAAAAAGATCTATACTGAACTTATTCCCCGTCTGTTCGGGAAAGGAGAATGCGATGGCAGAATGTGAATGTCTTCCCCAGTGTCCCTTTTTCAACGATCGTATGGCAGATAAACCGGCAACGGCCAGTCTGATCAAAAAACAGTATTGTCTCGGTGATAACACCGGGTGTGCCCGTCACCAGGTAAAGGTCGCCGCGGGATCAGAATCAGTTCCCGCCGACCTCTATCCCGTACAAGTTGAACGAGTACAAGGCATTCTCGAAAAGCTCGGGAAAGCCTGATACGGCATACTACTTTCCGGCAGGCGGGGGCGATGAACTCGGGTCCCGCCATTACTTTGCTATGGCCTGGTTATAGTGTTAACCGTGTCAATCATGTCATCAGCTACAAGAACTTTTATTCCGTTTGTCATGCCAACCAGGGGATTTGCTCCACCATAATCATTTCCCTGCAAAATATAGGGAATGTTGTTTTCCTGTAATTGGACACACCACATTTCTGCTTCAACACGGGTATTAAAAACTGCTACTTCTTTCATTTATAGCTCCTGTTTATCCAGGCTGATTTTTTCCGCAATAAATCTCAAATATGAGAGTGTGGCATCCTTGGCAACAGCAACCGTGTATTTTGCTATGGTTTTGCCTACCGGTATTTTGTCATTATCATACTTCACTGTTTCCATGACATAGACAATATCATCAGTGTCACAAGCTACCAGATAGTTGTTGTTCATTAAATCATGAAAATACATTTTCCTTTTCGGTTCATTGTGATTATCAATAACCACTTCGATCGTGTATATTTTTTCATTTTTTTCTACCTGGAACGCTACAGATCGTACTGAAATGAAAACGTTACCAAAGTTTTTTATGAGTTCTTTATCCCAGTTCTCTTCGAAATTGGATGCGGTCAATGCCAATCCGTGCGAAGTAATGTCACTTGTCTTTTCCAATACTGTTGATACTATTTTTTCGTGGTTGTTGTAAACATAGTATCCAATTACGACTGCATCGGCAAGAATAACCACAAGAAAAGAAATGCTCATGGCAACCAGAAAAGACGAGCTCTTCTTTTTGTGGATAACAGTCGTTATGATGGATACAACCAACAAAATAAAAAGGATGACGGCCAGTGATGTTAAAACAATAATACTTATCATTATTATGCCCCTTACTGATTAAAATCTGTCGTTACCAGAAATCGTAACACATCCATGATAACATGTACTCTTTCCTGTATATCACGATTTTTTGATGATTCCAGTGTAAATGATTTCTCAATTCCCTGTTCATACGACCATAACGTTATCGTGCGTTCCTTACGCATGCTCATATATACTCGTGCGTACCAGGGAACATATAGTAATCCATTTTCTGTTTTTAGTTTGACATCAATATATTCATTCTCTATAGGAACCGCGTTTTCTTTATAAATTTCTATGACCTTATCAGCGATACTTCTGTATTTCTTGTCATAGTAGTAAAGATAATACCCTTTTGTATTTCCTTCGTGAAAGTCGAATACGCAGTCGTACTCCTCAAGATCAATCGCGTCTCTCAGTATTTGTGCTTCTTTTGTTTGAAACGTTGCCAAATCCCGGTTTATATCCAGATTGCTACTATTGTATCTGCTGTTATTAATGAAACCCCAAGGATTTACCATATATATAAAGTCGATCCGTGGTGTGTCCGCGCTGGTGTCATGTGAATCCAGTTCAACAAGAAAATCCCTGATTGCATACACCGGTGCGGGTTCATTTCCGTGAACACCGCATATAACCAGGTATTTTCTCTTATTTCTCGTCTCCATATTGTAGCTGATCTTGTAAACCGGAAACATATCATTTCCGGAATTGACGTGTCCGACTATCTCTTTGTGAAAATTGTCGCCCAGGGTTGCGATAAAGGAAATTTGTTCAAAGTAGTTCCGTTCTTGAGCGTTGAGTGCTCCGGCAACTAATATTGTGCAAATAATCAGAATTAGTACTTTTTTCATAACACGTTGTTCATTATGCATGGTTTTACCCTGATTTGATCTGGTTGCTCATTATGGATATACTCTGCACCAGGACAATGGATTTCAGTATATACCCGAAAATGGACGGATACCAAGAAAAAAATCATCACGTACTATATCTAACATGAGACACACGGTTTCCCGTTCGGTGTCGTGCAACGGCGTGAGCAATGTACACCGATGGGCATGAGTTCTTGTGTATTGGCCGATCTTGTTAAACCTTGCTTTTCGTGTGGTATGCCTGTATCGTATATACATGCTGTGGTAGTGGAGGATCCAACATGAATTTGTTTGATATGCCCCTTGAGGCGTTGCGTGAATATCGTCCCGAAATAAGAAAAATGCCCGATTTTGGTTCCTTTTGGGAGCGGTCGCTGACCGAATCTGCTACACAGGAGCTCAACGCAAAAATGGATCAAGTTCCTTATCCCCTCGACACCGTGGAATGCTTTCGGGTTTGTTTCGACGGGTTCCGGAATTCACGCATAACTGCCCAGTACGTTCGTCCGGCTAATTCGTCTGCAGGATCTCTTCCTGCCATAGTCATCTTTCATGGGTATAATTGGAACTCGCTCACGGTTGCGGGATACCTCAAATATATTCTAATGGGCTATTCTGTTCTTATGGTGTATACACGCGGCCAGAACCCTGCCTCCCCGGATCTGGCGTCCTATCCGAATGGTGGCGCAAGTGGCTGGATGACCCTCGGGATCGGTGATCCTGATTCCTATTACTATCGGAATGTTTTTATGGATTCAGTTCGTGCGGTTGATTTTGTCTACTCTTTGCCCGAAACAGACGGAAGTCGTATTGCCCTTGAAGGGGGAAGTCAGGGTGGAGGGCTTGCCCTTGCCACAGGAGCGCTGAGTCCACATGTTAGTCGGGTTATCGCAGAAGTTCCCTTTCTTTGTCATTTTCGACGTGCTGTTGAACTTTCTCAGAACAGTCCCTATGGCGAAATATCACACTATTTCAGGATTCACGACCCGCTTCACGAAACTGAAGAGCACGTGTATGAGACCCTGAGCTATTTTGATTGTTGTAATCTCGCTGACCGTATCCAGGGTGAATGTCTTCTGAGTGTCGGTCTCGAGGATACAATCTGTCCGCCGTCTACGATCTTCGCAGCTTACAATCGAATTAATACACCCAAGGAGATTCGGGTCTATCCAGACTACGGACATAATGCTTCCTCGCGGCACGACGAAGAAAAAGTTGCCTTTCTCGCCAGGGGATAGCCCCGCACCGGGAGGGGCAAGGCGTCAAAAATGCGGGTTCACGTATTTTCCGCAAGTATCTCCGTGTACGTCTTTTCATCC